>CAXMQV010000059.1:0-33647 GCA_964195905.1 uncultured Gammaproteobacteria bacterium
CGAAACTCTTCTGAGAATGTCAGATCACGGCTTCGAAGGGACATGTCGTAGTGAACCGAGGGTCGGTTCGGACAACGGGGGTTGTCGACAGGAGAGGGGCCCGGACACGCCGGGCCTCTCGGCGGGGGGCCTGGTACGTCCGGGTACGATTGGGACCACGCGGACACAAAGGGGCACTAGTGGACATCACCGTTGTCGAGCACCCGCTCGCCAGGCACTATTTGACGATATTGAGGGACAAGGACACGGCTCCCGAATCCTTCCGGGAGACGACCCGGCGGCTGTGCTATTTGCTGCTCACCGAAGCGACTGCCCGTACCCCACTCGCCGAAGGTACTGTCACCACTCCCCTGGCCGATACCCCCGGATACCGACTCGCCCGCCAGATGGTGGCGGTGCCGGTGCTGCGGGCCGGGCTCGGCCTGCTCGACGCCGTTCTCGACCTGCTCCCCGACGTGAAGGTCGGGTACGCCGGTGTCGCCCGCGACGAAGAGACGGCCCTGCCGCAGGAGTACTACTACAAGATCCCCGACCTGTCGGACTCGCAGGTGCTGATCCTCGAGCCGATGCTGGCCACCGGCGGGTCGCTCTCCTGGGCGATCGAAAAGGTCAAAGGCAGCGGCGCCACCGACATCACCGCCATCTGCGTAGTGGTCGCCCCCGAAGGCGTCAAACGAATCAACAACGACCATCCCGACGTCCGCATCGTCGCCGCCGGCCTCGACGAAGGTCTCAACGACCACTACTACATCGTCCCCGGCCTCGGCGATATGGGGGATCGGCTGTTCGGGACGTATTAGCGGCGGCTTCGCCGCCGCAGCGAACCGCCGACCGCGTACCGCCCACCGAGCCAGAAAGCGCCGGATACGGTGGGCTGTGGGCGGTGGGCGGTATGTCGCAACGAGCCAAGCGAGCGACCCTCTCGAAGTCCTAGTGTTGGCCCATGGATATTCGCAGAGCAGTCATCATTGTCATGGATTCGTGCGGTGTGGGAGAAGCGCCAGACGCAGCTGAGTATGGAGACGTCGGATCGGACACGATCGGCCACGTTTCAGAAGCGGTGGGAGGCCTCCATCTCCCCAATTTCCAGGCGGCCGGGCTCGGTAACCTGCACCCAGCCATCCTCGGCGTGCCCCCCGTCGAGAACCCGACCATGGCGGTCGGCCGCATGCGGGAAGCTTCCGGCGGCAAGGACTCGACCACGGGCCATTGGGAGATCGCCGGGCTCATCACCGAGAATCCGCACGCCACGTTCACCGACACCGGATTCCCGGCCGAACTGGTCGAGCGACTGACCGCCGAGACCGGATACAAGTTCATCGGCAACTACGCGGCCTCCGGCACGGTCATCATCGATGAGCTGGGACCCGAGCATCTCGAGACCGGCGCCCTCATCCTCTACACGTCGGCCGACTCGGTCCTCCAGATCGCCGCCCACGACAGCGTGGCCAACGTCCCCGAACTGCACCGGGTGTGCGGCATCGCCCGCATCATCTGCGACGACTACCGGATCGGCCGGGTCATCGCCCGGCCCTTCATCGGCGAAATCGGCAGCTTCAACCGGACCTATGACCGGAAGGACTTCGCCATGCCGCCGCACGGCCCGACCATCATCGACAAAGTCCACGCGGCCGGTCTCCGCACCTACGGAGTCGGCAAGATCGAGGACCTCTTCGTGGGCAGGGGGCTCACCGACGCCGTCCACACTGAAGGTGACCGGGATGGTCTCGAGCACACCGTCGCTGCCATCAACGCGGTCGAGCAGGGACTGGTGTTCACCAACCTCGTCGACCTGGACATGCGATACGGCCATCGGGAAGACCCGGAGGGGTACGCGGCCGGGCTGGCAGTCATCGACGAGTTCGTACCCCACCTGCTCGAGACCCTCACCCCGCTCGACCTGCTCATCTTCACCGCCGACCACGGAAACGACCCGACCGACGGGGACACCGACCACACTCGCGAATACGTGCCGCTCATGGTGTGGAGTGGGGGCGCCGCCGGCGTCATCCTCGGCGCCCGGGATCAGTACACCGACGTAGCCGCCACCATTGCGGAAGGATTCGACCTCGAGCCCTTCCCGGTTGGTACGTCATTCCTCCACGACATCACCGACCACCGCGGTTGAGAAGCTCCTAGCGGATAACCCCGTAGAACAGCGGCAGGGCCTCAACGGCCTCGTCGCTCCACGTGTACGCAGAGAACACCCGGGTGCTGGCGTGGGCGAGCTTTACTTCGCTGTTGGCGTGGACGGTGAACAACGGCTCCCCCTGCTCGACTCGGTCCCCCACGTTGTGGAGTACCTCGATGCCAACTGAGTGATCGATCGGATCGCCCTTCTTGGCCCGTCCGCCACCAAGCTCGACCACGGTCTCGCCAATTACCCGGGCATGGATTTGCGAAATGAAGCCACTCTGCGGTGAAACGAAGGTTTCCACCAAGGGCGCATTCGGGAGCCGCTCGGGTTGATCGATGAAGCCCACATCGCCCCCCTGGGCCACGACCAGGGTCCGGAAGCGTTCCCAGGCCTCGCCCCCGTCTAGCACCGCCTCTGCCCGTTCACGGGCGGCGGACTCGTCGGCCCCGATACCTCCGAGGGTGAGCATGTGGGTAGCAACCGTCAGGCAGTGCTCCCTGAAGTCGGCAGGTCCGCCACCATGCAGCGTGTCAATCGCCTCGCGTACCTCCAATGCATTCCCAGCCGTCCGACCAAGGGGCTGGTTCATGTCGGAGAGCAATGCGATCGCCTTCCGATCGGTCAGCTTGGCGATGGCAACCATCAGCTCAGCCAGCCGGCGTCCATCCTCCATCTTGGGCTTGAATGCCCCCAACCCCACCTTCACGTCCAGCACCAGCGCCTGCGCTCCCGCCGCGATCTTTTTACTCATGATTGAGGACGCCAGCAGTGGGATTGCTTCGACGGTTCCGGTGACGTCCCGCAGGGCGTAGAGCTTGCCATCGGCGGGAGCTATCTCGCCCGTTTGACCGATCAAAACAATGCCGTGGGTTCGGAGCTGCTCCAGGAACTCGCTCATGGTCAGGTCGGTGCGAAAGCCCGGGATCGACTCGAGCTTGTCGAGGGTGCCACCGCTGAACCCGAGGCCCCGGCCCGACATCTTGCCAACCGGAAGGCCGCAGGCGGCGACGATCGGCTCGACCACGAGCGTGGTCTTGTCTCCGACACCGCCCGACGAGTGTTTGTCGACGACCATCGGCGCCACATCGCTTAGATCAAGCATCTCCCCACTCCGGGCCAGCGCCATTGTGAGGTAAGTCGTTTCCTCATCGCTCATGTCGTTGAGGAGCACGGCCATCGCCCAGGCGGCCATCTGATAGTCGGGAATGTCCCCGTTGGTGAATCCCTCCACCAGGAACTCGATCTCTGCCTCTGTGAGTTCCCGTTTCTCTCGCTTCTTGATGATGATGTCTACGGCTCGCATATGACTCCCGCGTTCTCGGATGAAGGCGATTGATTATTCCGCCATACTGACAGCTGATGACACCTTCTTCTGCTTCCGAATCGCCCGGCCCGGGTAGCTCGATGAGCGTGGTCGAACTGATCGAGCGCAAACGCGAGGGTCAACGCCTTCGGGCCGACGAGGTTGCCTGGCTGATCGACGGATACACCAAAGACGAGATCCCCGACTATCAGATGGCCGCACTGCTCATGGCGATCGTGTGGCGCGGCCTCGACGGTGGAGAGTTGGCAGCCTGGACGGAAGCGATGCTGCATTCCGGCGAGGTCTTCGATTTCTCCGACCTGGCCATTGCGAAGATAGACAAGCACTCAACCGGAGGGGTGGGCGACAAAGTCTCCATTCCACTGGTTCCGATCGTGGCAGCCTGCGGCGTGGCAGTGCCCATGATCAGCGGTCGCGGGCTCGGCCACACCGGCGGGACCCTGGACAAGCTCGAGTCGATCCCCGGTTTCACCACGCAGCTCAACAGCACCTTCTCAGACATCCTCCGTGCGCATGGACTAGTGATTGCGGGAGCCTCAGCAAACCTGGTGCCGGCAGACCGGAGAATCTACGCCCTACGGGACGCCACCGGAACCGTGCCATCGATTCCGCTCATCGCTTCATCCATCATGTCCAAGAAGTTGGCGGAGGGCGCCGATGCCCTTGTACTCGATATCAAGGTCGGCGCCGGCGCCTTCATGAAGGACGAAACATCGGCCCGCCAGTTGGCCGAGACGATGGTCGGGATCGGGGCATGGCACGAGACCCAGGTGGTGGCCGTTCTCACCGACATGGATCAACCGCTCGGACGTGAAGTCGGAAACGCCAATGAGATCCGGGAGTCGATCGAGGTGCTGCAGGGTGGCGGCCCGGACGATGTCCGTCAGGTAGTCCTGCGACTCGGAGCGGAAATGCTCATGTTGGCCGGAACCGCTCGCGACCTGGACGAGGGGCGACGACGCCTGGTCGACGAGATCGAATCGGGTGCCGCCCTCCGCAAATTCGAAGAACTGGTGGCTTCCCAGGGCGGCGACCCGGCCGTAGTAGCCGACCCGAGCCTCCTACCGACTCCGGGTCACGTAACTGAACTCCCGGCCCCGCGAGCGGGATTTGTCACCCAATGCGACGCCCACACCGTCGGGACCGCAGCGGTCCGCCTCGGCGCCGGCCGGTCCAAGAAGGAGGACGATGTCGACCCGGCAGTCGGCATCACGATTCTCAAGAAAGTTGGCGAACCAGTCGAGGCGGGCGAATCCTTGGCTCGGGTCGGATGGAGCGAACCCGCCAGACTCGAAGCCGCCCTTTCCCTGCTGGCGGATGCCTGGATTATCGAGGACGATCAACCGGCCCCCAAGCCGCTCATCATTGGAGAGGTGCGATGAATTACGAAGAACTCCAGGCTGCGGCCGCACTGATTGCCGAGCGAACCGGCCGGGAGAGCCACGGGGCCGCCCTGGTGCTCGGGTCGGGGTTGAGTGACTTCGCTGCCACCCTCCCCGGTGCCATTGAGATTCCCTACACCGACCTTCCGGGCTTTCCGGTTCCACGCGTCGCCGGCCATGGCGGCAGCCTCTACTCGGCCGAAGTCGCCGACGGTGCCGCTCTCGTATTCGCAGGCCGGGTTCACTACTACGAGGGCTGGCCGCTCGCCAAGGTCGTGGCCGGGGTCCGGACCGCGGTCATGGCCGGAGCCGGCACCGTCGTACTCACCAACGCGGCCGGCGGTGTCAACCCGGCGTTCTCCCCGGGAGACCTCGTACTCATCAGCGACCACCTCAACCTGACGGCCGCCAATCCGCTCATTGGAACCAACGACGACCGCCTCGGCACCCGATTCCCGGACCTCACCGACCTCTACAGCGCTGATCTTCGGGCCCTCGCCAGGGGCGTGGGAGATGAGTTTGGGGTCGACCTCCAGGAGGGCGTCTACGCCTGGTTGACCGGCCCGAGCTACGAGTCGCCGGCCGAGATCCAGATGGTGAGCCGCATGGGTGGCGACCTCGTCGGCATGTCGACGGTTCCCGAAGCGATCGCGGTGCGCCACATGGGAGCCAAGGTCATGGGCATCTCGCTGTGCACCAACCTGGCCGCCGGCATCTCGGCCACTCCCCTGTCCCACGACGAGGTGAAAGAAGTCGCCGGCCTCGCCCGCGACAAGTTCACCCGCCTGCTGCACGAGTTGTTGCCCAGGCTGGTTGCGACGGACTAGCTCGACGGCGCCGTCACGGGCGCCACACCACCCACAGGTCACCGACGTTGGTCCCACTGGGTCCGGTCCGGAGGAGATCTCCGCTCGCTTTGAGGAACGGGTGCGACGCGTGATTGGCGAAATAGTCGAGCGGATCAAGACCGGCATCGCGCCCCCGCCCGATCGTTCCGGAATCGACCACCGCTCCGGCCCCATCGGTCGGGCCGTCGACGCCATCGGTGGCCAATGCCCCGAACCGCACCCCGGCGCCGCCACCATCGAGAACGAGGGCGGCAGCCAGGGCGGCATGCTGATTGCGGCCACCCACGCCACCGCCGGTCACTTCGACGGTGGTTTCACCGGCGAAGAACGTCATCCCCAGCTCGGTGGTTGAGGCAACGGCCCCGGCGGCGGCAGTCTCGGCGTCTCCCGTGAGCGCGGTGGTGGCAATGCGGGCGGGCAGGCCCAGGGCCCCGGCAGCCCGAACGGCCGCCCCGGCGGCCACGGCGCCGTTCGCCACTACGGCAACCTCGTGACCGGGGACGGGGATCTTGAGCGTCTCAGCTCGTTGACCGGCAGCTCCGGCGGCGAGTAGCTCGGAAACCGCCTCAGGACACTTGACCCGGTACTTCTCGAGAACCTCAATGGCATCGCGGTACGTCGAGGGGTCCGGAACGGTGGGCCCCGAACCGATGGTGTCGAGCGGATCGCCGACGACATCGGAAACGAGGAGCGTCCTGGCCGGCCGCGACCCGACCCGCTCGCCGAGGCGGCCACCTTTGAGGGACGACAGGTGTTTGCGAACCGTGTTCATCTCGCCGATGTCGGCGCCCGACCGGAGCAGGGCCGCGGTAACAGCGGCGATGCCGCCGATGGACAGCCCGGCGGCCGGAAGCTCACAGAGCGCCGAGGAACCGCCCGACACGAGGAATAGCACCGGTCCCTCGCCGGCCTCGAGCTCGGCCACCACCGCAGCACCGGCCTCCTCGCTCCGTTCATCGGGGATCGGGTGGGCACCGAGGTAGCTCGTGAATCCCGCCGGAACCGCCTCGACATGATCGCTCACAACCACTCCGCGGTTGGTCCCCGGTACGCCGCGAGCCATGGCGGCGGCCGCCTTGCCGAGGGCAATGACCGTCAGAGGCCCTGTGAACGGCTGATGCTCGAGCGCGCTTCGCACTGCCTGCTCGGGATCGACGGCGTCGAGGGCGGCGGCGAAGACCTCCAGGATCGGGGCCCGATCGGGCCAATCACGCGGGAAACTGAGCGCCACCCACCCACGCTACCCGGCGGAGAAATGACCCCGTCGCGCCGCCCTAGGATTTTGGTACTGCCGACCAGGAGCACCTGAATGAACATCGTCGTCTGCGTCAAGCAGATCCCCGATCCGGCCAACCCGAGCCAGCTCGATCCAGAAACGCACTTCCTCGTTCGTCCAGAAGAGCAGGTCATGGACGATGGAGACCGTTACGGCGTCGAGATGGCCCTCCAACTGGCCGAGGCCTCGGAGGGCACGGTCACGCTTGTTTCAATGGGGCCGGCCGGCAACCTGCAAGGGATCCGCCAGGCCCTCGCCATGGGAGCCGACAAGGCGGTGGTCATCACCGACGATGCCCTGCGAGGCTCGGGCGCTCTCGAGACGGCCCAGGTCCTGGCGGCTGCCATCACCCGCGAGGGGTTCGATCTCGTGCTGTGCGGAACCGAGTCGACCGACGGGTATAGCGGCATCGTGCCCCAGCAAGTGGCCGAACTGCTCGGCGTGCCGGCCCTGACCAACGCTCGCAAGGTCAGTCTGGACGGCTCCACCGTCATGATCGAGCAGCAGACGGCGGCCGGATACAACGAAGTATCGGCGCCAACCCCCGTTCTTCTGTCCCTGACCGCCGGCGTCGTCGAGCCCCGCTACCCGACGTTCAAAGGGATCATGGCCGCCAAGTCGAAGCCGATCGATCAGCTCAGCCTCGGAGACCTCGGTGTCGAGCCGACCGGGTCGGGCCAGGAGATCCTCTCGGTAGCGAATGCTCCGGGCCGGGAGGGGGGCATCAAGATCGAAGACGAGGGCGAGGCCCATCTCGAAATCGTCGCCAAGCTCCAAGAACTGAAGGTGATCTGACGTGAACATCTGGGTATTCGTTGAAGAAGCAAACGGGGCTCCTGCGCCGGTCGGCCTTGAATTGCTTACCAAGGCCCGTCAGCTCGGTTCGGTCTCTGCGGTCTTTCTCGGCGCCGGCGACGAGGCAATCGCAGAATTGGGCCGCTACGGAGCCGGGTCCGTTTACCGGCTCACCGGCGGCGAGGGCCTCCTGCCGGCCGCCGGCGCCGCCGCCGCCCTGGCCGATCTATGCGCATCGGAATCACCCGACCTGGTGTTGTTCGGACTCACCTATACCGACCGTGACGTGGCCGGACGCCTGAGCGCCCGCCTCGGCAAGCCGGTCGTTTCGAACGCCAGCGACATCCGGCTCGACGGAGATACGGTGGTCGTGGTTACCGAGATCTTCGGTGGCACGCAGTTGGTCGAGACGGCGGTGCGGGCTGACGGGCCGGCGTTGGTATTAGCCAGACCCAAGGCGTTCACCGCTGAGCCGGGTGGAGAGACGACGCCGTCGGTGACCGACGTGCCGCTCCCGGACGTTGGACACGCCGGTTCGGCAGTCGTAACCGCCGTGCACGTTGAGGAATCTGAGGGCCCCAAACTGGAGGAAGCCGACATCGTCGTCGCCGGAGGACGGGGCCTCGGCGCAGCTGAGAAGTTCGAACTGATCGAGCAGCTGGCAGCCAAGCTGGAGGCCGCCACGGGTGCCACCCGGGCCGTGGTCGACGCCGGGTGGGTGGCCTATTCCAAGCAGGTGGGCCAGACCGGCAAGACTGTCAAACCCTCGATCTACATCGCCTGCGGCATCAGCGGCGCCATGCAGCATCTCGTTGGCATGAAGGATTCGGGCACGATCATCGCCGTCAATAAGGACCCCGATGCCCCGATCTTCGACGTCGCCGACCTCGGCATCGTCGGAGACCTCCATCAGGTGATTCCCAAGCTGCTGGAAGCACTTCCCTAGACGGCGGGATGCCCAAGAGATTCGGTCAGTATCGACTGAATCGGACCGATAGAAGCGGGAGACCCTACCCGTGAGCTAGTCGTGTCCCGCATAACCGAATCCCACACGGAGCAACGACCATTCCGGCGCGCCGCCGGAATGGCCGCTGCTGCCGCCGTAGCGGCCCTCATCATTGCGGCCCTCATTTTCTCGAATTCCTTCGCTGCCCAGCAGGTAGCCGAAGACGCCCTCATCCTCGACCATGCCGAGTCGGCGCTCGGAGCGAACGACATCGCCGTCAAGTCACTCAGCCAGGCCATCCTCCTTGCCGAGGATCAGCTCCTCGGGGTGGCCGATGCCGACACCGCCGAGGCAGCCCTCACTGAGGCACGCTTCTCCGTCAGCGAGCTACAGGAACGATCGAAGGCGCTCATGGAAGATATCGGCTCCGACGCCGACCTGGCAGATGCGGCCGCCATCGCAGTCGGAGCCGGCGATGAGGTGATCGACCTCTTGGAGAAGGGGGATGTCACAACCGCCGGGACCCTTCTCGCCGGGGAGGGACGGCTCCAATTCGAAGCGTTCCGGGATCTGACGAAGGTCCACCGCGACAAGGCCGCCGCCGCCGTTACAGCCGCCACCGACTTGATGTCGCGCATCGCCAATCTCGCGGCCTTTGTCATCGCCTTCCTCATCCCGGCCACCGCCATCCTCGTATATCGGAGGATCGCCAAGAATCAACTGCGACTCGCCGAAGTACAACTCGATGCCCGGCTCGACGCCGAACGGGACCTCGTCCGGGCCAAAGACGAGTTCGTGGCCAGCATCTCCCACGAGCTCCGTACACCGCTCACCAGCATCTACGGGTTCTCCGAACTGCTGATCGAAGAGGGCCTGGTCGATCCCGACTACTCGATGGAGCTGATCTCGATGATCAACGATCAGTCGGTCGAGCTGCACCGCATGGTTGAAGACCTCCTCGCCTCGGCACGCTATGAGGCGGGCACGATCACTCTGGCGCCCCGGCTCATCGATCTGGCAACCGAACTGGCCGCCAATGTGCGACGTGTTACCGGCCGTGAGACCACCTTCGACGTCGCCGGCGTCGCCTGGTGCGATTCCAGCAGGTTGGAGCAGATCACTCGCAACCTCCTGGCCAACGCAGAGAGGTACGGTGGCGACCACATCCGGGTCAGTACGCAGCAGCGCGGAGATTTCACCGAGATAGTTGTGGCCGATAACGGACCGGGCGTGCCGGCCGACAAGGCAGTCCGCCTCTTCACTCGTTACGTCCACGAGGGCGAAGACCCGCTCACGGTCGGTTCCATCGGGCTTGGCCTGGCAGTGGTGCGCATCCTGGCCGAAGCCATGGGCGGGACAGCTAGCTACGAGCGAGCCGACGGCTGGAGCCACTTCATCGTCGCTCTCCCTGCCTCCGAGGCCGCCGCCGACGCATCCCGGCAGACCATCGAGGCAACCGGCAGCCTCGCCCCGCACGTCGCGGCGGCCCGGCGTACGCCTGTGAGTGACTCGTACGCTGAGGGGATAACGGACGAGGTCGCATGACGGCGGCTCGCTCCGCCTCGAGTGCTCACCGCTGGGGTCGGATGATCGTGGCGTTCTCTCTGGCGGCTTCGCTCGTGGCGATTCCTGCTGATCCAGCGTTCGCAGTGACAGACACGTATCGTGACAATTTCGACGCGGGCTTCTTGGGAGACGACGGCACTGCTTCGTGGGCCACCGATTGGATGGAGACGGGTGAAGGCGATGGTGCAATCGACGGAGCGATCGTCGTCGGCACGGAAGGCAACTGCCCCGGTGGCGGCTCAGACCCTTGCCTCATGATCGGGAAAGGTGGGCCCGGAGATGTAGCAGTAGAACGTGAGGTCGATCTCAGTCGGGCATCCACGGCCAGCCTCGAGTTCGACGTTGAGTTGCACAAACACGGATCCGGAGACGGCACCATCGAGCTATTGGTGTCGAACAATGGTGGGACCGACTGGACCGTTCTTCAAACCTGGGACCTGGCACTGGATTCGGGACTCGAACACCTCAGCTACGACCTCGTCGGACACTTGAGCGCCACCACCCGTATCAAATTCGAGCAACTGGGGGGGACCTCCGACAGCCACATGAACATTGACAATCTCGTCATCACGGCCGAGAACGACCTCTCAGTCCACGCCGGCGGGATCGTCATCAACGAAGTGCTGCACCATCAACTGCCCCTAGATCAGGAGCAGTTCGTTGAGCTCTTCAATGCCACAGCATCCACGGTTTCGCTTGCGGGGTGGGAACTATGGACTGTAACCAGCAACAGCTTCTACACCTTTCCCGGAGGTGCCGCTCTCGCGCCGCAGGAATACGCAATCATATGGATGATGACCCACGATCCAGGCGGCGTACGCGATGCCCCGACAGCAGCCTTCCAGGACGGCGCCGGCCAGCCCTCCAACTTTCTGCAGAAGAACGGCGATGCCCTCTGGCTCTACGACGACAGCGGACTTCGCGTCGACTTCATCGCCTGGGGCACCGGGATCGCGTCTTCGCCGCCCGAGTGGGATGACACGTACGAGACCTCCATCGGCATCGCTTCGGCCAGCCCGGGCCAGTCGATCAGCCTCACACCCAACGGCGTCGACGGCAACGACAGCGCCTGCTGGGAGCCAACTACCAGTGGAGACGCCTCCGGCCGCTGTGCCGGATACCTGCCGACGGCCGATATACCCCCGGCCGGGCAGCTGTGGACGCCTGGCGTGTCGAACCAGGGACCTCCCAACAACCTGCCCGTGTTCGACCAGGACCTCCCGGACCGCTCGGATTCTGAGGGCACCCTCATCTCCATCTCGTCGGGAGCAACCGATCCCGATCTCACCGACACGCTCACCTACACCGCCACGGGGCTCCCGCAAGGGATCTCGCTGAACCCGGCAACTGGGGCACTGACCGGAGCGCTCGGACCGAAGTCCTCGGGAACCCACCCGGTGACCATCACGGTGACCGACGATGGCATCCCTACCGAGCAGGACGTTGACACGTTCACCTGGACGGTTTCTGTGGGCGAGATCGCCTACCTGGTCGCCAACAGTGGCGGCGCAAACGGCGGCGACGATCTCCTGACTGCCGTCGACCTCACCGACCCCAACCCCGCCACCAACGAAGTCGACATCGGAACCGGCACCGGCACCTGGAACATCGAAGGCATCGCCCTCCAACCAGGCACCGACACCCTCTTCGCCATCGAGAATGACCAGCTCGGCACCATCGACATCACCTCCGGGGTGTTCACTGCTCTGCCCTCGATCGTCGGCTCCGGCAACGGGCCGGTCGGGCTCGTCACCTTCGACAGCATCGAGAGCCTGAGCTTCGACCCGTTCAACGGCAATCTCTACGGAACCCACCGGCGAGGCTCTTTCAATGAGGACGTGCTCTTTCAGATCAATCCCGTCACCGGTACCGTCGTCCCGGGCGTCTTCGGCGGTGTCGACTACGTTCCCGTCCAGCACCAGGGCGCCTACTACCACTTCGGCGACCTTGCCTTTGATCCCACCGATGGCCAGCTCTATGGAATTCACTGGGACCTGAGCTGGCCGGCCTCGATTGCCATCATCGACCCTGAGACGGGAACCACCAGCACCATCGGATCGATCCCCTCCTACGTGGCCGGCCTTGCCTTCGACGAGGCCGGTGGCCTGTGGGGCACCACCGCCGACACCCCCGGCCCTTACTTCCTGTACGAGTTCGACAAGACCGACGCCTCGGTCATCTCGACCGCCACCATTGACGACGGGGGCAACTACGAGGCAATCGCCATCTCCTTCCCCTCTGATCCCAACCTCCCACCGGCCTTCAACCAGGATCTCCTCAACCGAGCCGACGCGGAAGGCTCCACCATTTCGATCGCGGCGGGTGCCACCGATCCCGACATCGGTGATGTTCTGCGCTACGCCGCCACCAGCCTGCCACCCGGCCTCACCATCCATGCCAGCAGCGGTCTCATCACCGGCACCATCACCTACGCCGCCAGCGGGACCTATGCCGTCGAAATCACCGTCACCGATGACGGCATCCCCAACTTGCAGCACACCGACACACTCACCTGGACGGTCAACGACACGAACCAACCGCCTGCGTTCGATCAGGATCTCCTCGACCGAACCGATGCCGAGGGTGACGCGATCTCTCTTTCCGCCGGAGCCACCGACCTCGATGTCGGTGGTGATCTCTTATTCGCGGCTGCGGGGCTCCCGGGCGGCCTCAGCATCGACCCGGGCACGGGGATCATCAGCGGCGCCCTCGCTTTTGCTTCCTCCGGAACGCATCCGGTCACAATTACCGTCACCGACGACGGATCACCCAACCTGGCCGACGTCGACACGTTCACCTGGGCGGTCAACGACACGAACCGGCCTCCAGTGATCGTACATCCTGGAGCACAAACGGGGCCGGAGCTCGCTCCGTTCAGCTTGTTGATCACGGCCTCGGATCCAGATCTCACCATTCCAAGCTTTGCCGACGGAGGCACCCTCCCCGGATGGGCAACCCTCCTCGATAACCTGGACGGCACCGCCACAATCTCGGGAACACCTGGTGGGGGCGACTCGGCAACAACCACCGTCACGATCACTGCCGACGACGGTGGCCTCTCCGATGGCGCCGTCTTCGACCTGACGGTTACGAACACCAATCTGCCACCGGTCATCGTCAATCCAGGTAACCAGGCTGGAGCCGAGGATGAATCCTTTTCGGTCACCATCACCGCCTCGGACCCCGACACCACCATCCCGACCTTCACCGGGAGCGGGCTTCCCGGTTGGGCCACCTTCACCGACAACGGAGACGGAACCACCACCATCAGCGGAACGCCGGGCTACGCGGACGCCGCAATCACGACAGTCACAATCACCGCCAACGACGGGCTCCTGACCGATGATGCGGTTTTCGACATCGCCATCGCCGAAACCAATCGGCCACCCGCCATCGACTCGATACCCGACGTTGTGGTGGCAGAAGGCGTCCCTCTACTGCCGGTGGTGGTGACCGCCGGCGATCCCGACGCGACCATCCCAGCCCTGAGCGCCACCGGGCTTCCGCCATGGGCGGCGTTCGTCGACAATCTGGACGGGACGGGAACGATCACCGGGATACCCGGCTTCACCGATGCTGCGACGCACGCCGTCACAGTCACCGCCGATGACGGATCCCTCACCCACGACGCCGCCTTCACCCTGACCGTCACCAACACGAACCGGCCCCCGGTGGTCGCTCCAATGGCCGATCAAACGGTGGCCGAGACTGACGCCTTCGTCCTCATTGCCTCTGCCACCGATCCCGACCTGACCGTTCCGTTCATGAACGTGGCGGGCCTGCCGGGCTGGGCCAGTTTCACCGACAATGGTGATGGAACCGCCAGCGTCTCGGGAACACCGGGCTACTTCGATGCCGGGAGCTCCCTCATCACCATCACCGCCACCGACGGCGGCGCCCTCAGCGGCGTGGAAGCCCTCACGTTGACGGTGGCTGATACGAATCGGCCGCCCGTTGTTGATCCGATCTCCGATCAGAGCACTCCGGAAGCCGCACCGTTCACGCTCACGATCACCGCCTCCGATCCCGACGGGACCAGTCCTTCCCTGACCGCCGTCGGGCTCCCAGCCTGGGTCACCCTCACCGACAACGGGGACGGCATCGCCACCCTGGCTGGCACCCCCGGGTTCACCGACGCTGCATCCCACCTCATCACCATCACCGCCAACGACGGCACCCTCACCGACGACGAATCACTCACCCTCACCATCACAAACACCAACCGAGCCCCGGTGATCACCGACCCCGGACCCCAGATCACCCCCGAAGGTGCCCTGTTCGGTGTCATCCTCACAGCCAGCGACCCCGATGGCACAGTGGTTGCGTTCGCGGACGGTGGAACACTTCCCGGCTGGGCGACGCTCACCGACAACGGTGACAACACCGCCGACATATCCGGAACTCCGGCCTACACGGATTCGGGCATCACAACCGTGACCGTCACGGTCTCCGATGGACTGCTGCCCGCCGACGCCGTGTTCGACATCGCCGTGACGAATACGAATCGGCCCCCGGTCGTCGACCCCGTCGCCGACCAGGTGACGGCCGAGACCGTTCCGCTGACGCCACTCGTCGTGAGCGCCTCCGATTCCGACGGGACCATCCCTGCGCTGAGCGCCGCCGGCCTCCCCCCGTGGGCCACCTTCACCGACAACGCTGATGGCACCGGAACCCTCACCGGCACCCCCGGCTACTTCGGCTCCGGAAAACACGTCATCACCGTCACCGCCGACGACGGCTCCCTCACCCACGACACGACCTTCACCTTGACCGTCACCAACACAAACCGGGCACCCGAGGCGACCGACGATGCACTCCTCATCCCGTCTGACCTCGGCTCCGCTGAGTTCACTGTGCTCACCAATGACTCGGACCCCGACGGCGATCCGATCTCAATAACCTCATTTGATCCCACGACTACCGGCACCCTCACCGCTGAGGGGGGCGGCCTCTTCCGGTATACCCCGGGCAGCGGGGCTCCCTACGCCGAGACATTCACCTACACGATCGCGGATACCGCCGGCGCCACCGCCACCGCCACCGTCTACTTGAGCGTGACGGTCCCCGCTCCCCTCCCGCCGATCCCGATCGTCGAGCTTCCGGCCCTCATTGGGTTGGCTCCAATCAATGGAGTCGAGCTGGACCCGATCGCTTTCACGGCCGACATCACGCAGCCCGCCGAGGTACGGTTCGCGCTCATCGGTGGCCCGGCCGGAGCGTCGATCAACGCCGCCACCGGGGCATTCTCGTGGACTCCGTCGGAGGGCCAGGGACCGGGCGACTACACCCTCCTGGTCCGCATCACAGATCCGGAGGGGGCAGTCCTTGATGAGGCCTCCGTAGCAGTGAGCGTCCTGGAGTTGGAGACCGCGCCCCGGCTCCGACCGTCCGGGCCATTCTCAACCGAGCCCGGAGCGACCTTGACCGTGACCTTCCGCGCCGACGATGCCGACCTGCCGGCGGTCCCGCCCCGGTTCGGGCTGTCCGGAGACGTGCCGCCCGGCGCCACGATCAATCCGGGGACGGGAGTGCTGATCTGGAACGTCCCATCGGACCACCTAATCGGCCGTGCCGAGCTAATAGTCCGGGTCGTGGATGGATCTGACCCCACGCTCCACGACCAGATGACGATCACCGTCACCGTCGGAGCATCCTCCTCCTCAGACCGCAAAGCAGCACTGGTGGCTGGACTGTTCCCTGCCACCAATGAGCCGCGGGATTCGACCCCTGTTGCCAGAACGGAAACGGGGGTCAAACGGACCCTCGTGATCATGGCTCGCGCCGGCATGGGCAGCGCTCAAGCCTTCGGAGCACCATTCCTGCTCCTGGCACTCCTGACGGTCATGGTCGTCGCCTTCGGCCGGGTGAGCATCCATCCCCTCCTGGGACGAAGCGAGCGCAAGCGCGGGACGGTCGCATGGTTCGATACAGAGAGCGGCTACGGATTCATCATTCCCGACCGTTCAGCTGAGGAGCTCTTTATTCATCGCACCTCCCTCGGACGGGGCAAGACAGCCGTTGCCCCTGGAGACCGGGTGACGTTCCGCACGGTCAAGGGCAGCGAACGCTCCTTCGCCCTGGGCGTGGAAGACGAGGGTGAGTCGTGAAGGCAAAGGTCCTCATCGTCGACGACGTGATGCTCATCCAGCGCTACGTGGCCGACATCCTCGAGAAGATCGGGGCCACGTGCACCTACGCCGAGGATGGGTCCGCCGCCATCCTCAGGGCCCGCTCCGAGCCGATCGACCTCATCATCCTCGATCTGGCCATGCCGATCATGAGCGGGTGGCAGTTCCTGCGCGAGATCAAGCGCGATCCGAAGACTGCTTCGATCCCGGTGGTGGTGATCACCGCCCACGGCCAGTCCGGGACGGCGGCGGAAGTGGCCGAGCTGGGGGCCCAGGGCTATCTCGAGAAGCCGTTCCGCCGTGACCAACTGCTCACCCTGGTCGAGCCGTTCCTCTCCGAGGACCGCGCCTCCTAGACCCGCTGCAGCGCGGCGGTGAGATGCAGCGTGAGTGGCACCCCGGCGTAGGCCATGTCGAGGGTGTAGGAGAGGGTGTCTGCGGCAACCACGATGCGACGCACTACCTCTCTCACTGCCTTGGCCGTCGCCGTCGCTGCCATCGCGGTCGATTGGAACTCGACGGTGGTGGCGGTCAGCTCACCATCGTGGACCTCGACCAGCCCCGTTGGTTGAGCAATGACCAACTCAGGACCGCGCCCGGTCATGCGGACGAATCCGGCTTCGCTGTGCATCGGTGCCTGGTCCTCGCCTTGAGTGCGCTGGGTGTAGAACAGGAACGGCTTGCCGGGCCCGGGAACGAACGAGATCTGCTCGTGGTATCCAAACGGTTCAATCGTCGGATACTCGCCGCGACCGGTGCCCTGCCAGGATCCGACCAGGAATCGAATCGGTTCGAGATCGGGATGCATCTCCATGACGCGAGCCTATCGGCGAGCGAGGTTGCCTATCGGCGGTTACGGTGATCGTATGGACCTCATCAGCAGGCTCGGCATACGACCCGGCGGACGGTTTGCATTCTCGGACCCGCCGGTGCGCTTCAACGATGATCTCGGCGCGCTTCCCGAATCGGCCCTCGAACTGTCGCTCTCCGATGACGATCTGGACTGCATCGTCCTGTTCACCAAGACGCGGACCGACCTGGCCGAGTCGCTCGGGCGGGCCATCCGGGTGCTGGCGCCCGACGGAAGCCTGTGGGTGGCATGGCCAAAGCAATTGTCGGGGTATGCGACTGACGTCTCGGCTGAAGTGGCCCAGGCGGCCGGCCTCCGTCACGGACTCCTCGACACCCGTCGCTTGTCGCTCAACGATGGATGGACGGCGATGCGCTTCATTGTGCGGTTGGACGACCGCAAAGCGTGGAGCAAACGCTCGTTCGACTAATGACAAAATCGTCTTATGTCGCGGTCGCGGGTAAGAACCTGCACAGAGCCCACGACCATTGAGGTATTCGACCGGTGGTCGAACCTTAGGTTCAAGTAGAGGTTTAAGCCTGGCGCCAGTCGGTGAAGCGACTGGGAAGCAGTTCTTCCAGAGTATGGGTCTCCGGAGCGCCGGTCGGACCCTCCAGGACCACCGTCGCCACATCGAATTCCGCCATCCGTTGTCGGCACTGGCCGCACGGAAAGATGGCGGGGAGATCGAGCGAGACCACGGCAAGCGCTGTGATATTCCGCTCCCCCGAAGCCA
Source organism: uncultured Gammaproteobacteria bacterium (assembly GCA_964195905.1). GTDB lineage: Bacteria > Actinomycetota > Acidimicrobiia > Spongiisociales > SHLN01 > SHLN01. The sequence continues at coordinate 17,989 of CAXMQV010000059.1, forward strand.
CCGCGTGACCGATGGCCACCGCTTCTGCACACAGGGTGGACGGATAGGCGGCGTTCTCCACATTGGCCCCGGTATAGATCGTCCCGCTGCTCCCGATGAGAGCAGCCCCGACCCGCAGGTTCGAGTACGGGACATAGGCGTTCTCGGCCGCCTTTCTGGCCGTGTCGAGCAATTCCTGATCGTTCATGATGCCGACGCTACCCGTTGTCTCCGAGCAGCGCGTCGACGAAGACCTCGGGCTCGAAGGTGACGAGATCCTCCATCGCCTCCCCGACTCCGATCAACTTGACCGGAAGGTCGAGGTCCTGTTCAACGGCCACCACCACTCCGCCCCGGGCAGTGCCGTCCAGCTTGCTGAGCACGATGCCGGTGACCCCGACGACCTCAGTGAACGTGTGGGCCTGTGCGATGGCGTTCTGTCCGATCGTGGCATCGAGCACGAGCAGCGTTTCGTCGATGGCCCCGGCCTCCCGGGTGAGGACGCGGATGATCTTGCCGAGCTCTTCCATAAGGTTGCGGTTGCTGTGAAGCCGTCCGGCGGTGTCGATGATGACGACGTCGGCTCCCACCTCTTTGCCGTGGGCGAGGGCACGGAAGGCAACGGCGGCCGGATCCGACTCGGGCTCCCCGCCGACAAAGTCCGCCCCGACCCGATCGGCCCAGGTCTTGAGCTGTTCCGAGGCACCGGCCCGGAATGTGTCTGCGGCCCCGAGGACAACCCGCTTGCCCTCCCCGGTCAACCGATGGGACAGCTTGGCGATAGAGGTGGTTTTGCCGGTTCCGTTTACGCCAACGATGACCATCAGCGCCGGCTTCCCGTCGGTCCCGAGAGCTCGGTTCCGATTCGCAAACAGGCCAACCAGTTCCCTCCGGAGCGCGTCATGGGCAGCGGCCGTCTCTGAGGGCCGGGTCGCCCGAACACGCTCGACAACGGCGGTTGCCGTGGCTACTCCAACATCGCCGGTGATGAGGGTCTCTTCGAGCTCGGACCAGAAGGCTTCGTCGACGGTTCCCCTGCCGAACAGTCCCGATAGGCGATCCCCGACCGCATGGCGCGTCCGGGAGAGCCGGTCTCCGAGCGAACGGTCGGGCGGGGGGACAACAGATCGGACGGGCGGCGGAGCGCCAGGTTCTTTGGGCCGACGAGACCAGATGACTCCGGCGACGACGAAGAGAAGAACGACCGCCAGGATGACGATGAGAGCGTTGTCCATGGCTCAGACGGTGATGTTGGAGAGACGCTTGGCGACGACCTGGGTGGAGCCACCCGGCTCCATGGTGATCCCGTACAGGGTGTCGGCCCCTTCCATGGTCTGTTGCTGGTGGGTGACGATGATCACCTGAGCGGAGTCACGGAGCAGCTCGACGAGCCGGAGGAAGCGGTGCAGGTTGGCGTCGTCGAGAGCGGCCTCGACCTCGTCGAGCACATAGAACGGGCTCGGCCTGGCCCGGAACACTGCGAACAGGAAGGCCAGTGCCGCCAGGGATCGTTCACCACCCGAAAGGAGCGACAGCCGGCTCACCTTCTTACCGAGTGGCTGAGCTTCGATCTCAACGCCCGTGTTCAGGTAATCGCCCGGGTCCGACAGCGAGAGCTGGCCGCGCCCGCCAGGGAACAGGAGTGAGAAGTTCTCGGCATAGAGCGCCGAGATGTCGTGAAACGCCTCGGTAAACAGGGTGGCCATCTCATCGTCGAGAGCCTTGATGACCTTCTCGAGCTCGTGGGCAGACTCCCGGAGGTCGGCCAGCTGGCCATCGAGAAATGAGGCCCGCTCAAACAGATCCTCGTATTCCTGAGCGGCGAGCGGATTGATCGGGCCCATCCGCCGCAGGTCGGCCTCAAGGGACTCGAGATGGGATTGCGGGTCGGTCCTCTCGGGCAATTCAACGGCCGGAGCAGCGATCGCTTGCTCGACAGACGCATCAAGGTCCCGTCGGAGGCCCTCGGCCACCGACTCGGCGCGGACTCGCAAGCCTTCGATCTCGACCGCAAGGTTTGATCGAGTCTCTTTCGTAGCGGCGACTTGCTTGCCGAGGTCGGATGCGTTTTGGCGGGCTTCGTCGAGGCGCCGGACGGCCTCACCGGAGGTTTGCCGCAGCTCGGCCTGGCGGGTACGGAGCACCGCGATGTGGGCGGCGACTCGAGACAGGGCGGTCCTGGCGTCTGATTCGACTCGCTCCAATCGCACTATGTCGGCTGGATCGACATGGAATCCGATCGCTTGCTCCAATTCGATCTCGACGGCCGCCCGTCGCGTCTCGAGCAGCTTGCGGCGCTCGGTGGCAGCGCCGAGGGCGGCGGCCGATTGTTCCCGCAGACGCTGTGACTGTTCCCGGCGATCGGCGATCTCCTGACGCCGGCGGCTCAGCGCCTCCCAGGCGGCCTGACGGGCTGCTTCCTCGCCCTCGAGGTCGTCGAGACGGCTCCGCAATTCGACCAGTCGCTCGTTGCGGTGCAGCTCACCCTCCTTGAGCGCGCTGAGGCGATCCGTCAGGCGGCCTTTCTCGGCATCGCCCTCGGCAACGGCCCGCTCGGCCCGATCGAGCGCTTCGACCGCGCCCGACATCCGGGCCTCGATCGCTTCCAGCGCCTCGAGCTGGGACCGCTCACCGTCGCGATGATCCTGGAGCGACCGGCGGGACGACGTTTCCCGACTGGTGGCACGAGCCAATGCAGTGTCGGCGGCGGCAAGATCCTCGCGAGCCCGGACCAGGGCCACCCCGAGACCGTCAGATCCTGCCGAGATCCTGATCCCTGCGACGGTGACGAGGTCGCCCTCAACGGTTACCGCCCGAAGCTGCGGATGGGCCTGGACAAACGACCATGCGGCCGACCAGCTGTCGGCGAGCACAACGTCGGAGAGCAGGCGGCGAGCAACCACCGAATCGGCGGAGGGGCCGAGCAGGTCGATGATGGGACGGCCCGGAATGTTCTTGGGGAGTACCCGGGCGTCGCTACCCCCGACTCCCCCGACCACGAACGGCATACCGCCCAACTTCCGGCTCTTGAGCTCGGTAACGGCCCCCGTCAGACCCTCGGGGGTGGCCACCAGCGCCTCGGCCCATGGGCCGAGCGCGGCGCCGACCGCATCGAGGAGGTCCTCGGGAATGTCGAGAACGCTTGCCACCGCCTCGCCGACTCCGTCGAGTCCGGCCGCCACATTAAGTACCGCTGGATTGACCACCCCGGCCTGCTCGAGCGCCTCAACTCTGGCCCGGGCGGCCGACAGGGCCCTGGTCTGGTCTACAAAGTCGGTCTCCAGTCCCTGCCAGTCGGTTTCGGTGGCCTCCCGAACGGATCGGGCTGCCTCGTAGGTCTCCTGCTGGGCCCCGGCTTCCTTGTCCATCCGCCGGATCTCCTCGCTCAATTCCTCGACGGCGGTGCGACCCCGGTCGAGGGATTCGGCGACAATCTCGAGTCGGTGAGCGGCGGCGGTCATCTCGCGGCCGTCCCGGCCGGCAGCCGCTTCTAGAGCTTGCAGGTCACCCCGCAAGGTCGCGATAACGCCTTCGACCGGCAGCGACTCCTGCTCGGCCAGTGATCGCTCTTCATCTTCAAGGGCACGCAATGCGATCTCGGCCCGCTCGGCGGTCGCCCGGGCCTGCTCTTCTTCGGCGGCGCTCGATGACAGGTCGGCAACGATGCCGCTTGCCTCGGCGAGGAGGTCGTCGTGTCGTTCACCTGCCTGTTCGGCACCGCTCGTGAGGCTCCGATGGCGTTCGTGGGCCACCTGGGCAATCCTCTGGAGGCGTTCTGAGGTTGTTTCGAGGCGGGCTGCGGCGGCGGTATCGCGCTGCAGGGCCCGACCCGACTCACCGGCAGCAGCCTCGAGCGACTCGAGCCGGCCCTCGATCTCGGCAAGGGCCCCGGCGTCCCGCTCCTCCCGTATGGCGGCGGCACCTTCCTGGGCCCTCGCCTCAGACAGCCGATCCTCGATCTGAGCCAACTCACGCCCACCCAGGTAGAGGCGAAGGGCCCGGGCCCGGCTCCGGACATCGTCGTAGCGAGCGGCCGCGTTCGCCTGGCGCTTGAGAGGGCGCATTTGGCGAAGGAGCTCTTTGTGAATGTCCTCGAGACGCTGCACATCGGTATGGGTGCGTTCCAGCCGATTGGAGGCCCGGCGGCGACGATTACGGTGTTTGAGGACTCCGGCAGCTTCTTCGATGATCGCCCGGTGGTCCTCGGCGCCTGCATTGAGGATCGAGGCGACCTGACCCTGGTTGATGATGACGTGCTGGTGGCGTCCGACTCCGCCGTCTGAGAGAAGCTCGGAGATGTCGAGCAGCCGGCACGGCGTCCCGTTGATCTCGTACTCGGAGGTGCCGTCGTGGTGGAGGCGCCGGCCGATGGTGACCTCGCTCAAATCGAGCGGGAGGAGCCGCTCGGCATTGTCGAAGGTGAGCACCACCTCGGCCATCCGGTGGGCCGGCCGGGTCGTGGTGCCGGCAAAGATGACTTCTTCCATCTTGTCGGTACGGAGATGCTTGGTCGCCTGGGTACCGAGCACCCAGGAGATAGCGTCGACCACGTTTGACTTGCCGGAGCCATTCGGACCGACGATGACGGTCACACCAGGTTCCAGCTCTAGTCGCGTTCGGTCCGCAAACGACTTGAAGCCGTGGATTCGTAAAGTCTTTAGAAACAAGGCGGGATCAGCCTAGTGCCGGGTTTCGCATCGGAATGCCATTCGTGTAATTCTTCCCGGTCCCCCAGTAATTGGCCGATTTGCCGAGTCTTTCGCGTACGTGGGTGTTTCGTGGGACGACTCCGAGCTCGACTACTGGAAGCTCCAACCGACGAGAGAGTCATGGAAAGAGCTCGATGACCGCTAGGTGACCTGTGCCCTCACAACGGTTGACGGTTCGAAGCTGACCGGGTCGATGGAGGCCGGCGGGCGGTAGGGCCTAGGGCCTGACCTCGAACGACGTAAACCGGAGATCCGGCATCGCCGGTACCTCGTCGACTCGATCAACCCGGGCGGCGGTCGGACCGTCATGGAGCCAGGTGAGAAACACGTCGAGGAGGGGCCCGGGGCCCTGAGCGAACACCTCGACCCGTCCTCCGCTGATGTTGCGCACCCAACCGGACAATCCGAGGTCGGCTCCCCGTTCGCGGGCGCTGTAACGGAACCCCACCCCCTGGACCCGTCCACTGATCTGGCATCGAGTTGCTCTCACGTCTGACATGTCGGACACCAGTATGAACTTCGCTGACCAATGACGGAGCGACGGATGGGAGTCCCGCACCGGAGGCAGGGCAGGTCCTCCCGTCCATAGGCCTTGAGTCGCTCAACGTATTCGCCGGTCCGGCCGTCCGGCAACAGGTAGGCAAGGTCGCTGAGGCTGGTCCCGCCGTACTTGAGGCCGGCTTCCAGGACGGGTCTGATGGCTGCCCGGATCGCCGAAATCTCGCCCGGGGAGAGAGAGCCGCCCTCCCGGTGTGGGGCGACCCTGGCCCGGAACAGCACCTCGTCGGCGTAGATATTGCCGATACCGGCCAGGATCCGCTGGTCGAGCAACAGGGTCTTGATAGCTGGCCTCCGGCCGGCGAAACGCTTGGCCAAGGCGGGCGCACGGGGAAGGTCGGTGAGGGCATCTGGCCCGAGCTCGACGAGCGGCGAGTCGTCGTACTCCTCGGGGGTCAACACGGCCATGAACCCGAACGTTCGGGGATCGACAAAGCGGATTTCACGGTCGGCTGTTCTGACGACGACGTTCGTGTGGGGTGCCTCCGGCTCCCCATGCTCGGCGACCTGCATCCGGCCCGACATGCCGAGATGGATGACCCAGGTGAGATCGCCTTCTACGTCGATGAGGATGAACTTGCCGCGCCGGCCGAGGCGCCCCACCCATCTTCCCCGGAGACGATCGGCGAAATCCCGCTGGCGGGGCTGGCGACGAAGCATCCTGGCCCGCCGGGACTCGGCCTCGACGATCCGATGGCCCTGCAGGTATGGCTCGAGGCCGCGGCGGGTTGTCTCGACTTCGGGAAGCTCCGGCATGACGACCAGGCTACGGTTTTCAGGATGATCGCGTTCTTCACGACACTCCGAACCTTCGTTGTCGCCGTTCGTCGCGGCCTGGCCGATCCGCATTTCCGGGCGCTGGCGTTCCTCGTCGTCGTGCTCCTGGTCAGCGGAACGGTGTTCTACTGGCGCCTCGAAGACTGGACGCTGCTCGACTCGCTCTACTTCTCGGTCATCACCCTCACGACGGTGGGGTACGGCGACCTGGCACCCACCAGGGCCCCGACGAAGATCTTCACCATGGTGTACATCCTCATCGGCCTCGGAATCCTCGTCTCGTTCTTGAGCCTGGTGGCCGGCCACGCCGTTGAAGCCCGGGTCGAACGGAACGAGAAGCGCAAGTCGGAGGGCGGCCCGGGCTAGGTCAGAGGCAGCCGAACCACAAACGTGCTTCCGAGGCCCTCTCCCGCCGATGAGGCCGTGATATCTCCCCCATGGGCCCTGGCGATCCCGCGGGCGATGGTAAGACCAATACCGGTGCCCCCTGCCTGATCCTGCTGGCTCCCCCGGTAGAACCGCTCAAACACGTGGGGCAGGTCGGAAGCCGCCATCCCGGCACCAGAATCGACCACCGTCACCACCCCCTCACCGCTCGCCGTCTCCCACGTGACGTTCACGCGGCCGCCGGACGGCGTGTAGAGGAGAGCGTTGCCGATCAGGTTCGTGAAGACCTGTCCCAACCGTTGCGAGTCGGCCATGGTCTGGATGGACGACCCCGGTTCGATTTGGAGCCCGACCCTCTTGGCGTCGTATTGCGGCCGCAGCCGCTCGGCCACCCCACCGACCAGCTCACCCAGATCGACCGGCTCTCGCTGCAATCGCACGATGGCGCCCTCGGCGCTCGATAGCCCGCTGAGGTCGCTGGCCAGCCGTTCGAGGCGGCCGGTTTCCTCCCGAACCGATGCCAGCACCTCCTCGGTCGGCTCGAACACCCCATCGAGCATTCCGTCGACGAATCCGTTGATGGTCGTGATCGGTGTTCGCATCTCGTGGACAACGTCACTTACGAGCCGGGCCCGGCGCGCCTCGCTCTCATCGAGGGCGGCGCCGAGGGTGTTGAGGTCGGCGGCCAGCTCGGCCAACTCCACCACAGGTGGCTCGGGGATCGACTGGTCATAGCTACCGGCGGCGAACCTGGTCACCCCGGCCCGGATGCGATTGAGAGGACGAAGGATGCGACCCGACAGGATGAGCCCCAGGACGATTGCGGCTACGAGCGAGACTGCCAGACCGATGAGCAGTGCCTCGTCGAGTGACCGGTCGAAGGCGGCCTGAACACTTGCGTCGACCCCGGCCCCGCCGGAATTCGGACCGCGCCCCGGTGCGGTCGAGCGGCCGGCCTGCCTCCGCACCTGGTTCTCGAACAATGTCGGAGCGACGGTCTGGATCGAGATGTAAAACGCAGCTGCCCCGGCGACAATCACAGCCAGCATGGCCGCAAACACCCGGGTACTGAAGTGGTGTTTCATGTGCGTTTCACGAGCAGCTTGTACCCGACCCCTCGCACGGTGCCTATGACGGTGGGATCGTTGGCATCATCACCCAACGCCCTTCGTAGTTTCCGGATGTGGACATCGACCACACGCTCATCGCCAAAGAAATCCCATCCCCAGGCGCGATCGATGAGCTGACGCCGGGTGAACACCCGGCCCGGGGCCGACGCGAGAGCGGCCAGCAGATCGAACTCGAGAGCCGACAGCGAAACTGGTTCATCGTCGCGGAGGACTTCCCTTCTCGCCGAATCAATGGATAGACCCTCGAAGTCGGCCCGGTCGGCATACTCGTCGCCGGTCGGACGAGCCCGCCTTAGAACCGCCTTGACCCTGGCCACGAGCTCACGGGGACTGAACGGTTTGACGAGGTAGTCGTCGGCGCCGGCCGACAGGCCAACGACCCGATCGATTTCTTCGGCGCGGGCGGTCAGCAGGATGACGTAGACGTCCGATCGCCTCCGGAGCTCACGCAGCACATCGAGCCCGTCCATGCCCGGCAGCATGATGTCGAGAACGACCAGATCGGGAGGGCTCTGATCGAAGCGAGCCAGGGCTTCCTCGCCGGTTGAGGCGTTGATGACCTCGAAACCCTCGTCACGCAAATACGCATCAAGGATTTGACGAATCTTGTCTTCGTCATCGACAACGAGAACACGGGCTGGGGTCATATCCTGATCTTATGGCTTGAGAATTGGCCGGGAGATGGGCAAAGGACCCCGTTTCCGGAGTCCTTTGCCACCCGGGAGGGAAGCGTCAATCGGTCAGGACCGGCCGGCCCGGGCCCCGCCGGATCCTTGGGATCCGCTTGGCCCTGTGCCAACACAGGTCCCGTCACCGTTCGGTCCGGCATTGCCGGCCGAGCCCCGGTTTGGTCCGGGAGTGCCTGCTGCATCCTGCTGAATCCGATCCCGGTCCCGAATCTGATCCGGGCCGTCGCAGTCGGTGCACTCAGGATTCTGAACCATCAGCTGAGCCTGGGTGCGAGTCCGGGTCTGGACCTGCTCCATGACCTGGTCGGCACTTGGGCTCTGGGCCTGTGCCTTGACCTGGACATTTTCACGGGTACGGATGCGAACCGCGTTCCCACCGATCGCCGGGTCTTGCGCCTGGAGTTGATTCTGCAGCTGGGCTGCCTCCATGATTTGCAGGCCGGCTGAGTTCGTCGTCACGTCGTCGCGGGCCCTTGTCCGCTCCGAGGCGAACGCCGTCGCAACCGACAGGAGACCCACGACGGCTACGACCGTTGCGAGGGTGATCGCTTTCTTCAACACGTTCCACCTCCTTTCAGGTTGGTGTGGAGTTGTCACCATCACTGTCTCAAAGCCACATGAAGGCACGAGTGGAGCGCGTGTGAAGCTTCTGTGAACGCCGATCTGAGGGAATCGGGCGGTTAGGGCGGGCTGTTGGCGAGGGCCATCCGCTGCAGCCGACCCCGGCCATAGTCCCCGATCCAGTCGAGCATGTCGCCGAGATAGCCCGTGGGGAAGTGTGGCCTGACCGGTTGATGAATCGTCCCCCACTTGTTGAGGAAGATCACTTCTCCGTTCGGATTGCCAACGATCTCCCAACTCTCGGCGTGCACCAACCGATGGTGGAACCCACAGAGAGTTATGAGATTGTCGAGATTGGTCGGGCCGAGGTCGGCCCAGTGAATGATGTGATGCCCGTGCGTCCATCGGGTACGACCGCACCCCGGGAACCGACACCCGCCATCACGTTCCTCGAGGAGGCGGCGCAGCCAGGCCGAGATCTGGCGGGTTGTCCGCCCGACACCAATGGTGAAACCACCGGGATCGTCGATCGCCGGCTGCATACGACCATCACAGGTGAGCCGGAGCAGTTCGTCTCGAAGAATCCGCTTCCCGGCCACGAAGGCGACGGCGCTCTCTTCCCGCAGTTCCTGTGCGGACACGTGGACCACAACGGTGGCCCGATCATGGTCGCCTTCTCCTTCGAGGGCCTCCGAGGCGATCTGCACCAAAGCTTCCCCCTGGCGAATCTGCATATCACGGAAGAGACCGTCGGTGGGGTCGAGCGGAGCCTTGGCGGCGAATCGAAGCAACGCTTGTTCGACGAGCACACCGTCGGCGCCCTGGATCCGGCCGCGGAAGTTGAAGTCGTTGTCGTCCCACCACGTTCGCATTTCTGCGGCGGGCGGAGGCAGAGCCGTATCGACGGGCTCGGGGTCAGGCGGCGCCAAATCGAGAAACTCCTTGATGCCGGCTGCCAACTCAGCTTGGGGAAGGTGCCGGGTCAGCTCCAACAGCTCCACCTCGTTGTCCGGTGTGGCAAAGCGACAAAGGACCGCTACCTCGTCGAAAGAGACGGCGCCTGCTTCAAGCGCTTGTCGAATGACCGGCAGCCCGGGGAGCGACCGGCCGACCCGGATCCAGGCTCGGGCCGTGCGGGGCGCAATTCCCAGGTCAAACGTCAGCCATGCCACCATGTCGGTGGCGGAGTTCCTGGTGTACGCCTCATCAGATTCCAGCTCGGGAACCAGGTCAAGAAGACCGACCAGCGCACTTGCCAGCTCGGTGTGTGCCGAAGCTACCCGCTTCGCATCGGGCCGGTCTCCCCTGGAACTTCGATCCGCTAACTCCATGCCCCAAACGTATCAGGAGGGTGTGACACGTTCTCGGGACCCGGAGCCGAGCGGCCGTCCTACTTCGCCAGCCGGAGCGCCTTCTCGGCGGCGGCTTGTTCGGCAGTCTTCTTGGAGGTACCTGAGCCGGCGCCGATGAGCCGGCCGTCGACCATCACCTCGGCGTGGAACACCTTGTCGTGATCGGGACCTTCGTCGCTCACCCGGTACTCGGGCTTGGATCCCTTCTTGGCGAGCACCTCCTGAAGGCGAGTCTTGAAGTCCTCCACACCCGGTGCGTGCGCCCGCTGATCGATCTCGTCGGCCAGGTGATTCAGCGTGATCTCGGCAGCCGTGGCATATCCCGCGTCCAGGTACACCGCTCCGAGGATCGCCTCAACAACGTCCGACAGGATGCTGCTCTTCTCCCGCCCGCCGGTCACTTCCTCACCCTTGCCAACCCTGAGGTGTGAGCCAACGCCGAGACGAAGCGCCACCCCGGCCAGGACGTCCTCGTTCACGACGGCGGCCCGGAGCTTGGCCATCTGGCCTTCGGGCATATCCGGATAGTCGGCATAAATGCGCTCGGTGACGGCCAACTGAAGAACGGCATCGCCCAGGAATTCGAGCCGCTCGTAGTCCCGGGCGTCGGGATCCTCGGAATTGTACGAGCGATGGGTGAGAGCAGCTCGGAGAAGGTCCGGGTCGGCGAACCGGTGCCCGATGGCGGCCTCGAGCGGCATAGTCATGCCTGGAGGCCGGAACGGATTCGGTCGAGCAGATGCCGTTCGGCTTCCTCGACCGTCATCCTCAGGGCGTTGGCGATGGCCGTGCGCGACGACGACCCGTGGGCGATCGTAACCACGCCCTTCACCCCGAGCAGCGAAGCCCCGCCAAATGACTCTGGATGCAGCCGCTCGCGGAGATCGGCCAGGCGGGGCAGGAACAGCTCGGCCAGGTCGGGACGCTCAGCGAGCACCTCACCGAGCTCGGCCTTGAGAGCGGCCATCACCAGCCGGCTGGTGCCTTCGGAGGTCTTGAGAGCGACATTGCCGGTGAAGCCGTCGGTGACGATGACGTCGGGCTGGTCTCCGACAATGTCATGTCCCTCAACGTTGCCGACGAAGTTGACGGGCGCCCTTAACAGGGCCTCATACGCAGCCCGTTCGTGATCGCGACCCTTGCCGGGCTCGTGACCGATGTTGAGAAGGCCAACCGTCGGATTGACAATGCCGAGCCGGGCCTCGGCCAGGGCCGACCCCATGATGGCGAACTGAACGAGATGCTTGGTCTTGACGTCCGGATTGGCCCCCGCATCGAGCACGACCTTGCCGTTTTCCCCCGCCGGGACGACCGCGGCAATCGCCGGGCGCGACACACCCTTCATGCGCCCGATGATCAAGGCCGACGCTGCCATCGCCGCACCGGTGGAACCGGCCGAGACGAGGCCGTCGACTTCGCCGTCTGATACCAGTTGGGCAGCTACTGCGATCGACGACGTGCGCTTCTCGCGCAGAGCTTTGGCCGGATCATCGCCCATTTCGATGACCTGGTCGGCGTGAACGATGGGAAGACCGGAATCGCCAACCAGCGGGGCGAGTTGCGCTTCATCACCGACGAGCACGACATCGACGCCCGAAGCCACGGCGCCGGCGACTGTCTCTACCGGAGCGTGATCGCCCCCCATGGCGTCAAGCGCTATCCGAGCCATGGCCGGAACCTACTCAGTCGTGTCGGCGAAGACCTCGCGGCCGTTGTACGAACCGCATTCCGGGCACACGCGGTGGGGAAGCATCGCCGAGTTGCACTGCGGGCAAGTCGTTGTGGTGGGTGCGGCCACTTTCCACATCGCCTTACGGCGGCGAGTCCGGGACCGGGACATCTTCTTCTTTGGTACCGCCACTGGCAGTTCCTTTCATCAGTCGGAAAGCAGATCCTTGAGACCGGCGAACGGAGAGCTCTCCGCTTTTTCGTGCCCCTGGCACGGAGCTGTATTCAAGTCGGCTCCGCACGATGCGCAAATACCTTTGCAGTCTTCGCTGCAAACGGGCGCCAACGGTAGCGCCAATATCACCTCATCGTGAACGGGCCCCTCAGTATCGATCCAGTGCTCGCGGACCCCGTATCCGTCCTCATCGGGTTCCCGCCCGAATAGTTGCCGGACTTCGAGTTCGAGATCCTCATCCCAATCGGTCAGGCAGCGATTGCACGTCAAGGAGACCGGAACCTCGGCCCGGGCGACCATGTAGACGCCCTCGGTGAGGCCTTCGAGCCGCGCCTGCACGTCGACGGGACCCGTTACCCGGGCATGAGGGACCTCGCCAACGAGCAGACCGCTGAACTCCACTGACCTGATCTCGCCCGGGTGGGTCAATAGATCGCCGACGTCAAGGAGGAAGGGCGTGTTGTGCATAGCGAGGAATGATACGGCCGTTTGAGTCAAATCGGCCCGTAGGATCGCCCAATGAACCTCGATCCGATTTCGGTCCGTCTGCTCGGCTGCCTCATCGAAAAAGAGATGACCACGCCCGAGTACTACCCGATGACCGTAAACGCGCTTACGGCTGCCGCCAACCAGAAGACAAACCGCTCACCGGTTTTGTCCTACACCGAGACCGAAGTACTCGATGGGATCAACGCTCTGCGAGAGCTCGGCATGGTCCGGGCGGTCCGCTCCCCCGGTGGCCGAGCCGCCAAGTACAAGCACGCACTCGACGACGTCCTCGAGATCGACGGAGAGCAGGCGGCGCTGCTGGCGGTGTTGATGTTGCGCGGCGAGCAAACGCCGGGCGAGCTGCGGCTCCGCACCGAGCGGTATCACGACTTCGAATCGGTGGAAGCTACGGAGGAGGTGCTGGAAGGGCTCGAGCAGCGGGAGCAGCCACTGGCAAGGCGGCTCGACCGCCGGCCGGGCGAGAAGGAGTCCCGATACCGGCATCTGCTTGGCGGAGTGGAATCAGAGACTTCGCCCGAGACGGCACTCCCCGATTCGTCCACCAAACCTTCACCGGATGCCGGCGAGCTAGGGACATTGCGCGCGAGGATCCAGCAACTTGAGGAGCGAGTCGCCAAGCTGGAACAGACCGACTAGCGACTCGCTCGGACCCGGCAACGTGCTCGATATTGCCGGATCTAGTGCGGGTATCTTGCTGAGGCTGTCATCGTTTGCTCTTCCGGTCCGTCGCCCGAACTCTGAGATTTGCGATGCTGGATGATGGCGGCGATGAGGAATACAACGCCTGCAACGATTAATAAACGACTGCTGTTCAGCCCGATGACAATGAACATGATTCCGATAGCGATGAGTGCTGCCGGTACCGTCTTCTTACCAACTTCGCTCATGCTGCCACCCTCTTGGCTTCAGTGGATTCCGGACCAGAGACCATAGCTGATAGAGCCAGCTACCAAGGCGCGATAGATCGGCACATATAGGGGGCTGATTATCCGCTAGGGGCGGGATCGTGCCTGGCATCGGTCACAGCAGAGTCCAGCGAGTCAGATCGCCCTCGAGCACGCCAGAGACACGCACCGAGGCCTCCCTGGCCATACCCGGCGAGTCGGCGCTGCACCGGACCGCCCAGGAAGTGACAAGCAGCTCGTAAACGCGGCACATCAGGGAGTGGCCGGGCCATGTCCCAGGCTCGGTTCCGTAACCGGCGGCAAACTGGTCGAAGTCCTCCGAGGATAAGCCGTAGCGCTCAACACCCACAGCGAGCGGCGCGAAATCCCAGCTAGCCGGCCCGACGCCAGCGTCTTCGAGATCAAGAAGAACCAACCCATCTTCGGAAACCATCGCGTTGTCTGCGTGCGGATCGCCGTGGACCACGACTCTGCCCAGTGGATCATCCTGGGTTCCTTCCCGCCATCTCAAGGCCAGCTCGTCGGCACGACCCCGCAGCTCCCTCACTGCCGTCGATCCCGACCAGGGTGAAGGCGAGTCGAGACAGGCCCGCACCTGTCCAAAGGGATCGATGGAGGGCACGCTCCCCGGTAGCGATCGAGCAGTGGCCTCATGGATGGCACGGACAGCGCGTCCCACAGCCTCAAACGTAGGCGTGGCCACAGATCGAAGCCGACGCCAAAGGGTCACGGCACCGTCGCCGATCAAAAACGGTTGGATCTCGGGTCGAACCAGCCGCGTGACAGGCGCATCGCGAGCGGCGAGAGCTCGAGCCACCAGGACTTGACGCAAGGCGAGATCCCGCCCGCCGGGGCCTTCGACACGCGCCACCACGTCCGCCCGCGGCAACACCACGTGGATCGAGGTTCGAGCACGCAGGACCTCAGCCCCGGCGGCATCGAGACCGGCCCGCCGAGCTGCCTCCGTCGCCAGCGATAGTGCCCGCCCTGCAGGATCTGGGTGAGGCTCTGCCATCGACGATCCTCGTTGCTTTCCTCTGACCCTACCCATTCGAGCAGTCCGGCAACCCGGGAAAGGACGCCCAACCAACGACCGCGAACCCTCTCGGTCACCTTCAGTTCGCTGCACGACACCCAGAACAACCAACATGCGTCGTATCGGCCGCTCTGCCCAACCGAGCACATCGGCACAACTTGAGCAGGGGTTACCGAAGCCGCTAGGGCGCTCGAGATTGCCGGACATGTGCGGTTCGCCGTCAGTTGACTGTCCGGGGACGGGTTGTGCCTATTGGCCCTATTGTCAGAGCGTTGTGATCGAGAATGCTGTCAACGTCCGGTAGAGACGGTGGCGGCATATCGGTGGTAGGCCGTCGTCTGGAGGCCAGAGTGAGACGGGTCGCGTCGACGATATTGGCGGTTTCGTGCGCGACGATGCTGTTACCGGCATGCAGTGGAACCGACGAAAGCCGAACGGAACCCACAGAAGCGACCGCGGACCAGCCGCTCGTCGCAGATGTTGTGGTTGAAAGTGGTCCGGTTGCCGTGCTTGCTGTTCGGGGGGCAAGTGAACTGGGCGATCTCACAATCGAAGAGGGCACTCCTGCGGGGAATGCACGATTGAGCATCATGGTTGAGGTCATGGTCATAAGTCAGGGTTCCTGTTATCGCCCTGGATCTGTAGTGTGCACCGACACCACCGGTGTCTCACCTCAAGCCTGACAGGCAGTGTCGGCGCCGGTGAGGCACTAGTTTGCGCAACAGGAGCGATCATCATGGCCACACGACACCTCACCGTGCGCCGACAAGTCGCCGCGCCATGTGACTCGGTTTGGGACGTGGTCGCGGATTTCCCGAACCTGGCGGACCACTGGGGTGGCCTCAAAGCCTCTCGACCCATCGGAGACCAAACACACGGTGTGGGTGCGCGCCGCCAGGTGGACCTGGCGCCGGTCGGCAAATTGGATGAAACGGTCACCGCCTGGGAAGAGGGCCGCAGAATCGCCACCACGAATCAGCCGTCCACCCTCGTCCCGTTCAAGCACGCCGAGGCCACGCTCACCCTCGAACCCGACGGAGACGGGACCCAGATCACATTCGACTACCAGTATGTGCCAAGGGGTGGCCCCATGGGTCGACTGACCGGTCCCGTGATCGACACGATGCTGAGAAGAAACTTCGAGAGCATGCTGGCCTCAATCG
>CAXMQV010000060.1:0-21440 GCA_964195905.1 uncultured Gammaproteobacteria bacterium
CCCGGCGGTGGCGGTGGCTACTTCGCCGAGCTTGAGCACGATCTCGCGGGGATCGAGTGCCTTGCCGGTTGTATTGGCAGGGCACACCGAGGTGCAGCGGCCACACATCGTGCAGGCGTCGGTATCGAAGAGTTGCTTCCAAGTGAAGTCGCCGACCGCGCTGGCCCCGATGGTCTCGATGTCCGTAGCTTCGAGCAGGTTCGGCATCTCCCGCATGGCCCCCTTCGGGCGCTCTCGCGGTGACAGGAGCATGTTGGTCGGCGAGGTCACCATGTGCCGCAGCTTGGTGGTGGGAAGCATGACGAGGAATCCCATGAAGGCGAGGGCGTGCGTTGCCCACATGGCCTGGTGGAAGCCGGCTGCGATGGAACCAGGAATCAGGTAGCTGAGGGCATACCCGGCAAAGGACCAGGCCTCGAAATCCGGCCTGCCTTCGGCCGAAAGACGAGCCGCCTCCACCGCCAGGCCGGTGATTCCGATGACACCGAGCAGCAGCAGCGTCCAGGCGTCCTCGGGCCTCATTTTGCCCCGCAATCGCTGGGGCCGCTGCAGATAGCGACGGGCAACCGCCCATGCGATCCCACCGATGAAGGCGAGGGCGAACACGTCGAGGATGAACGAAAAGCCCTGGTAGGTCCGGGCGGTTAGGAACTTCCAGTCGGCCGGGAGCAGGTGATCTATCTCAAGAGTGACGGTGCCGACGAAAAGCCCGAGGAAGCCGTAGTAGATCAGCGAATGCATGATTCCGGCAGCCGGATCCTCCATCAACGTCTTCATGCGGAGGCCGCGATCGAGCGAGATGATCCGCTGCTTCCACAGTCCGGTGCGTGACTCGGCGGCTCCCCGTTCCCAGTTCTTCGCCCGCAGCGCAAACAGGTAGAAGAACACTCCGAGGAAGGCGGCGGTACCGACATAGAAGAGGGCCACCAGGCCGCTCTGGATGTTCACGAACACGTCCCGCCGGATGCCGGCACTGGCATGTCCCGGAAGCGAGCCGAGCCACCAGGCGAACAGGGTGCCTACCGGCGCGATGAAGGCAAGCGCCAGGAGAAGATTGCTGGAACTCAGCCACGATCTACCCGAAGCGGGTTGAGGGGTGTCGATTGGTTCGGCCGTTTGCACCACGAAACCAGCTTAGACAAGCCACTCCTGGCTCCCCGACCCACCCTCCCCTGACCGCCCCACAGCCGCCCTCGATGTCCCGTCGGTTGCTGCGGGCCTCCTCGTGGCGGGGTGGATAAACCCGTCGTCGAGTACCGTTCAGCCGGGACGTCATGGACGTGATGATGGATACAGGCGACGAGCCGCCAGCAATCAGTGCCCACCCGACCGAGGAGAGACCATGACCCAGCCCACAGAACCCCTGCCACCGTTCCTCGCTCAACCGTCGAAGATCGGCCGGGAGATAAGCATCACCGGCAAGTGGATCCCGACGAAACAGGGTGGTCGGTTCAGGACGTCTGCCGAGTCGGTAGAGATGTTGAAGGAGTGGGAAGACATTCATGCCGGCGCCAGAGGCGACGATGGTGTGCTGTCGACCGAAATCAATCATGCGGTCGGTGAAGATGCCGTGCTTGTCCACCACGTCTTCAAGGACTCCGACGCCCTGGTCCACTATTTCTCCACGACTGCCACCCGGCACATGGGCGCGCTTAGAACGGTGGCCAAACCCCAACTACACCTCATTCGTGGAGTCAACATCCCCACTGCTGCTAGAGAAGCGGTGGAGGCGAAGAATGTGCCAACCGCGTTTGGGGAGTTGCTTTTCGGCTACGTGAGAGACGACTACCGACTCCCCGACGAAGCGACCGCGATCATGGTCACCGCCAAGTGGACCTGTAAGCCGGGCGTCGCCACACACCTCGAAGATCTCAAGTACTGGTGGCAGCGGGTCGGCACTGAGGCACATTCCATCGAAGAAGGCCTGCTCAGGTTCGAGGCGTACCAGGTCATCGGGGAGGACGCCCTCATCATCCACGAGACATTCCAGAACAACGACGTACTGAAATTCCATTTGTCGAAAGGCACGGCCGAGAAGTACAAGAAGGACATCGATGAGGTGGCGACGCCCGAGGCCTACTTCTTTCGCGGCCCGGTCTCGTGGACGATCAGAACGTACTCCAAGTTCTTGCATCTACCGGCCACGTACTCCAGCAAGGGAAGCAGCTTCACCCAGCCGGGGGGAAGCATGAGCGACGGGACGACGGCCTGATTGGATCTCGTGCGCTGAAGTCGAAACGCCCTGAACAGTGGGTGCGAAGGCCCGCGATAATGACAGATATGTCTTCCCCTGAATTCACCGGCTCCTGGGATGAGGAGCGGTCAGCTCAGTTGAGAGCGTCGCGCCGGCGTGCGACCGGATTGCTGGTGATGGTCGTGCTCATCTTCGCTGCCACCCACCTGTTCACCGACGGCCGCGGATTCTGGGGCTTTGTTCAGGCGGCGTCTGAGGCAGGGGTGGTCGGTGGCATCGCCGACTGGTTCGCCGTCACCGCCCTCTTCCGCCATCCGCTCGGGATTCCGATCCCTCATACGGCCGTCATCCCGCGCGGCAAGGACGCATTTGGCCGTGGCCTCGGCGAATTCGTAGCTCAGAACTTCCTTGACGCCGACCTGCTCACCAATCGCCTCCGTGAGATCGATCCCGCCGATCGGCTGTCGCTCTGGCTGATGCGTCCGCGCAACGCCGACATGGTGGCGCGCCGCGCCGCCGGGGTCCTGGTCGGCCTCACCGATGCTCTCGACGACGACGAGGTCCAGGGGGCGATCCGCAGCACCATCGACGAACGAGTCCGTCGGGTGGAGCTGACTCCCTTGCTGGGAACGGTTGCGAAGCTGGCCATGGAGGGTGGCCACCACCACGCCCTCGTTGACGCAGCTCTGCTGGGGTTGAGCCGCACGATCGAAGAGAACCAGGAGCTCTTCCGCCAACAGCTCCGTCGTGAGTCGCCGTGGTGGGTGCCCGAACCGGTCGACGAGGTTGTCTTCAAGAAGGTGTACGACGGCGCACAGGAATTCATCCGCGACGTGACGTCCGACCACAACCATCCCCTGCGATCTCATCTCGACAGCCGGGCGGCCGAGCTCATCACTCACTTGAGCGAATCGACCGATATCCGTCAGCGCGGGGAAGATCTCAAACGAGCGTTCCTCGACCATCCCGAATTCGCCGCATGGACCGACGACCTGTGGACCGACCTCAAGCGCTACATCTCACAGGCCGCATCCCAGCCCGAGTCGGATCTGCGGCGGAGACTGGCCAAATGGACCACCATCGCCGGTGAACGCCTCGCCACCGACCCGGCGTTGCGTGAGCGGGTCAACCGGGGCGTCATCACCGTCGTACGACAGGGAGTCGAGCAATCGGGTGAGGAAGTCACCAGCCTGATCGCTTCGACCGTCGAGCGCTGGGACGCCCAGGAAACCAGCCGCCGCCTCGAGCTCCTCCTCGGCCGCGACCTCCAGTTCATCCGCATCAATGGAACGATGGTCGGCGCACTCGTGGGTGTCGTGATCCATATGATTGTGGTTCTCTGAGCCAACCGCCCACCGCTCACCGCCCACCGCTGTCCAACGTCACTCCGGGCTGAGGGCGGTCGACTGTTGGCGGTCGGCGGTCAGCAACCACAGCCACACACAGCGAACCCATTTCCACCTACCATGAGCAAATGCCCGACATCATTCATCAGGTCACCATCAAGGGGACCGACACACAGATCTACTACGCCCTCACTCAGCAGGAAGGCTTGGCCGGATGGTGGACCCGCCATACGCAAGCTGCCTCGGTGGTTGGGGCGACGAGTACGTTTTCGTTCAATAACGGCGAGACCGTCTTCACGATGCGCATCGAGGCGCTCGACGAGCCGACCAGCGTCCGCTGGCACTGCTTGAGCGGTCATCCTGAGTGGGCTGGGACAACCGTCGACTTCGACCTCGACAAGCTCGATGACGGCACGACTCAGGTGGGCTTCAAGCATCTCGGGTGGCGGTCCACCGATGGCATCCTTGGCATGTGCAGCTATGACTGGGCCGGGTATCTGTGGTCGCTAAAAGAGCTGATCGAGGGCGGATCCGGTCACCCCTACGAGAACCCCCAACTCCCCGAGTAGCAACAGTCCCAACCCTGATCAGTCCCAAGTCCCAAGTCTCACGTCTCAAGCCAGATCAGTCCCGAGTCCCACGTCGCACGTCCCAAGCCAGAAAGCGCGATCCTCGCCTGGGTCTGGGGTCTGGGGTCTGGGGTCTGGGGTCTCGGCCGGACAGATCACAAGGCGTGGCAAACTAGGCATCAGCCAAGAGGGGGACCCAGATGAAACGTCTGCTGAAGATTGTTGCTATCGGAATGCTCGTGCAAGTCGGATTCTGGGTGGCCGGCCGCATAGCCGAGCAAAACGCACTGCAGGACACCGATCCGGCCAGTGAGGACTTCGCCCTCGCCACCTACGTGAACGGGAAGCAGTACGCCAGCCGGGCCCGGGAGCTACATAGCGGAACGGCCGTCACCATGTTCGGCGGAACCGACATCGACCTGACCGCAGCCGAGCTCGATCCGGCGGGTGCAACCTTGCGCCTCAAGACCCGATTCGGCGGGGTGAAGGTACTCGTGCCGGACACGTGGCGAGTCGAGGTGACCGGCGAGGCCAAGAACGGCGAGAACGACGTCCGCGTCGCCGATCCTGACACGCTGGCCGAGGATGCCCCGCGCCTCTCGGTGATGGCAGACACACAGTTCGGCGGCCTGCTCATCACGACCTAGGGCCCACCCTCGTCACAGCGGCCCCAGCCGAGGTATCCTCCTCGCAGACCACCGGGGAGCTCGAGGAGTCGGGCTGAGAGGATGGCCACCGGATCACCGATCCGCCGCCACGACCCGATGACCTGAACTGGATAATGCCAGCGGAGGGAGCCGGGATGATTGCCACCAGATCAGCACACGGAATACGCGCGCGAACCGGGGCACTCGCCCTCGGACTGGCGCTGGCCGCCACGGCCTGTTCGTCGGAGGGCCCGGAGACACTCACGGTGCTGACCCACGACTCGTTCGCGATCTCACAATCCACCCTCGATGCCTTTACCGAGGAGACGGGGATTGAAGTAGCCCTGCTCGACGGGGGCGACGCCGGGCTCATGCTGGCCCAGGCCATCCTCACCAAGGACAATCCGATCGCCGATGTCATCTTCGGTGTCGACAACACGTTCCTCTCGAGGGCCGTCGAGGAGCAGATCACGATCCCGTACGCCGCCACGGCACTCGAGGACCTTCATCCGTTCACCCGACTCGACGACACGAACCGGTTCACTCCCATCGACTACGGCGACGTCTGCCTCCAATACGACAAGGAGATCATTGAGACTGACTTCGACATCGTCGACACGCGCAAGCTGTTCTACGACCCGGGAGTCGGCGGCGGCCTTGTCGTGGAAGACCCATCAACCAGCTCGCCGGGGCTCGCATTCCTGCTGGCCACCATCGCCGCCTTCCCTGACGGATGGCAGGACTACTGGACGGTGCTTCGGCAGGAAGGCGTCCTGGTAGTGCCGGGTTGGGAGGAGGCCTATTACGGAGAGTTCTCCGGGGCATCCGATGGCGACCGCCCCATCGTTGTCTCGTACGCCTCGTCGCCGGTGGCTGAGGTCGTCTTTGCCACGGAGCCGATCGAAGAGCCGGCCACTGCCATCGTGGAAGAGAGCTGCTTTCGACAGGTCGAGTTTGCCGGGATTCTCGATGGGACCGACTCGAGGGATACGGCCGAGCAATTCATCGATTTCATGCTGTCGGCCCGGTTCCAGGAGGACATACCTCTCAACATGTATGTGTTCCCGGCCCTCCGAAGCGCCGCGCTCCCCCAGGTGTTCGTCGAGCATGCGGTAATCGCTGAGAGCCCGCTCTCGCTCGACCCGGCCGTCATCGCTGCCAACCGTGACCGCTGGATCGAAGAGTGGACCGAGATCGTTCTCCGATGAAGCTCAAACGAGGTCTGCTGGTTGCGCTGCCGCTCGGGTTCCTCGCCGTCTTCTATCTGTACCCGGTCGCCAGCATCCTCCTGACCGGGCTGGTGGAGGACGGGTCCCTCAACCTCACACCGTTCGGAGACGTTCTCACGTCGGCATCGCTGCGGAGCATTGCATGGTTCACGATCTGGCAGGCCGTGGCCTCAACCGCTCTTACGGTGTTGGCCGCCATGCCAATCGCCTACGTGTTTGCTCGTTTCGAGTTCCCCGGCAAGCGGGTGCTGTCGGCGCTTCTCACCATTCCCTTCGTGATGCCGACCGTCGTCGTCGGGTCGGCGTTCCTCGCCTTGCTGGGAAGCCAGAGCCCGGTCGGGATCAACCTGACCCGGACCATCTGGATCATCTTCGCCGCCCACGTGTTCTTCAATCTGTCGGTAGTGGTGCGAACGGTGGGCGGGCTGTGGTCGCATCTCGACCCCCGCCTGGAGGAGGCGGCCCGAACGCTCGGGGCCACCCACTGGCAGGCGTTCCGTACCGTCACACTCCCCATGCTGCGCCCGGCCCTGGTGGCCGCTTCTTCGATCGTGTTCCTGTTTGCGTTCACATCCTTCGGCGTGATCCTCATCCTCGGGGGCCTCACCTACACGACCCTCGAAGTCGAGATCTACCGCCAGACGGTCGTGTTCGGCAACTTCGGACTGGCGGCCGCCCTGGCCGTTCTTCAACTCGTCGGGGTGACGCTGATTCTGTGGGTGTACTCCCGCTACCAGCGTGATCGGGAGGTGGGACTGAGCCTGCTGCCATCGGCCTCGGTGGCTCGCCGCCCGGCCAGCCTCCGGCAGCGCCTGGTGGTGGCCGGCACCATCGGGTACCTGGGCCTCCTGGTAGCGGTGCCCCTGGTCGTACTGATTGTCCGGTCGTTCGATACCGGCAACGCCCTCGGCTTCTACCGGGCCCTATTCGAGACCGGTACCGGCAGCACCGCCTTCGTCTCCCCGGCCGAGGCGATCGGAAATTCTCTGTGGATCGCCGGGGTGGCTACGTTCATCGCGCTCGTTGTCGGGATGAGCGCGGCCGCCGTCGTCGCCTACTCATCAGGCCGGGCGGCGCGTTCTTTCGATCTCTTCCTCATGCTGCCGCTGGGAACGTCGGCCGTCACCATCGGCTTCGGCATGCTGATCGCCCTCGACTGGCCCATCGATTTGCGAGCCAACGTGCTCCTGATACCCCTGGCGCACGCCCTGGTTGCCATCCCGTTTGTCGTGCGCCTGTCGGTTCCGGTCATGCGGTCGGTCCAACCCCGTCTGCGGGAAGCGGCGGCTGTGCTGGGGGCCTCGCCGGCCCGGATCTGGCGGGAAATCGACCTTCCGATCGCCGCCCGTGCCCTGGCCGTGAGCGCCGGGTTCGCCTTCGCCATCAGCCTCGGCGAGTTCGGTGCCACCAGCTTCATCGCCCGGCCCGACACGCCCACCCTTCCTATCGCCATCTTCCGACTGCTGGGCCGGCCGGGCGCTCTCAACTTCGGCCGGGCGATGGCGATGAGCACCATCCTGATGGCCGTCACCGCCACGGTGGTACTCCTGGTAGACCGGTTCCGTGTCCGAGATGTAGGTGAGTTCTAATGCTGACCGTGCGGGGACTCTCCAAGCGGTTCGGACCGACCACCGCCCTGGCCAACGTCGACTTCGAGGTCGCGGCCGGGGAGACGGTATCGGTGCTCGGGCCGAGCGGCTCGGGCAAATCAACACTGCTGCGAGTCATCGCCGGCCTCGAAACCCCGGACGAAGGGTCGGTGCTGTGGGAGGGAACCGACATCACAGCCGAACCCGTCCACGCCCGTCGGTTCGGGCTCATGTTCCAGGACTACGCGCTGTTCCCCCACCGCAATGTGGTCGGCAACGTCGGCTTCGGTCTCCGCATGACGGGATGGTCGCCAGGTGATATCGCCAAACGAGTGGATGAGGTGCTCGACCTGGTGGGCCTGGCCGGCAAGGCGGATCGCCGCATCAATCAGTTGTCCGGTGGCGAGGCTCAACGGGTGGCACTGGCGCGGACACTGGCGCCGGCACCCCGCCTCATCATGCTCGACGAGCCGCTGGGGTCCCTCGACCGATCATTGCGGGAACGGCTGATCGTCGAGTTGGGAGAGATCTTCGAGCGGGTCGAATCAACGGTCCTGTATGTAACCCACGACCAGGAAGAGGCGTTCACCATCGCCGACCGGGTTGCCGTCATGCGCGACGGCGCACTCATCCAGGCCGCCACTCCGGAGGACCTGTGGGCCGCTCCCGCCGGTGTGTTCGTGTCCGACTTCCTCGGGTTCAGTAATCGATTCCCGGCCACCGCGGTTGACGGCCGGGCCGATCTCGGCTGGACAATCGTGGCCGTCGACGTGGCCGACGGCCCCTGCCACGTGGTACTGCGCCCCGACGCCCTCATCCTCGACGAAGCAGGCGACATCGGCGTGACCGTCGCCGGATCGATCTTTCGTGGCGACCACTACCTCGCCCGCGCTCATACCGGCTCGGGAGCCGAACTCAGCATCTCAATACCGACCCGCCCCCACCCCGGCGAGCAGGTGCGCATCCGGATCGATCCGGCCGGGGTGCTGGCGCTGGTCGAGTAGCCGACGACGGGGCGAGTCGGGGCCGGGGGTTTGTGTCTCACCCGCCTGATATCATCGAACACATGTTCGAGACGATAGAACAAGAACTAGCCATGACCCCCTCAGTGGAGCTGCTCGCCCGGATCCGCTCCGAGGAACAAGAGATCAGCCGCCACCGCGCCCACCAAATACGCCTCCTCCGAGAACTCCTCAGCCGCTACTGGACCCAACCCACCCCCTCCGCCAGCCAACTCGGAGCCGACCTCGACCTATCAGCCGACACCGCCCGAGCCCTCATCGAAACCGCCAACCGCACACCCGAACAATCCCAACGTATGACCAACCTCGAAACCGGGCAATGGACCTTCGACCGGGCCGCCGCCCTCGCCCGCCTCTACACAGAAGGCGCCGACCCCGCCACCATGGACGTCGCCGCCGAACGTGACATTCCCGGCATCCACAAACTCCGCGCCATGAGGAAACGCATCAGGCGCCGTGACGAACGCCAAGCACATGAAGAACGCCACCTCCGATCCTGGCCATCAATCGACGAGTCGGTCGGGTTCATCCAGGCCCAACTCGGCGCCTACGACTGGCACATCGTCAACCGGGCCCTCGACGACCGCGCCGACCAATTCCCCACCGACGCACGCACCTGGACCCGTGACCAACGACGCGCCGACGCCCTGGTCGCCATCACCCAAGACTGGCTAAACGGCTCGCTGAGACCAGGCGAAGGACCCGGACCAATCGTCACCGTCCTCGTCGACGCCACCCAAGCCGCCCAAACCGACTGCGAATCCGGGGTAGCCCTCACCGCCGGACCCCGCATCGGACCAGACACCCTCGACCGCATCCTCTGCGAAGGATCAGTCGAACTCATCATCGACTCGGAAACCGGCCAACCCCTCGCCGTCGGGCCCACCACCCGGGTCGTACCCCCCAAACTCCGCCGATACGTACTCAACCGCGACGGGGGTTGCACCATCGACGGATGCACCAGCCGCTACCGGCTCGAAGTCCACCACATCATCCCCCGCAGCCAATACGGAACCAACGACGGACCCAACCTCACCACCCTCTGCTGGTGGCACCACCACATCGCCGTCCACGCACGAGGCCACCAAATCGACCCCGACAGTCCACCCCACCGCAGACGCATCATCCCCCCAACCGGAGACCCGCCCTAAAACACGACGTCCTGTCCGGCCGAAGCCGCTCGCGAGGGGGCTCCCCGCTAGATCTGGGTGAGTGCGACTCCGGCGGCAACCAGCTCCAGGTTCTTCTCCCCGAACATGCCCTGGCCGGCGGCCTCCTCGAAGAACGGAAACGGAACGACACTGGTCTCGTTCACGGCGTGGGCCACCATCGTCAGCGCTCGAGATGCTGTGGGTATCGGCGGACTCGACGCGGCCGGATCGACAGTGATTACCCGGGCTGCCGTCTCCGGGGCGGCCAGTCCGGCCGCCACAAACACCGTGTCCTCCTCCCCCATTGCCTGCAGGTAGCGGGCGACCTTGCCCATCCCCTCCTGGCTGACGATGACCAGCACATCCGGCCGTTCGATTCCGCTGTAGTGAATCTCGTCCGGGGAAATGATGACCTCAGACACGCTGGGGCCGGTCTTGACGGTGACCGGATAGTCGTCCCGTTGGGCGCTCCACCAGCCAGACCGCATGGCGGCCGATGCGACCAGACGGGCCGCCGACCGCACTCGCCCACCGGCTGAGCCGGCCACGACGACACGGACCCTGCGGTCGAGGGTGGATGAGTCCGTGGCCTCCACCGACTGGACCGCTAACCCTTCGTGCCGGTCTTTCGCCAGGCGGCGGTACGCCGCCGCGAACTCGGGCTTGTTGTTGCGATACAGGACGCCTGCTTCAAGACCGAGGGCCTCCATGGTCTGGTCGATTTGACGACGGGAGAACTTGTTGTTGCGCACGAAGTAGGCCGTACACAGATCCCACACGTCCAGCATCGCGAAGCCTTCGGTGCTGATACCTTCTGCGATCCGATCGGCGAGGTCGTCGTCAAAGCTGGTCCCCCGGTACGAAAAGGCCGCACCGTTGACTCCTACCGTTGCACAGATGTCGAGTGGGTGTTCCAGGTTCCCGCCGGGGGTGGTTGGCGTGAGCGAACCCTCAGGAGTGGTTGAGGAATGCTGCCCCCCCGTCATCCCGAAGTTGAAGTTGTTGAGCACCAGCACCGTGATCCCGATGTTGCGACGGGCCGCCGCCAGCAGGTGAGCGCCGCCGATACCGGTGCCGCCGTCTCCCATGATGACGATCACCGTTAGGTCGGGCCGCACCAGCCTGATTCCCGAGGCGTAGGTGATGGAGCGGCCATGCAATCCATGGAACGCACTGGTGGTGAAGTACTGGTCTGACAGGCCCGAGCACCCGATATCCGAAACGATGACGACCTCATGGGGAGCAAGTTTCAACTGCACCAGCGCCACATTGAGAGCGTCGAGGACCGGGCCGTGTCCACAGCCCGGGCAGAACGGATAGTCGCGTTCATTGCGCAGAGTCGCCTTGGGTACCAGGTCGATTGGAGTGCTCATACGATGTTCTCGATGAACTGGGTCGGCGAGATCAGCACGCCATCGGTGCGAGTCAGCCGGACTATCTCGACGTTCGGCAGGACCCGCTCGATCTCCCTCGCATAAAGGCCGGGATTGAGCTCGGCGACCACCACCCGCTCCACCCCACTACCGGCGGCCCGAATCTCGGCTTCCGGTACCGGCCACAAGCTCTGCACGGTCAACGAGGAGACCCCGAGACCGGCCGCCCGGGCGGTGGCAACAGCCTCACGCATGCTGCCGGCGGTTACGCCGTAGCTGATCAGCAAGGTACTCGCCCCTTCTTCCAGGTCGATCGTCACCATCGTGATCTCGTCGAGGTGGTCGGTGATTTTTCGGATCAGGTGCTCATTGAGCGCACCCACGATCTCGGGGTTCTTGGTGATGAAGCCTCTCTGATCATGGGTGCTCCCGGTGAATCGCACCGGGTGCCGGCCGCCGTAGAGCTGCATGGGCGGACAGTCTCCGGCGGGTTCATATCGATACTCGGAAGGTGGGTCGGAGTCGCCCGGGTCGACCACGGTGCGGTCCCTCACTGCCACCTCCTGAAAGTCGGCGGGGTCGACCGTCCGCATGGTCAGCGCCAGTTCCTTGTCGGCCATCAAGAACACGGGACAACGAAACCGCTCAGCCAGGTCGAAGGCTTTCATGGTGAGGGTGAAGCACTCGGCGATGGTCGATGGGCACAGCGCGATGACTGGAAAACCACCGCCGGTGCCCCAACGGACGAACTGCACATCTCCCTGGGCGGCGGTGGTGGCTGCACCGGTCGAAGGGCCAAGCCTCTGCACGTCCACTATGACAAGCGGCACCTCACCCATGATGGCAAGGCCAATGTTCTCGCTGTAGAGGCTGATTCCGGGCCCCGAAGTGGCAGTCATGGCCCGGGCTCCGCTCATGGAGGCGCCGATGCACATCCCGATTGATGCGATCTCGTCCTCTCCCTGAATACCGACGCCTCCCCGCCCCGGAAGGTTGGCCAGCATCATCATCAGGATCGGTGAAGCCGGCGTGATCGGATAGCCGGCGAAGAAGTCACAGCCTGCCGCCAGCGCCCCGCGCACGATGGCGGTCGCACCATCGGTGAATTCGCGTTCGAGTACTGCCCCGGCAGTGATTCTGGACCCTCTCGGTGACCGCCCCAATCTACTGCCGAACCCCCGCGGCAACCGGGAGCACACACGCCCGGCCGGCAACGGACCCTGCTACCCCCAGCCGAGCTGGCGGAGGCGATCGTCGGAAATTCCGAAGTGGTGCCCGACTTCGTGGATAACCGTGGTGGCGATGCGATGTCGGAGGGAATCTTCTGAACGTGTGATTCGACAATGCGGGCCCTGGAAGATGGTGATTCGGTCCGGCATCACCGCCGAGTACGACATGGGTCCCCGCCGGGTGAGGCTCACGCCCTCGTACAGCCCGAGCAGCATCCCCTGGTGAGGGGCCTGTTGTCCGGCCGTCGGCCAGTCCTGCACTACGACCGCCACGTTCTCCATGTAGTCGGCTAGTTCGTCGGGAATCGAATCAAGGGCCTCGGCCACCAACTCCTCGAATCGCTCCCTGGTGATCTCAATCGCCATTCGAGGAGGGTACGGCGGCGATGCCGCTCCAGATGGCAGGCGCTCCGTCAGGTTCTCCGGGCGGCATCCTCTTCGGGGAAGGGAACAGAATCACATGCGGTACGGTGGACGAGTGACGAATCGAGACAATCGCATCCCGGGGTGGAGTACGACCAGGCGTTGGGCGGGCGAGGGCTATGCCCTCACCAAGGACACCGTCAAGGACACGCTCGACGATCGCGTGCCGGGGCTGGCCGCCGAGGTGGCTTTCTATCTGGTCCTATCACTCCCCTCGCTCCTGCTGGTCGTCCTGGGGCTGCTCGGGTACGTCGGGGAGATTGGCGGGGCCGAGACGGTGGCCGATATCAAGGACCAGTTGCTCGAGTGGGCTCAGAACATCTTCTCGGCCTCCACCATCACCGATACCGTCGAACCGGCCATCGACAGCCTGCTCACACAGGGACGGGCCGATGTCCTGACCTTCGGCGGCCTGATCGCTCTGTGGTCGGGCTCGCGAGCCGCCCGGGTTGTGGTCGACGCGGTCACCATCGCATACGACCTCGAAGATCACCGAGATTTCCGGCGCAAGACCCTGGTGGGACTCTGGCTCACCGTGGCCGGGATCCTCTCCATGACGGTGCTCATCCCGCTACTCGTCGTCGGTCCCCGGTTCGGGGCCGCGCTGGCCGACAACTTCGGGCTCGAGTCTGCGTTCGAGACGATCTGGGCCGTCCTCTACTGGCCGGTGGTTGCCAGCGTCGGCGTGATCCTTCTTACCTGGGTGCTCCACATCGCCCCGCCCCATTCCACTCCCTGGCGCCGGGACGTCCCGGGAGCACTACTGGCTCTCGTGGTGTGGGCACTCGGAAGCCTCGGGCTGCGCATTTACACCACCAACTTCCTGGAGTCCAACTCAGCCTTCAGCCTCTTTACCGCCCCCCTGGCGGTGCTGTTGTGGCTTTACGTTTCGGCGATCGCGGTACTGCTCGGCGCCGAGCTGAACGCAGAAATCGAGAAGCGATGGCCACACCGTTCGCGAGAAGCCGCCTGAGCCGGTCAGCCGGCCGCCGCCTCAATCGGAACGGCCAGCTCCTCGTTCACCAGGCGAAGGTGGTGGGCGCTGAATCCCCGCAAGTTGGCAAGCTGGCGAGCCGTCAATCGGTCGCACACCCACCCCCAGTGGAGGGAAACCCAATCACCTTCGGCGACCACCACGGCCGGTGACGCCTGGACGACCTCGACCTGAGGCTGGCCAAGCACGAGCCCACCTTCGACCCATACGAGATGGCGGGACACGACCGTCACCACATCCCCGTCCACCGCCTGTACCTTCCCCCAGCGAATCCGACAACGATCGAGGACCTGGAGTGGTTCTTCGATGCGGCCACCCCGCATGAGGCCTACCCACGGATAGACCGCAAACACATGGAAGCTGTGATGGGCCAATCCCCCCGCCCACACCGCATCGGCCACCCGGTCCCAATCCCTCCCGGCCCGTTTGCGAAATCGCTCGGTCATTGAGCGGCCCAGCAGCGCCATATCGACGCCCATCAGCAACCGGTTCCCAATCCAGTAGGCCTCAACGACCCGTTCATCGAGCGGGTCACGGATTCCGGCGGCGGCCGCAATGAGCTCCAGGTAGGGATAGGCGCCTTCGAAGGCGGTGACCAGCCGGCGCAGACCGGGATCCGAGACTCCCGACATCCCGTAGGCAACGAGGGCGTCGACGTCCTCCGGCCCGCAGTATCCGAGCCGGTTGGGCGGATAGGCATAGCGAACGAAAAGTCCGGCGCCGGTGCCTGCGTCGCGAGGGTTCATGGTCTCCACCGATCCACTGTGACCCGAAACCGGCAGAACATGATCGGGCCGGTGGTCCCCGAAACCCCGACGAAGGTCCCTGTTCACCGGAGCGCCGGAGGTGTACCGTCGAAAGAAATGACCGCCGCCTCCGTGCTCGACCGATCCGACTTCGACCAGCTACTCACCCTTCTCGCCGACCAGGGTTACCAGCCGATCGGACCGATCCTCGAGGGCGGCCGCATTGTGTACGGGCCGCTCTCCTCCAGCACCGATCTCCCGGTCGGTAAGACCGACCTCCACGACGGAGGCATGTACCGGATCATCGACCGGACCGATGAGGCCCTGTTCGGGTACAACCTGCCGAGCGACTCCTGGAAGCAGTACCTCTTCCCACCCCGGACGCTCCTCTGGTCGGCAGAGGCCTCCAACGGATCGTTCACGGTCAAACAGCCAGACGACGAACCGCCCCGCTACGCACTCATCGGCGTGCGGGCTTGCGAAATCGCCGCCATCGCCATCCAGGATCGGGTATTCGGCGGCGCCTACCCGGACCCGCACTACGGGTCCATTCGCGACCGGCTTCTCATTGTCGGAGTGAACTGCGTGAAAGCCGGCGGGACCTGCTTCTGCTCTTCAATGGGCACCGGTCCCGAAATCACCGACGGCTATGACCTCGTCCTCACCGAGCTGATCGACGGTCAGGATCACCGGTTCCTCATCAGCGGTGGCACCGCCACCGGAGACGACATACTCAACCGGCTCTCGCTGACGCCCTCCGATCCGGCCGACCGGTCGCGGGCCGACCAGCTGATCGCCGACGCCGCCGACCACATGGGCCGCGTGCTCGACACCGACGGGATCAAAGAGTTGCTGTACGAGAACGCCGAGCACCCGCGCTGGGACACCGTTGCCTCCCGATGCCTGCTGTGTGCCAACTGCACCCTGGCGTGCCCGACCTGCTTCTGCTCAACCACCGAGGACCGCCCCAGCCTGGACGGCGCCGTCGCCGAGCGGTGGCGGACCTGGGACAGTTGCTTCTCTCTCGAGTACTCGTACATTCACGGCGGCGCCATCCGATCCTCGGCCAAGGCCCGCTACCGCCAATGGATGACCCACAAGCTGGCGACCTGGATCGACCAGTTCGGAACCTCAGGCTGTGTCGGCTGCGGCCGCTGCATCACCTGGTGTCCGGTTGGCATCGACATCACCGAAGAAGTCAAAGCCATACGCACAGAGGAGACGGCTCATGCCCACCGGTGACCTCACGTACATCGACCACCCGCTCCTGAAGGGTCTGAGCGAGGAGCACATGGGCAAGATCGCCTCCTGCGCCTGGGGCGATCGATTCGAAGAAGGCGAGTACCTGTTCCGGGAGGGCGAGATTGCCAATCGGTGCTTTCTAATTTCCGCCGGACTGTTGGCACTCGAATTGGACGGCGACCAACGGGGAGTCATCCGCACCAGCACAATCGGAGCCGGCGACGTCGCCGGGTTCTCGTGGTTGTTCCCTCCCCACCGGTACGGGGAGAGCGGCCGGGTAGTGGAACCCATCGAAGCGACAGTGCTCGATGGTGACGCCTTGCGGCAGATGAAGGTCGAGGACCACGATTTCGGGTATGAGCTAATGATGCGAATCGCCAGCGTCATGACCGTCATCCTTCAGAACACCCGCCTCCAACTCCTGGATGTATACGGTGACCATCGCTGAGCCACGGACCGACCCCATGCTCACCAGGCCCATGGTGATATCGGCACGTCGAGAGGAAACGGACGACACCTTCACCATCGACCTTGCTCCGCCGGGCGGATTCAGCTTCCGGCCGGGCGAATTCACCATGCTCTACGTATACGGCGTCGGTGAAGTCCCGATCTCCATCAGCGGAGATCCCGCCCATCCCGAGGTTCTCACCCACACCATCCGGGCCACCGGCAAGGTCACCGAAGCGCTGGCCCGGATGAGGCCCGGAGACACCGTCGGGGTGCGGGGGCCATACGGCACCGGATGGCCGATGGAAGAAGCCAAGGGAAGAGACGTCATCCTGGTGGGCGGCGGCATCGGACTGGCGCCGCTCCGCCCGGCACTGACTCACATCATCGAGAATCGGACCGACTACGGGCTCGTGTCGATGGCCATCGGGTTTCGAAGCCCGCAAGAGATGCTCTTTGTCGAGGAAATCCGTGAGTGGCGACAGCACTTCGACCTCGACATCGAGCTCACGGTGGACCGGGCCGACGACACCTGGCGCGGCTCGGTGGGCGTGGTCACACGATTGATCCCGATGCTCGAAGCCGGCGACGAGTGCATCGCCATGGTGTGCGGCCCGGGGATCATGATGACGTTTACCGCCCGGGCTCTGCGCGACCGGGACTTCGCGCCGGAAAACATCTACGTCTCGCTGGAACGGAACATGAAGTGCGGCATCGGGCTGTGCGGCCACTGCCAGTACGGGCCGCTGTTCGTGTGTACCGACGGACCTGTGAAGCAGCTCTCCGAGGTCGAGCGGCTCTTTGGAATCCGGGAGGTCTAATGGCGAAGCCGAAGTTAGCCGTGTGGAAGTTCGCATCCTGCGACGGTTGTCAGCTCAGCCTGCTCGACGCCGAAGATGAACTGCTGGCTGTGGCGGGAGCCATCGACATCGCCAATTTCCCGGAGGCTTCGCGAGAAGTCCTCCCAGGCCCATACCAGCTGTCGCTGGTGGAGGGGTCGATCACCACTCCGCACGACGCCGAGCGCATCCAGGCGGTGAGGGCGGAGTCCGAGTTCCTCATCACCATCGGCGCCTGTGCCACCGCCGGCGGCATCCAGGCCCTCCGCAACTGGTCGGACGTCGCGGAGTTCACCCGCGCCGTGTACGCCACGCCTGATTTCATCAACACCCTGGACACCTCGACTGCGATCGCCGATCACGTAAAGGTCGACTTCGAGCTTCGGGGCTGCCCGATCAGCAAAGAGCAGCTGCTCGAAGTGGTCAACGCCTTCCTGTACGGGCGGCGTCCCGACATCCCCGGCTACAGCGTGTGCGTCGAGTGCAAGCGGCGCGGCACCACCTGCGTGATGGTGGCCGATGGGACTCCCTGCCTCGGTCCCGTCACCCAGGCCGGATGCGGTGCCCTGTGCCCCGCCTACAACCGGGGATGCTACGGGTGCTTCGGGCCGGCCGAGAGTGCCAACCTCGGGTCACTGGTGGCTGAGTGGAAGCGGCTGGGGGTGGACGAGCCCACGCTGATCCGGGCGCTGCGCACCTACAACGCCTACGCGCCTGAGTTCCGGGACGCCTCGGAGAAGCTGGAGGCCTTGCGATGACCAAGCGCACCATCGATGTGAACTACCTCGCCAGGGTGGAAGGCGAAGGATCGCTCTATGTGAAGCTCGATGGCGACACGATCAGCGAGCTCGAGTTCGGGATCTTCGAGCCACCCCGGTATTTCGAAGCGTTCCTTCGAGGCCGCCAGTTCACCGAAGTTCCCGACATCACCTCGCGTATCTGCGGCATCTGCCCGATCGGCTACCAGACCTCGTCCATCAACGCCATGGAGGACGTCTGCGGCGTCACCGTCACCCCCGAAATCGACGCGCTGCGACGCCTCATCTACTGCGGTGAATGGATCGAGAGCCACGTCCTCCATCTCTTCTTGCTGCACGCTCCCGACTTCCTCGGGTACGAATCGGCCATCCACCTCGCCAAGGATTTCCCCGACGAAGTCCAAATGGGTCTCCGCATGAAGAAGATCGGAAACACGGTCGTACAAGTGGTTGGCGGGAGGGAGATCCACCCGATCAACATGAAAGTGGGGGGCTTCTTCCGGGCACCGACCCGCCGCGAGCTCCGGGCGCTGGTTCCCGAGCTGGAGTGGGGCCTCGACGCCGCCCTCCGAACCGTCAACCTTGTGAGCGGGTTCACGTTCCCGGACCTGGATCGTGACTATCTGTTCGTCTCGATGCGCCATGACGATGAGTATCCGATGGCACGGGGACGGGTCGTATCGAGCGCCGGCCTCGACATCACGGCCCATGAGTACGAGGACCACTTCTCCGAGAGCCACGTAGAGCGCTCGAATGCCCTCCACTCCCTTACAAGCGACGGTCTGGCCTATCACGTCGGACCAATGGCCCGGTTCAATCTCAATGTCGACCTGCTGACCCCGCAAGCCACCGCGGCGGCGACCCGTGCCAACCTGGTCCCGCCCATCACCAATCCGTTCCGAAGCATCATTGTGCGGGCTATCGAGATCGTGCTGGCCTTTGAAGAAGCGCTCAGAATCATCGCCGAGTACGACCCGCCGGAACCTCCGGCCCTCGACGTAACTCCGGTGGCGGGCACGGGATTCGGTGTGAGCGAGGCGCCCAGAGGCCTCCTGTTCCATCGATACCGGATCGACGGAGCGGGCATCATCGAGGAAGCCAGGATCGTGCCTCCCACTTCGCAGAATCAGCCAACCATCGAAGCCGATCTCCACGACTTCATCACCGCCAACCTGGCGTTGTCGGACGAGGACCTGACGTGGCAATGCGAACAGGCGATCCGCAACTACGACCCGTGCATCTCCTGTGCGACCCACTTTCTCGACCTCCGCCTCGACCGTGGATGACCGGGCCATCATCTGCGTTGGGAACAGCTCCCGGTCAGACGACGGGGTCGGGCCGCTCATCGCCACCGAACTAGACAACCGGGATCTCGGGATCCCGGTCCATCTCTCGAATGGAGAGCCGGGCGAGCTGCTCGACCTGTGGCGAGGCTTGGGACGGGTCGTCATAGTGGATGCAGTCGTTACGGGACGAAGCGAGCCGGGAACCGTTCACGTGCTCCATGCTTCGAGTGAGCCTCTTCCGGTCGTCTCGCATGCTTCCAGCCACGGAATCGGTTTGGCCGAATCGATCGAGCTGGCCCGCAGCCTTCGCGCCCTGCCGACCGATCTGCGTCTGGTGGGGATCGAAGCCGGGTCACTCGAGCCGGGAACCGATTTGACCCCGGCGGTCCGGGCGGCCATCCCCGACGCCGTGGCCCAGATTCTGGCCGAGGTGGACGATGCATGAGTTGAGCCTGGTGGCCTCGCTCTGTGCACGCGCCGAGGCTGCCGCGGCGGCCGAAGGCGCCACCCGGGTGACCTCGCTGTCGATCCGCCTCGGGGCACTTTCTCACCTCTCCCCCGATCATCTGCGGGATCACCTGGCACGGGCATCAGCCGGCTCGCTCCTCGAAGGTGCCCGGGTTGAAGTGACCGTTGACACAAACACGGCTTCACCGACCGCGCAGGACATTGAACTGCTCAGCGTGGAGGTGGAGTAGCCATGTGCCTGGCCATCCCCGGTCGGATCATCGAGATCATCGACGGCGAGGGCCTGGAACGCCGGGCTCGCATCGACATCGGTGGTGAAGAGCGGGAAGTGAGCCTCGGCATGGTCCCCGACGCCCGGATCGGCGATCACCTCGTCAGCCACTCGGGGTTCGCGTTGCGGGTGGTGCCCGCGCCCACCGCCCACCGCCCACCGTTCACCGTGGATATCGGGCAATCAGTTGACAGTTGACAGCCAGAACCATCCGGCATTCGGCATCGGGCATCTGCACGCCTGAGGCGTTGCTTACGAGTTGCTTCGCAACTCGTCGCGAAGGGTGGCATCCGGTCAGCCGTGCCCGCTCCACGCGAGAACGCAACCGACGGACGCCTGCAAGCGAGCGCCGGGACGCCGGACAACGCGAGCTGCGGTCGACGATGACCGTTGACCGTTGACGAAGAGAAGCCACCCGCCGGGTGCCCGGCGGGTGGCTTCTTACTCAACCGTTCGCTTTAGGCGTTGACGTCTGTCCTCTTCGCCTCTCCGACGAGCCGATCCATGCCGGCGTAACCGACGGCTCTCCGATCCGACCACCAGACGAGGGCGGCGGCAGCCAACGTCACCAGTCCGCCGATGAACAGCGTCCAGATGATCGACGAGAAGCCCACGGGCTTCAACGTCTCGTAGTTATCGAGATTGTTCTCGAAGTTGCCGACGAGACCGTTGAAGCGGCCCATCGCATCCGGCAATGTGGCAAGCGCCTGAGCTGTGTTCGGGAAGTTCCCGGCCAGGAACCCGCCCAGCTGCTCATCGCTCATTCCGAGCTGCCCGGCCAGGGCCGGCAGCATCTCGGTCTGCATCTGGGTACCCATCGCTCCGACCGTGACGACCGCGCCCTTGGCCTGGTCGACTAGTTCCTGGGTGTAGATGGGCTCGAGGTTTGCGTTCAAGTCGTCGGCATCGGCAGCTTTCGGGATCAAGCTGAGAATCAAGGTGACCACGATGATCAACACACCGAGCGTTCCAACAGACACAAGACCGAGCCAACCCGGCTTGTACAACAAGATGCCGGCACCGATCAAGGCGATTCCCGCCAGCAACAGGCCCCACGGGACCGTGGTGGCCGGAAGGTCCTGCGTCGGGATGGCGTCGGCCGAC
The DNA here is from genome assembly GCA_964195905.1 of uncultured Gammaproteobacteria bacterium. Classification (GTDB taxonomy): domain Bacteria; phylum Actinomycetota; class Acidimicrobiia; order Spongiisociales; family SHLN01; genus SHLN01. The sequence continues at coordinate 20,928 of CAXMQV010000060.1, forward strand.
TCAAACAGCGCTCGCTGGGAGTCGAGGGTGTCAATCAGGCCCTGGAATGTCGGCACAATGGTCGGGAGCGCCTGGACACCGCCGGCGACGGCCGGGAAGTTTTCGCCGGTGAAGCCGACGAATTGCTCCGGGGTCATCCCGAGCTGCTGAGACATTGCCGGGACAATGACCGTCTCAAACTCGGTACCGACGTTGGCCAACATGCTCAGGTCGGCATTGGCGAAGGCGATTGACTCTTCGGCCAGCATGGGCCGGAAATCGTCGATCATTTCCTCGAAGTCAGGGCCCACCTTGAACAGGTTGTTGGCGAACGTGCTGATTAGAAGGACCACACCGACCAGAACCACAACGCCTGCGGCGATGCGACGGATCAGTGAGGCGGTGCCTTTCGCCTCATAAAGGGCGCTCATATAGATGCCTCCCGGCTCGGTCTGCGGAAGCAGACGATTAAATGTGCAGCGTTGTGCATATGGTGGCTTCTGCACACTCTGCAGACCAGGGCCGAAAGGCACA
>CAXMQV010000061.1:0-11028 GCA_964195905.1 uncultured Gammaproteobacteria bacterium
CACCGCCGCCGGGGATTGGTCGGTGGCGATCACGTCGATCGAATTCGCGGTCGGGTACCCCATGACTGTCTGCACGTCGGCGTTGGATAGGTACAGGAAGGGGACGTCTTCGGCCACCTCGCTGCTGTAGCGAAGCGTGCCGCCCCGGCCGGCCAGGTCGAACGTGATCCACGATCCGTTCGATGATCTGAGGGCCACAGTGTCGCCGACTGCTCCTGAGTAGCGACCGGTGCGGGCGTTCTCGAAGTCGGTGACCAGTTGACCAGATCGGGAGGGGAGTGAACCTTCCTCGACCGAGACGACGTTTACGGCCTGGTTGTCGAAATCGGCCACACCGACCAGGACGACGCCTTGCGTGCGCTCTCCGATGGTCATCTCCGTGCGACCGAGGGTTCGGATGTCGAGGGCGGCCACGTTGGCGGTGGCGCCCAGGTCGCCCAACTGTTCGTCGGTCAGATTGAGGACCTCCGGAGCCAGTCGAATCGTGTGCATGTTGTCGACTGCCGCTCGCTCGGACAGCGAGGCCTCGATGTTGCCCGGGATTGAGAAGAGCCAGATCCCGGCGGTGGCCCCGGCAATGGTGAGGACGGTGAGCAGCGATCGAGCCCGGCGTCTGCTCAGTTCACGCAGCGAGCGCCGGGTGTGGGCAGAGATCATGGCTGCCCGCCGTCCACCACCTGACCGTCGCGAATGGTGACCACTCGATGGGCTTCCCGGGCCAGGCCCGGATCGTGCGTCACGTACACGATGGTGGTGCCATCACCGTTGACCTTCCCGAAGACCTCGAACATCTCCGCAGCCGTGTCGGAGTCGAGGTTGCCGGTCGGCTCATCTGCTATCAGGATCGCCGGATCGCACGCCAGGGCCCGGGCGATGGCCACTCTCTGCTGCTCGCCTCCCGAGAGCTCGGCGGGGAAGTTGTCAACCTCGTCGCCAAGACCCACCTGCCCGAGCCGGCTCTGTGCCCGCACTGAGCGCTCGTCGACGGTGCCGGTGCGGGCGAAGTCGAGCGGCAGCATGACGTTCTCAATGGCGGTGAGGGTCGGGAGCAGCTGGAAGAACTGGAACACGATGCCGACGTGGCCACCCCGCCACACCGCCAGCTCCTCCTCAGAGAGCTCGCCGAGATCGCGGCCGGTCACTACCACGTCGCCGGCGGTGGCCCGGTCGATCCCGGTGATGATGTTGAGGATGGTGGACTTCCCGCTCCCGCTCGGCCCCACCACCGCAACCAGCTCTCCGGATGCAACTTCGAGGTCGACGCCCCGCAGCGCCGGGTACTCCACCCGCCCGGTCTGAAAGACCTTTTCGACCCCCCGCAACTGGATGACCGGCCCCACATCCCCGGCCTCCGCGACGGGAGCGTCGCGGAACGATTCCATGCGACTGTGGTACCCCTCCTGGAGGGGCTTCACTAGGGCACAAAGTCAGTGTCCTCTGTCACTTCTCGGCCATTGCGATGGCTTCCGCGCGACGATGGCCGAGAAGTCGACTGCTGCCGCCGAGACTGAGATAGGGGACGGCCGGCGCCGCCGGTGCCAGGCCCAGCGAAACCCCGCTTGAGCCATGGTTTGTCAGTCCCCCCGGCTTGAGCCGTGGTTTGTCAGTCCCCCCGGCTTGTCCGGGGGGAAAGTACCGCTGAGCCGAAGGCTCAGGGGTAGGGGGGTTCTTTCGTTCCCACCAGGATTAGGTCGGCGGTGGGCGCAGTATGCGGAAGGATCGTTCGCGCACCGGGGTTGAGGCCCGAAGAAGTTCAATGAGGAGTGCACGTGCCAGGATTCACGGTCGAACGAACGATCGACGCCCCCGTCGACGATGTGTGGACAGAGCTCGCCGACTTCGGTGAGATTCGAAAATGGAATCCGGGGGTTACCGAGTCCTATCTCACGTCCGAGGAAACAGAAGGCGAAGGGATCTCGCGTCACTGCTCACTGAAGCCCTTCGGTTCCGTGAAAGAGCGGGTAACCGGCTGGCACCCGGGGGAACGGTTGGTCGTTCACATCTACCAGTTCGACAAGCTTCCCCTTCGAAGCGGGATTGCAGATTTCACTCTGCACGATGAGGGGGAGGGCAAGACCAGAGTCCACATCGATTACACCTACGAGCTCAAATGGTGGGGCAAGCTGATGCCGTCCAGCATGATGACCCGGCAGTTCGAACGTGGCTTTGGAGCGCTGCTCAAGGGCCTCGACCAGCACGTAGCCTCGCCCACCTAATCGGCCGTCGGCTATCGGCCGGAGCCCCGGTTCCTCAAACCGGCCCCGTCCAGGGTTTGATGTGTTCCGGCCGGGGACTGGGGTCTGGGGACCGGGGACCGACTGTCTTCTTGTCGTAGCCACCAAGTATCCTCGCTCCCTAGTGGCTAACTCAGCTGGCGACGCCCTGGGGCTCTTCTCCCAGCCGACCCGGGAATGGTTTGAGACGTCGTTCCCGTCGCCGACTCGCGCCCAGCTCGACGGATGGTCGGCCATCGCCGGCGGTGCTCACACGCTGATTCATGCTCCGACCGGCTCGGGCAAGACCCTGGCCGCCTTTCTGTACGCGCTCGATCAACTGCACGCCGAGCCGGTTCCCGACCCCAGGCAGCGATGCCGGGTGCTCTACATCTCCCCGATGAAGGCTCTGGCCTACGACATCGACCGGAACCTGCGCGCCCCCCTGGCCGGTATCCGGAACGCGGCCGGTCGGCTCGGACTCGATCTTCCCGATGTGACGACCGCCATGCGCACCGGCGACACCCCCGCCACCGAGCGCCGCCGCATGATGAAGACCCCGCCCGATGTGCTCATCACCACTCCCGAGTCCCTCTACCTGATGCTCACGTCCCAGGTGCGCGACATCCTCGCCTCGGTGCGGTGGGTCATCGTCGACGAAGTCCACGCGGTGGCAGGAACCAAACGCGGCTCCCACCTTGCCGTCACCCTCGAACGACTCGAAGAAATTGCCGACGCTCCCCAACGGATCGGCTTGTCGGCGACGCAGAAGCCCCTGTCGGAGATTGCCCGCTTCCTCGGCGGCGGGACTCCCGACGCCGAGGAATGGACGCCGCGTCCGGTCACGGTGGTGGATGCTCCTTGGGAGAAGGAGTTGGACATCCAGGTGGTGGTACCGCTCCAGGACATGACCCGCCCCGACCTGGCGATGCCGGCCGACGATCCCGATGAACCACCCACCCGCTCGATCTGGCCGCTCATGTATCCGAAGCTGCTCGAGCTCATCGAAAAGCACCGATCCACCATCGTGTTCGGGAATAGCCGCGGACTGGTTGAGCGACTGGCCCAGCAGCTCAACGACCTGGCGGGCCGCGAGGTCGCCCAGGCCCACCACGGCTCCTTGTCGCGCGAACAGCGCCTCGCCATAGAGGACCGCCTCAAACGAGGCGATCTCCCGGCGGTGGTTGCCACCAGCTCACTCGAGCTCGGGATCGACATGGAGGCGGTCGATCTCGTCCTGCTGGTCGAGTCACCCAACACGGTCGCCAGTGGCCTGCAGCGCGTCGGCCGGGCCGGCCACCAGGTGGGCGCTCCCAGCCGGGCCCGTGTGTTCCCCAAACACCGGGCCGATCTACTGGAAGCGGCGGTCGTGGTGGACCGGATGTATGCCGGCGAGATCGAGGCGACCACGATTCCTCGCAATCCGCTTGACGTCCTTTCCCAGCAGATCGTTGCGCTGGTGTCGATGGGGGACCGGCAGGTCGACGATTTGTTCGATCTCGTTCGCCGGGCGGCCCCGTTCTCAGCCCTCGGCCGGGGAGCCTTCGAGGCGGTGCTCGACATGCTGGCCGGCCGGTATCCGTCAGATGAGTTCGCCGAGCTGCGTCCCCGGCTGGTGTGGGACCGGGTTGACGGCAGCCTGATGGCCCGTCCGGGAGCCCAGATGCTGGCGGTCACCAACCCGGGGACCATTCCCGACCGCGGCATGTACCGCGTTTCGCTGCCCGAGGGCGGCCACGTCGGCGAGCTCGATGAGGAGATGGTCTACGAGTCCCGGGTGGGAGACGTCATCACCCTCGGTTCGACCGCCTGGAGAATTAGCGAGATCGACCACGACCGGGTCCGGGTGATTCCGGCCCCGCCCGGCACTCCGAGCAAGCTGCCTTTCTGGCATGGCGACATGGTCGGTCGGCCGCTCGAATTGGGCCGCGCTATCGGCGGGTTCATCCGGGAACTCGGCGCACTCGGGAGAGAGGAAGCCGCCGAGCGTCTCGTCGAGCGGTACCGGCTCGACGCGTGGGCGGCCGCCAACCTGGCCGCCTTCATCGCCGACGAAAAGGAGGCCACCGGAACGCTGCCGACCGACCGGACCATCGTCATTGAGCGCTATCGGGACGAGATCGGTGACTGGCGGATGGTGCTCCTCTCCCCGTTCGGTGCCCGGGTTCACGCTCCCTGGTCGCTGGCCGCCTCCGCCAAACTCCGGAGCCGCTACGACTACGAGGTCGACGCCATGTGGACCGACGACGGCATGGTGTTCCGATTCCCCGATGCCGACGAGCCTCCTCCTGCCGATGCCTTGCTAATCGAGCCCGAAGAGCTGGAGGAAATGGTGGTTGAGGAGGTCGCCAACAGCGCTCTGTTCGCCTCCCGATTCCGGGAGGCCGCCGGCCGCGCCCTCCTACTCCCTCGTCGGCGACCCGGCGACAGGACGCCACTGTGGCTGCAACGGCGCCGCTCGGCCGACCTGCTCAAGATCGCCCGCAACTATCCATCCTTCCCGATCGTGCTCGAGACCTACCGGGAGGTGCTGCAGGAGCACTTCGATCTGCCGGCCCTAACCGAGCTGCTGGGCGATATCCGGGCCCGCAAGGTGCGGGTCACCGACGTGTCTCTCGATACGCCGAGCCCATTCGCCTCGTCACTCACCTTCGACTTCATCGCCGCCTACATGTATGAGTACGACGCTCCGCCCGCCGAGCGACGAGCGGCCGCTCTTACCCTCGACCGTGGGCTTCTGGCCGAGCTGCTCGGCGAGCCCGAACTTCGCAGCCTCCTCGATCCGGAGGTAGTGGCCGAGGTCGAGCTCGAACTACAGCGCCTGCTACCCGACCGCCATGCCCGCAATGCCGGCACGGTCCACGACCTGCTTCGCCACCTCGGTCCTCTCGGCAGGATCGACCTGGAGGCGCGGGTCGATGGCGACCTCGAGGCTTTCATCACCGAGCTGGAAGCCAACCGGCAGGTCATCCGCATCGAGGCCGGAGACGGCGAACGCTGGGCCGCCATCGAGGACGCCGCCCGGCTGCGCGATGCACTCGGCGTGGCGCTTCCCCGCGGGATCCCGGATGCCTTCCTCGAACCCGTCGAGGATCCACTCGGCGATGTCGTTGGGCGGTTCGCTCGCACCCACGGTCCCTTCACGGCCCGGCAGGCGGCCGGGGCGCTCGGTCTGGCGCCGGCGGTGGTCGACGAGGTGCTGAACCGGCTCGAGTCGGCCGGCCGGGCCGCCCGCGGTGCCTTCCTGCCGGCCGGGAGTGGCCAGGAGTGGGTGGACACCGACGTGCTGCGCCGGCTGCGGCGCCGGTCACTGGCCAAGCTCAGGTCCGAGGTCGAACCGGTGGAAGCGCCCGCTCTCGGCGAGTTCCTGGCCCGTTGGCAGCATGTCGGCAACCGACAGTCGAGCCTCGATCGGCTTTTCGAGATCGTTCGCCAATTGCAGGGTGCCTCTATCCCGGCTTCGATTCTCGAAACCGACGTGCTGCCGTCACGCATGTCCTACGGGCCCGAGATCCTCGACCAACTCATGGCGTCGGGTGACGTCGTGTGGGTGGGGCGAGGACCGCTCGGCTCGAACGACGGCCGCCTGTCGCTCTATCTCCGCGAACAGATTCCACTGCTCCACCTGTCGGCGCCTGATGAACCACCCTCCGAAGCCATCCACGACCGGCTTCGCCAACACCTGGCGGGTCAGGGCGCCTCGTTCTTCCGGGACCTGTACGAAGCCGCCGGTGGCCGTGAGCCGCAGGACACGCTCGATGCGCTGTGGGACCTCGTATGGGCCGGCGAGGTCACCAACGACACGCTCGGCCCGCTGCGAGCCTTCCTGTGGGGGAAGGTGAAGCGGACCAGCAAGGCCCGCCGTCCCCGCTTGCCCTCGGCGGCTCCGCCAGCCGGAAGTGGACGCTGGTATCTCGTCGAATCGCTGCTGGAGCCGATTCCCGAGACCACCGTCCGGGCGAAAGCACTCACCGATCAATTGCTGGAACGCACCGGCATCCTCACTCGCGACGTGGCCGCCGCCGAAGGCATCACCGGTGGGTTCAGCGGCATCTATCCGGTGTTGCGGGCCCTCGAGGATGCCGGGCAGGTGCGGCGTGGATACTTCGTAGAGGGCCTGGGAGGAGCCCAGTTCTCATCGCCCGGGGCGGTTGACCGGCTCAGGCAACCGTCCGACGACCAGGCTCTGCTCCTGGCGGCCGCCGATCCCGCCAATCCCTACGGGGCGGCGGTCCCGTGGCCCGACAACGAGGCGGGTCGGCCGAGCCGGTCGGCCGGGGCCTACATCATCACCGTCGGGGGACGGTTGGTGGTGTTTGTTGAGCGAGGCGGGCGCAAGGTTCTGACCTTCCCGGCCGACGAGGGTCTGCTCACCCAGGCAGTCGACCCGCTCCGGAAGCTGGCAGGACGCCGCCGCCGATTTGAGATCGAGACCATCGACGGCGATCGAGCAGCCATCACCCCGCTCGGGGCATTGCTGGTCGCCTCGGGGTTTGTCGACTCATACAAGGGCCTGGCTTTCCGGGATTGAGCCGGCCGTGACGGCGTCGTACCCCACGCCGGGTGATGCGCCGGTGTCAATGGACCACGTCGACAACGCGCACGATGTGTGGATATGCGTGTAATCGGTGACCCGTTTTGTCGACGGTGGGTGGCCGGTAGTGGACTCTGGGTGGTGGTCCCATCGGAGCCGGAAATGGAGCCCGCATGGTTCGGTGCTCGGCCGTTTGATTTAATCCCGTTGCCCCTGCTAATCGCGTGCGTGTGGAGCTTTGGACATCGGGGTTCTTGATGATTATCTCGAGCTCCTGGCGTCCCCGCAGTCGGCTTCTTCCAAATGCTCCTCATCTCAACCAACAAGCCCCCAGATGACTCTCGATTACACGCATATCACGGAATCGCTCGACTCGATTACCCCCATAGGTGCCGTACTAGCACTCCTCGAAGTGATCGTTATCACGCGAGATCAGGTTGCTCTAGGGCGGTCCCCGTAGTCAGGCAACGTCGAGGAATCGGCGAAGAGCCTCACGGATGATCTCGCTTGTGGTGGTGTGGTTGGCCACCGCTCGTGCTTCGATGGCGGCTCGCAGCTCTGGGTCGATCCTCACCGGCACAACATCAGCAGGTCCTGACCCCATCGGGGGTCGACCACGGCGGCGTGACTTGAGCGCCTCAACGTCATAGTCCTTCTCCTCCACCTCAGTGGCGATGCGATCAAGATCTTCGTCGGTGAGGGGGCGACCGCTCGGGGTACGACGGGCTGTTGGTTCAGTCATAGTGTGTCCTCCCTGGGTGGTCCAAGTAGGTCGTAGAACACTTGGCGTAGCGGCATCGCATGGATGATGAGTTCGGCGCCGTCGGCGAGTTCGAGCCAAACGATCTCAAGCAGGTTGCCGGCGTGGTCGGGTCCGATGGCGAGGACCTTGGGCGGGTCAGCGTCGGGCTCGAGGTCGATGACGGTGAGGGCATGATTGATGGCGTGAAGCATTGTCTCGTCGTCGATACCGTGCCTGCGGGCGGTGTAGTGGATCTCCACATCACAATAGTGTAATACGTAATACTTGAGATGGAACCCCCGCACAACACGTGCCGTTCCAGCGCACTCTTGGATTCGTGCAATTCGTTGTCATCCGTTTCCTGTGTTCATGCGAGTTACTGTTGAACTACCGATGGGAGCGGCGATGACCCGTTCTGAATCTGCGGCAATTTATCTCAAAACCGAGGCGGAACCGTTCGATGTCTTCTTCCGCCGGGAGTACCAACCCGTCTTGGGACTCGCCATTGCCCTCAGCAGGGATCGCTGGATCGCTGAGGATCTAACTCAGGAGGCGTTTACCAACGCAGAGCGGAAGTGGTCACAGGTAGGTGGTTTTGACCACCCGGAGGCGTGGGTGCGTCGGGTTGTGGCGAACAAGTCGGTGTCACGCTGGCGTCGTACTCAGGCTGAGGCTAGAGCGCTGCGTCGCATTCCCGCTCGGGGGAACCCGAGTCCCGACCCGCAACTAAGCATCGAAGCCGTCGAAGTTTGGGCTGCGGTGAGATCGCTGCCGAAACGGCAGGCCCAGGTCCTGGCACTTACCTATCTAGAAGGCCTATCCACACGTGAGGTGGCGGAGGTACTGGGTTGCTCCGTCGCGACCGTCAAGACCCATCTGCAACGTGGTAGGACCGCGCTCGCTCACCGGCTCAATCTCGAGGAGGAAAGATGATCACTGTTGAAGACCGTCTACGGGATGCAGCCACGGAGGTTAGGGATCTTGCAGAGGGAACGCCCCTGCCCCAGTTGGGGACCGTCCGGGTTCAGCCGCTCCGGCGGCAGGTTCCCAGGTGGGTGGCTGCCGGGCTAGCCACGACGCTCGTGGTGATCGCCGTCGGTGGAGCCGCATGGATTCTTCAGGGAGGCGCTCCTGAAGTCGCCGACGAACCGGCGCTCACGTCGATAGTGGCACCCGAGGTGACTCCCACTACGGAGGTCTCGCCTCCCTCCACCACTCTTGCTGCTCCGGTGCCGACACCCCCACAGATCACCTGGGAGCGGATCGATTCTCCCGGAGCGTTCGATCTCGAAGAACCCTTCTGGAGCAATGATCTAGAGCTCTATGCGGGTCAGTCGATCGAAGCCATCATTGCCGTCCCACCCTGCGCGGGTTGCGACGGCGTAGCAATGTACGTGGCCGGCGGACACACCGGTATCAAGGACACTCATTGGGACGCCCGGGTCTGGATCTCCGAGAACGGCCGAGACTGGACGGCAATCGACGGACCGGGTTTCGCCGACGAGGGCAGCCAAACCATCCACAGCTTGGCCACTGACGGGAGCCGCATCGTGGCCGCAGGTGACTCAGTCGAGAAACCGTACTTCCCGACATCTACCGATCGCGCCATGGTGTGGATCTCGGACGACTTGGGCCGCGTTTGGAGCCTCGTTGAGGCCGACGCTCTCACAGTCGACAGCGGTCGCATGTTGGATATCGTTTGGACCGGCAGCGGCTTTATAGGGATCGGGAGCGAGTTCTGGTTCTCACCAGATGGATCGACGTGGGAGATCGCGACCGACCTGAGCCAGTCCATGCTCGTCAGTCGAGTCATCCCCTGGAACACGGGATGGGTGGCCGTAGGTGAGACCGTCGGAGGCTTTGAGTGGGAGGAGTCGGGGATAGGGATCTGGGCGTCCGATGACGGGCGTTCCTGGGACCTGGTGCTCGCCGAACCCGACAGCCGCGCTATCGACGTGGCCGCGGGGCCCGAGGGCCTGTTGGCAGCAGGGCCGATGTATGTCTGGCGTTCCCCGGACGGACACTCTTGGGAGAGAGTCCTCTGGGAAACGGATGCCAGCATCTACGACAGAGACATGGAGAACCTCGCCCTAATCGGCGACTGGGTCATCGCCAGCGGCAACGGATCGACAAGGACCGGGCAGTGGAAGGCCTTCATGTTGGCGTCCGCAGACGGTGGCACAACCTGGGTTGACGTTTCTATCGGCGACGATCTCTTCGAAGCAGACCGGGACGAGTTCAGCGCTCTCGAAGTGATGCAGTTCCCGGGTGATGCCTCGGGAGAGCGCTTGGTGCTGGCCGGCAGTCATCGCGGGAACGCCGCGATCTGGGTCGGGACACTCGAACGCTAGACGGCGTAACAAGCACAAGGAGTCGAAGTGAGACGTGGAATAACCGTACTGACCGTACTGACTGTGATGCTGGTGCTGCTTGCTTTCGCCGCCCCTGCCACAGCTAAGGGAAAGCCGCAGCGACCGCCGAGCGACACCGGGTATGCCTGCGCCGATCTCGTGGCCAACGGGGCGGTATGGGACCTAGGCGAACACGCCGCCGGGGTCTACACCGGCACGATCAGCAACGACCCGCAGCACGGTGGTGTCTGCATCGATCTGTTGGACCAGCATCGTGTCGAAGGGAACTGGACGGTGGAGTGGACGATCTCCGTACCGGAGGGGGAGCTACGCGGACTCCTGCTTATCTTCGAGAAGGGCCGCACCGGCAAGGTCTATGACGACAACGAAGTACTCAGACCGGGGAACAACTCAACCGGAACTTGGACCACGGACAGCTTCACACCCGATGGCGACGGACCGTTCGTATTCGTAGCGATGCGGGACCTCAAAGGAGCGAAGAAGAGCAACTGGAGCATTGACTTCTCGATCACTCCGCTCGCAACGGGCTAGAGGGGCAGGACAGCCTCTCGCCACTTCCCATCACCGTCCGGCCGCTTCCTATCCGACTAGATCTCTTGTACCTGTGACCAGCGGAAGCAACTCATCACGTGGTCGTTCACGAGGCCCATGGCCTGCATGTGCGCATAGGCAATAGTGGGCCCGAAGAACTTGAAGCCGCGCGCCTTCATGTCTTTGGACATGGCCTCGGACACAGGCGTGGTCGCCGGGATGTCTGCCATGGTCTTGAAACGATTGATGACCGGGGTGTCGTCGACGAAGTCCCAGAAGTATCCGGCCAGACTGCCGAACTCGTCGCGGAGCCCGAGTGAGATCCTGGCGTTGCCGATGGCGGCATTGATCTTCTGCCGGTTGCGGACGATGCCTTCGTTCTGAAGTAACCGTTCCACTCTGGCCGGCGTGAAGCGGGCCACCTTCTCGGGGTCGAAACCGGAGAACGCCTTTCGGTAGTTCTCTCGCTTGCGCAGGATGGTGATCCAGCTGAGACCGGCCTGGGCGCTTTCCAGCACCACGAACTCGAAGAGCTTCTGGTCATCGCGTTCGGGGGTGCCCCACTCGTCGTCGTGGTAGGCGACGTAGAGGGGGTCGGTGCCGGCCCAATCGCATCGTGTGTCAGGTGCCATGGCG
>CAXMQV010000062.1:0-6973 GCA_964195905.1 uncultured Gammaproteobacteria bacterium
GTCGGAACGGCGGCGATGAACGAAGCCGCCATCTGGACGTTCCAGGCGATGATCTGACTGCCCGCCAGGTTGTTGAGGGCGACGGTGACCGGCCAGTGGGCGGTGTCGGTGAGGACCACGGCGAACAGGAAATCGTTCCAGGCCGAGGTGAACTGCCAGATGTACACCACGACGAAGCTCGGGATCGCCAGGGGAAGCATGATCTTGGTGTACGTGGAGAAGATGCCTGCCCCATCGATCTTGGCCGCCTCGAGCAGGGTCTCGGGGATGGTGGCGTAGTAGTTGCGGAAGATGAGCGTCGTGATCGGGATGCCGTAGATCACGTGCACGACCACCAGGCCCCAGGTGCCCCCGGCCAGACCGATGTCGGACATGAAGGACACGAGCGGGATGAGGATGGCCTGGTACGGAATAAACATTCCGAACAGGAGAACTGGGAACACGATATTGGCGCCCTTGAACTTCCACTTGGCGAGCACGAAGCCGTTGATGGAGCCGAGAATCGACGAGATGGTGGCGGCAGGGACGACGATCTTGATCGAGTTCCAGAAGTTGGGCCGCAACGCCTCCCAGGCGGCAGTGAAGTTGTCGAACGACAGCCCCCCCGGCAGATTCCACATGGTGCGCAAGCTGACCTCGTCGAAGCTCTTGAAGCCAGTGTTGAGCATGATGAACATCGGCAGCAGATAGAACAGCGCCATCATGATGAGCGGGATGTGCACCCAGTTGCGACGCTGGCCGGGACTGGCGGCGGTTGTCATAAGTCACGCTCCTGGCGCAGCGTGTACCAGAGGTAGGGAATCACGAGGATGGCGACGGAGAACAGCAGCACCATGCCGATGGCGGCCCCGCGCCCGAAGAAGAACCCATCGAACGTCGTCGTCCACATGTAGATGGCCGGCACATCGAGGGCGACCTGTTTGCCGGCCATGGCAATGATGAGGTCGAAAACTTTGAGCGAGATGTGTCCGAGGATGATGAGGGCGCTTAGCGTCACAGGTCGGATGAGCGGCATGACCACCTTGCGGTATACCTGGAATTCAGAGGCGCCGTCTACCCTCGCCGCTTCTCGCAGCGATTCCGGGACGGCCCGCAGTCCGGCCAGGTAGAGGGCCATCGTGTAGCCGGACATCTGCCATACCGCCGGGATGGCGACCGCCGCGATCCCCCAGGTCGGGGTCCCGTGCCAGCTATTGATGAGGAAATCGAGACCCATCTTGTCGAACAGCAGATTGAGACCGCTCAGGCGATCGCCCTGGGCGGGGTTCATGAGCCAGCGCCACACGACTCCGGTGACGATGAAGGAGATGGCCATCGGGAAGAGGAACAGGCTCCGATAGAAGCCTTCACCGCGGATCCCCTTGTCGAGGAGGATGGCCAACCCGAGGCCGATGAACAGGCAGCCGAGCACGAAGACGAACGTGAAGATGATCGTGTTCTGGATATCGATGTCGAAGCGGGGGTCCGACATCAACCCCGCGAAGTTGTCGTCACCGACAAACGTGTAGTCGGCCAGCAGCCCTTTCCAGGCACTCACCGAGACCCGGGCCGTCCAACCGATGAAGCCATACACGAACACCATGACGGCGATGAGAGAGGGCATGACCCACAGCACGCCCCACCAGCTCTCCATCTTCAAGAGCTTGTGTCTGGGCTTGGGCCTCTCAATATCCGCGGTCGCCACCGCCATGCATGTCTCCCGTATAAGCGACGGTCCGCTCCCTCCGGGGAGGGAACGGACCGTCAGTCAAGCATCTGTTGCTGCTAGCCGCTGGCGACCTGGGCTGCCACGAAGGCAGTCTGAAGGGCTGCCACGTCACCGTTGACGAGGAACAGGCCGAGGGCGGTGTCGATCTCGGACTTCCAGGAGTCGTTGGCCACGACGCCGTGCGTCAGGCTTCCGACCACCGTGTTGGAGGCCCAATCGTCCATCGCCGACAGCAAGTACTCGCCGTACAGCGAACGATCGGCATCGTTGCGAGCCGGGATCGATCCCTTGACCGGGTTGAAGGCGTCCTGTCCCTGGTTGGAACCGGCCACCGTCAGCCAGGCAATAGCTGCATCGCGATGCGGTGCATTCTTGGCGAGGACGAAGCTGTCCGAGAGGAACTGGAAGTTGCCTTCCGTACCCGGAACCGCCGCCCAGACGTAGTCGGTCTGAGGGGCCATGCCGAGCTCGCGGAAGAAGCCTTCCTGCCAGTCGCCCATGATGTTGAACGCCGAAGTGCCGTCGAGCACGAGCTGCCCGGCATCCTGCCAGGAGAGCGCCGAGGCGTCAGAGTTCGTGTACGTGAGTGCCTTGGCGTAGTCCTCGATGCCCTGCGTCACTGCCGCAGAGTCCCAACCGACCGAGCCGTCCCACAGTCCGTTCCAGTCAGACGGACCCATCGAGGCCAGCATGATGGTTTCGAACAGGTGCATCGACGTCCACTGCTCACCCATGGCGAGCGGGGCATCCATGCCTCCGGCCTGCAACGTGTCGAGCGCCGTGAAGAAGTCCGCCAACGAGGTCGGCATCGAGATGCCGGCATCGCTGAGAACCGTCGGGTTGGCCCACACCACGTTGGCGCGATGAATGTTCACCGGCACCGAAAAGATGTCGCCGTCCTTGGAGATCAGCGGGATCAGGGTGGCGGGCATCACATCGAGCCAGCCCTCCTGGTCGTACAGGAAGTTGAGCGCCTCAATCTGGTCGGCCGCCACGTAGGTGCCGATGAGCTCTTGTCCGGCGTGGCCCTGCCAGCTGTCTGGCGGGTCGTTCGCCTGGAGGCGAGAGGCCAGGACGGCGCGGGCGTTTGTGCCTGCACCACCGGCCACTGCCGAGTTAACGAACTCGATGCCGGGGTCGGTCGTCGCGAAGATTTTGATCATCTCGTCGAGACCGGCTGCTTCACCGCCACCCGTCCACCAGGAGAACACTTCGACCGAATCGGTCATCGTGCCCCCGTCAACGGTGGTGTCGGTCCCACCATCTACGGTCGTGTCTGAGCCCTCGTCATCGCCGCCACAGGCTGCCGCTACCAGGGCTAGCGCCAGTAGCACTGCGGCGAACCGGAGTGTCTTTCTCGTCTTCATACTTGTAAGCCCCTCCTTGGGCCGACGACGGGAGTCGTCGTGAATTTGATTTTTGTTTTTCTTCGGTTTCCTTGTGGAACCGAAGGTGTCTCTAGTATATTAAGCAAGAAATCAAAAGCAAGTGAAAGACACTGAAATGGATCAGCCCGCTATTCGCGGTTTGCCGGCGGCGGTTCGGCGCCCGCGAATGCTGACGCTCATCGAAGAGCGCGGGTTCATGCGGGTCTCGGATTTGAGCCAGCTATTCGGCATCTCCGAGGTCACGGTCCGGTCGGATCTCGACAACCTGTCCTCAACCTCTCCCATCGAGCGGGTCCACGGCGGAGCCATGCTTCGGGACCGGCGCTCGCAGGTAGAGCCCTCATTCGAACAATCGGTCGGGACCTCGGCGGACGAGAAGGCTGCCATCGGAGCGGCCGCCGCCGCCCTCGTTTCGTCCGGCGACTCGCTCATCATCGACGTCGGCGCCACAACCACCGCGGTGGCGCGTGCGCTGGCGGCACGGCGCGATCTCGAGGACATCGTCGTGTTCACGAACGGCCTTACCACCGCCATGGAGCTCGAGCCCGAGATCCCGCGCTTCACGGTCATTCTCACCGGCGGCAAGCTCCGGCCCCGCCAGCACTCCCTCGTGAACCCGATGGCCGGGCTGATCCTCGATCAGATCAACGTCACCACTGCCTTCATCGGGTGCAATGGCGTCCATCCCGAGGAGGGCATCACCAACATCAACCTCCCTGAGGCCGCGGTGAAACGCCAAATGATTAAGGCGGCCCATCGAGTGGTCGTGGTCGCCGAGGGCTCGAAGCTCGGAAAGATCAGCGTGACCCAAGTGGCGGCGTTGGCCGACATCGACGACCTCATCACCGGATCGTCGGCACCGCCCGAGCTCGTCGCCCAGATCGGCGACCTCGGGGTCGCCACCACGGTCGCTGAATGATCGCCCCCGAGCCCGAGGGACCGCACCGGCGCTTCAATCCGCTCACAGGCGAGTGGGTCCTCGTCTCCGCCCAGCGAACTGAGCGCCCCTGGCTGGGGATGACCGAGTCTTCGAAAGCCGCCGGGCCGGCACCCTCCCACGATCCCGATTGCTACCTCTGTCCCGGCAACAGCCGAGTCGGAGGGGAGATCAATCCCGACTACTCCGATACCTTCATCTTCACCAACGACTTCCCCGCACTCTTACCCGGCCCGGCTGCTCCCATCATCGGTCCTTCACCGCTGTTTCGAACCGAGGCTGCCGCCGGGACGTGCCGGGTTTTGTGCTTCGCGCCCAACCACGGTCTGACGCTCGCCGAGATGGACCGCGACGGAATCGCTTCTGTCATCAACGTGTGGGCCGACCAGACCACCGAATTGGGGGCTACGTACCGCTGGGTTCAAGTCTTCGAAAACAAGGGCGAACTGATGGGGGCATCCAATCCCCATCCGCACGGCCAGATCTGGGCCTCGAGCAGCCTGCCAAGCCACGTCGCGACCGAAGACGAGCGACAGGCTTCCTACCACCAGGACCACGGCACCCGATTGCTCGAGGATTACGCCCAGGCCGAAGAGCAGGGATCGACCCGGATTGTGGTGGCCAACGAGTCATGGGTCGCCGTCATCCCCTACTGGGCGACCTGGCCGTTCGAGAGCCTGCTCATCCCGCGGCGGCATGTCCTCCGTCTTCCGGATCTTGGGACCGACGAGCGCGAAGCCCTGGCCGACGTGATGAAACGGCTCCTGGTCCGATACGACAACCTGTTCTCTGCCCCGTTTCCCTACTCGATGGGATGGCACGGTGCTCCGTTCCAGGCCGGCGAGACCGACCACTGGCAACTCCATGCCCACATCTACCCACCGCTGCTCCGTTCCGCATCGATCCGCAAGTTCATGGTCGGCTACGAATTGCTCGGAGAAGCCCAGCGGGACCTAACGCCGGAACAGGCCGCCAAACGTCTCAGGGCTGTCGCCGAGGTCCACTACCTGGCGGACCAACCGTCCAATGTCACCTGAGGAGCAGGCCACCGCCGCATTTCGAGCTCAGTTCGGTGACGATCCGACCGTCCTGGTCCAGGCGCCCGGCCGGGTCAATCTCATCGGGGAGCACACCGACTACAACGACGGCTTCGTGCTACCGATGGCCATCGACCGACGGACGGCGATCGCCGCCCGGCCTCGTTCCGACACCACCGTCATGGCCTACTCGCAGGGCTACCCCGAGATTCAGTTCGACCTGGCGACCCTCGAACGGGGACAGGGCTGGGGCGAGTACCTCAAGGGGGTGGCGTGGGCGATGGGAATCGACGGGCTTCCCGGTTGGGAAGGCGTCATCACCTCAACGATCCCGATCGGCGCCAGCCTTTCATCCTCGGCGGCCCTCGAGCTGGCGACCGCGCTCCTCTTCACCACCCTGGGCGGCCTCTCGTGGAATCCGGTCGAGGCGGCGAGGCTTTCGCAGCGCGCCGAGATGGACTGGGTCGGGATGAACAGCGGGATCATGGATCAGCTCATCTCGGCCTGCGGACAGGCGGGCCACGCCATCCTCATCGACTGCCGCGACCTGACGCAAACCCCCACTCCCCTGCCGGACGGGCTCAGTGTGGTCGTACTTGACACCGGGACCCGCCGCCGGCTCACCGAGTCGAGCTACAACCAGCGCCGGGAGGAGTGTGCCGAGGCCGCCCGGGCGTTCGGAGTCGGCAGTCTGCGGGACCTCACAATCGCCGACCTATCGACTCCCCCCGCCGCGATGCCTCCCACTGCCCTCAAGCGCGCACGCCACATCGTCGAGGAGAACGAGCGCACTTTGGCAGCGGCCACCGCCATGCGAGAAGGAGACACCGCCATGCTCGGCCGACTCATGAACGAATCGCACGTCAGCCTGAGAGATCTCTACGAGGTCTCCAGCCCGGCACTCGACGCCATGGTCGAGGCCGCTCAGGCCTTTGCGGGGTGCCGGGGAGCCCGTATGACCGGCGCCGGCTTCGGCGGGTGCGCGGTGGCCGTCGTCGACACGACCGACGTCGAGGCTTTCATCAAAGACGTCGGAGCCCGCTACCGGGAAGCCACCGACCATGAGCCCGCCGTGTATGTGTGCGAAGCGGCCCCAGGAGCATCGGTAATCGTCGGGTAGGCGGGATCCGCCTTAGCCCTTCAGGAGGTGTTCGGCTGCCGTCCACGGGTCGAGCCGCCGGGCCACCACTTCAACAATCGCCGCCTGAATGTCGGCCTCACCGACTCGATCCCGGGCTTGTTGGGCAAGGAACTCGACCATGGCGACTCGGATTTCCCGCTCAGCCTGCCGGTGGGCGACTTTTTCGCCTGCGCCATCGGAGAGGTGCCGCTGGTGATCGCGGACTGCCTCCCACAACGTCTCGACGCCCTCGCCATTCGAAGCCACCGTTGTCACCACCGGTGGGGTCCAGTCCCGCTCGGGCCCGTCGTGGAGCATGTGATTGAGGTCGGCGACGGTGGACTCCACCCCGGGCCTGTCTGCCTTGTTGACGACGAACACGTCGCCGATCTCGAGCAGACCGGCCTTGGCAGCCTGAATACTGTCGCCCCATCCCGGATTCAGCACGACGAGGGTCGTGTGGGCGCTCTCCACAATGTCGACCTCTGCCTGACCGACCCCGACGGTCTCCAGGAGAACGTAGGGAAAGCCGACGGCGTCGAGAACCACCACAGCCTTCGGAGCAGCATCTGATACTCCGCCGAGCTGGCCCCGGCTGGCCATCGACCGGGCGTAGACGCCTGGATCCATGACCCGATCCTGCATCCGTATGCGATCGCCCAGGATTGCGCCGCCGCTGAAGGGGCTTGAGGGATCGACCAGCAGCGCTGCCACCTGGTCACCACCGGCCCGAATCTGCCCGATGAGCTGATTGACGAGCGTGCTCTTGCCTGCCCCCGGGGG
>CAXMQV010000063.1:0-22116 GCA_964195905.1 uncultured Gammaproteobacteria bacterium
TGAAGGTCCTACTTCTCGGCGGTGGAGGACGCGAGCACGCCATCGGGTGGAAGCTCGCGCAGAGTCCTAACCTCGAACGTCTCATCACTGCCCCCGGCAATCCCGGCCTGGGGCAGATCGGCTCGACCGCAGCCATCGATCTGACCGATTCGGTCGCCGTCATCGACCTCGCCTCCTCGGAGTCCGTCGACCTGGTTGTCATCGGCCCCGAGGCACCGCTCGCCGCCGGAGTGGCCGACGCCCTCGGCGAGGCTTCTATCCCGGTGTTCGGTCCGGTCGCAGCCGCCGCCCGACTCGAAACCTCAAAGACGTTCGGCAAGGACATCATGCGCCGGGCCGGGGTTCCTACCGGTGGGTCCGAAACGTTCGCTGCCGCCGGGCCCGCCCATGCCCACCTTGCCGCGACATCCAGCCCCTACGTCATCAAGGCCGATGGGCTGGCGGCCGGGAAGGGGGTTCTCGTCACATCCGATCTCGACGAAGCCCATGCCTGGGTGGACGACTGCTTCTTCGGCCGGTTCGGGACCGCCGGGAATCTGGTGGTGATCGAAGAGTTCCTGGACGGCGACGAGATCAGCGTGTTCGGCCTGTGTGACGGGACCGATGTCATCGGGCTGCGCCCGGCTCGGGACTACAAGCGACTGGGCGACGGGGACCGAGGACCGAATACCGGCGGGATGGGCTCGTTCACTCCGGTGCCCGGATTCGGCGACGACTTCGTGGCCGACACGGTTGAGCAGATGATCAAGCCGGTGCTCAACACGCTGGCCGAGGATGGGATCCCCTACGTCGGATTCATCTACGCCGGCCTCATGCTCACGGCCGAGGGTCCGCAGGTACTCGAGTTCAATTGCCGGCTCGGTGACCCGGAAACCCAGGCGCTGCTTCCCACCATGGAGTCAGACCTGTTGGAGCTGATCATGGCCTGCGTCGACGGATCGGCCGGCAGCACCACCGTGGACTGGTCAGATCAATCGGCCGTCAACGTGGTGCTGGCCGCCAAGGGATACCCGGACGCCCCGGTGAAGGGTGACGCCATCTCGGGGCTCGATCACACGGACAAGGATTCGGTCGTGTTCCAGGCCGGAACCAGGACAGTGGGACCGACCACGGTGACGGCCGGTGGGCGGGTCCTGAGCGTTGTCGGCCTCGGCTCTGATGTAGACACCGCCCGGCATGCCGCCTACGCCCGCGCCACCACGCTCGATTTCGCCGGGAAGCAGTACCGAACGGACATAGCCACGTGAGGAGGACGAGATGATGAAGGTATCGGTGCTGATGGGGTCCGAGAAGGATCTGCCGGTCATGGGCAAAGCCGCCGAGATGCTGGAGCGATTCGGGGTGCCACACGACGTGCTCGTCGTCTCGGCTCACAAGACGCTGGACCGGGCACTCGAGTATGCCGACGGAGCCGCCGCCGACGGAGTCGGCATCATCATCGCCGGGGCCGGCAAGGCGGCGCACCTGGCCGGCGTCATGGCCGGGCGCACCACGCTCCCGGTCATCGGGGTACCGCTCAGCGCCAGCCTCAATGGGCTCGACGCGTTGCTGGCCACCGTACAGATGCCGACCGGGATTCCCGTCGCCACCGTCGCCGTCGACGGGGCCACCAATGCCGCCCTGCTGGCGGTGGCCATCCTGGCTCTCGAAGACGAAAGCCTCGCCAAGGCGCTGGTCGCCTATCGGGCGGAACTGGCGGAGGAGACTTTTCGCGAGGTGCACCGGGGATAGACGGAGTCCGGCCCGAGTGGTCCTACACTCGCGCGCGTGTTGGCGCTGACACACCTCGCTTCGGGCAAAGTTCGTGAGATCTATGAGATCGACGAGCACCGCCTCCTATTCGTCGCCACCGACCGCATCTCCGCCTACGACGTCATCCTGCCCGATGAGATTCCCGACAAGGGCAGGGTCCTGACCGGTCTGTCGCTCCACTGGTTCGATTTCCTCGAGACTCCCAATCATCTGCTCACGACCGACCTTTCGGGCCTCAACCTCACGCCGGACGATGAGGCTGAGCTGGCCGGCCGGGCCATGATCGTGCGCCGGGCCAACGTCATCCCGATGGAGTGCGTGGTGCGCGGCTACCTGTACGGGAGCGCCTGGCGGGAGTACCGGGCCGGCGGGGGGCCAACGACCGAACACCTGCCGGCCGGGCTCAAGCAAGGCGAGAAGCTGGCCGAGCCCATCTTCACCCCGGCCACCAAAGCCGTCGAAGGACACGACGAGAACCTCACCGAGGCGGGCGCCCGGGAACTGGTGGGTCCCGAGCTCTACGAGAGGCTCCGGACCGCTTCCATCGGCATCTACCAGCGGGCCGCCGAAGCCGCCGCAGCCAGGGGCGTGCTGCTGGCCGACACGAAATTCGAGTTCGGCTGGAGCGAAGACGAGTTGCTCCTCATCGATGAAGTGCTCACTCCCGATTCGAGCCGCTACTGGCCGGCCGACGAGTACGAGCCGGGCCGGGTCATGCCGTCGTTCGACAAGCAATACGTGCGCGACTGGCTCGATTCGACCCGATGGGATCACACGCCACCGGCGCCGCCCATGCCGGCTGAGGTCCGCGACGGCACCAGGGCTCGATACGTCGAGGCCTTTGAGTTGATAACAGGACGGAGCTTCCCCTCATGAGGGCCGTCGTCACAATCACCCGTCGGAGCGAGATCGCCGACCCCGAAGGGGCAACCATCCAGCGAGCCCTCGTCGACCTGGGCTACGGGGAGGTTGATTCGGTCCGCGTGAACCGGACCATCGAGGTGTCTATGCCGGGTCGCGACCGCCAGCACGTGTTGGAAGCGGTACGCGAGATGTGCGAGAAGATGCTCGCCAACCCGGTCATGGAAGACTTCGAGATCGAGATCCTCGATTGACCATCGGCATCGTTGCGTTCCCGGGCACCAATTGCGAGCAGGATGTCGCCTACGCCCTCGAAACGCTCGGCGCCGACACCGTCACGGTGTGGCATCGAGAGACCTCGCTCGACGGATTGGATGGAGTGGTGCTGCCGGGCGGGTTCGCCCACGGCGACTATCTACGGACCGGCGCCATCGCCCGCTTCTCTCCGGTCATGGCGGCAGTGGAAAAACTGGCCGCCGAGGGCAGGCCGGTGCTCGGCATCTGCAACGGGTTCCAGATTCTCTGCGAGGCAGGACTGCTGCCCGGGGCCCTCATCGCCAACCGGGACCTCAAGTTCATATGCCGCCCGGTCCATCTCCGGGTCGAGTCGACCAACTCCATCCTGACGAGAGCCGCGACTGTCGGCCAGGTTCTCACGATCCCGCTCAACTCCTATGAAGGAAACTACGTGCCGGGACCCGAAGCCCCCACCGCCGTCCTCCGGTACTGCGAACCGGATGGCTCCGTCACCGAAGCGGCCAACCCGAACGGATCAAGCGACGGCATCGCCGGGATCGTCAACCCGGCAGGCACCGTGGCAGGCCTCATGCCCCACCCCGAGCGTGCCATCGAGGACTTCATGGCCTCGACCGACGGGCAGGTCCTGCTCGAGTCATTCATCGCATCGGTTGACGCAACCCCGGCCGGGGTGTCAGGTGGCTGAGACGCTCCACCGCCGCCTCGGCATGACCGACGATGAGTTCGCCACCGTCAACGAGATCCTGGGCCGCTCCCCCGCCGACCCCGAGCTGGCCATGTATTCGGTCATGTGGTCCGAGCACTGCTCATACAAGTCATCGCGCGCTCACCTGGGCGGGCTCCCCACCGACGCTCCCTGGGTCGTAGTCGGGCCGGGCGAGAACGCCGGCGTCGTCGACATCGGGGATGGATGGATGGCGGCCCTGCGGATAGAAAGCCACAACCACCCCTCCTTCGTCGAGCCCTACCAGGGGGCAGCCACCGGGGTGGGAGGCATCCTTCGTGACATCTTCACCATGGGCGCCCGACCCGTGGGCCTCTGGAACCAGATCCGCTTCGGCAAGCTTTCCGACCCCCACAACCGGTTTCTGTTCAACGGGGTAGTGGCCGGCATCGCCGGGTACGGCAACGCCGTCGGAGTTCCGACACTGGGCGGTGAGGTGGAATTCGACCCCGTGTATGCCGGCAATCCCCTCGTCAACGTCATGTGCCTCGGGATCCTGCGGGACGATCAGCTCGTGCTCGGCACCGCCGGGCCCCCCGGCACGGTGGCGATCCTGCTCGGCGCCTTAACCGGACGGGACGGCATCGGCGGGGCCTCGGTTCTGGCGTCGGCAAGCTTCGATGCCGGGGCAGGCGCCAAGCGGCCTTCGGTCCAGGTCGGCGACCCATTCGAGGAGAAGAAGCTCATCGAAGCCTGCCTCGACCTCTACGAACGCCGGCTGGTGGTGGGCGTGCAGGATCTGGGGGCGGCCGGTCTGAGCTGTGCGGCCAGTGAGCCGGCCGCCCGGGCCGGGGTGGGAATGGATCTGAACCTCGACGCCGTCCATCTCCGGGAACCCGACATGACCGCGCCCGAGATGCTCATGTCCGAGTCACAGGAACGGATGATGGCCTTCGTCGCCCCCGACCAGGTTGAGGAGGTGCTCGGCGTCGCCGCCAGGTGGGAGATCGAGGCGTCGGTGGTCGGCACCGTTGCAGGCGGTGACCGGTTACGGGTCTATCACAACGGAACCCAGGTGGTCGACGTGCCGGCCGCCTCGCTCACCGATGAAGCCCCCATCTTGCGACGCCCGATCAGCCGGCCGGATTGGATCGACGAGTTGTGGAACCGGGCCGATCCACATGCCGACGTCCCGCTCGATGTGGCGCTGCTCGGGTTGCTCGATGACCCGGCGCTCGGTGATCGCTCGTGGATCTACGAGCAGTTCGACCACATGCTGTTCCTCAACACCGTGCACGGGCCGGGCCGGGACGGATCCCTCATCCGGGTACGGGGGACCGACAAGGGGCTGGCCGTCTCGACGGACGGAAACGGCCGGCTCTGCCAGCTCGACCCCCGGAGGGGCGCCGAACGCCTCGTATACGAGGCCGCCCTCAACGTCGCCGTGCTCGGGGCCCGGCCGCTGGCGGTGGTTGACAACCTGAACTTCGGGAACCCCGAGAAGCCCGCCGTAATGTGGCAGTTCACCGAGACGCTGGCGGGTCTCGGAGCCGCCTGCGAATCGCTCGGGGTCCCCATCGTGGGCGGGAACGTTTCCTTCTACAACGAGACCGACGGGCGCGACATCTTCCCCACTCCGGTCGTCGGGTTGCTCGGCATGGCCGAACCGATTCCAAGCTTGCCCGATCCGGTGGCGGGCGGAATGTCACTGCTGCTGGTCGGTCCCGAGCAGAGCACCAGCCTGGCCGGCACTGCCTACCAGCGCGTCGTGCGGGGCACCCTCGGCGGCCGGCCGACCAGGGTGAACGCCGACCAGGGTGGGCGCAGCATCGAGCTGGCCATCCGAATCGCCCATGTCGTTCCCGGTGCCGTGCTCCACGACGTCTCACAGGGAGGCGCCCTTGTGGCGGTGACCGAACTGCTCATTGCCGGCGAAGTCGGCGCCCGCACCGGGTTCGGCTCGGTCGAGGAGGCCTTCGGTGAGGACCCGCACCGCTTCCTGTGCCTCGTTCCCGCCGACCGAAAGGCCCAGGTGGAGCAGCTTGCCCGTGAGGTCGGCTGCCGGGTTGAGGACATCGGAATGACCGGGGGCTCGGACCTCACCATCGCCGGCACCGAGACGGTCAGCATCCCGCTCGAGCGGCTGGCGGAAGTGTGGAAGGGAGCCATCTCGGTCAGGATGCACGGAGCCGTGCATGAGTAGCCCCTTCGCCGAGAAGCCGGGAGAGGCGTGTGGAGTGTTCGGCGCCTACGTGCCCGATACCCACATTGCCAATCTCATCTACTTCGGTCTCTTCGCTTTGCAGCATCGCGGTCAGGAGAGCGCCGGCATCGCAGTCTCAGATGGCCACCGCCTCACCGCCTACAAGAACATGGGCCTGCTCTCGACCGTGTTCGACCAGAACAAGCTGGCCGGTTTGCAGGGTGATCTGGGCATCGGCCATACCCGGTACTCAACCACCGGGTCAAGCACGTGGGAGAACGCCCAGCCGGCCTTCCGGGCCGTCGGGCACCGCAATCTGGCGCTCGGCCACAACGGCAACCTCACCAACACTGCCGACCTGGCTATGCGGCTCGGATCGGCGGCGGGTACCACCGATTCGGAGCTGATGACGAGCGCCATCGCCGAGCAGATCCAAAAGGACGAGAACATCCCGCTGGCCGAGGCGATCGCGGCGGTGCTGCCAGATTTCGAAGGCGCCTACACGCTGGCAGTGATGGACGACAGCACGGTGGTTGCCGTACGGGACCCGCACGGATTCCGGCCCCTCTCGCTCGGACGGATCGGCCACGACGGGTGGGTGGTCGCATCCGAAACTGCCGCCCTCGACCTGGTCGGTGCCACTTTCGAACGCGACGTCGAGCCGGGAGAGGTCGTGGTGATCTCCGCCGGCGGCATTTCGTCCTCCTTTCCACAGGAGCCGGCCCCGTCGCGGCTATGCGTGTTCGAGTACGTCTACTTCGCCCGGCCCGACAGCGTGCTGGCAGGTCAGGGCGTGCAGGCGGCCCGGGTTGCGATGGGACGGCAACTGGCCAGGGAGGCACCGGTTGAGGCCGATGTTGTGGTGCCGGTGCCCGAATCAGGCATCCCGGCCGCCCAGGGATACGCCTGGGAATCGGGCATCCCCTATGAGGACGGGCTCATCAAGAACCGGTACGTTGGTCGGACATTCATTGAGCCAGAACAGATGCTGCGCGACCAGGGAATCCGCCTCAAACTCAACCCCATCAGGGATGTGCTCGACGGCCAGCGCATCATCCTGGTGGACGACTCGGTCGTGCGAGGAACGACCACCCGCCAGCTCATCGAACTGGTACGGACCGCCGGCGCCCGGGAGGTGCACCTCCGGATTTCGTCACCGCCCTACCGGTGGCCGTGCTTCTACGGGATGGACACTTCGGACCGGCGCTCTCTGCTGGCCGCCCACCGCACCGAGGCCGAGATCGCCGAGTTCCTCGAAGTGGATTCGCTCGGATACCTCACGCTGGATGGCCTGGAGTCGGCGCTGCCGGCCGCCACCCAATCGTTCTGCACCGCCTGCCTGTCTGGCGAGTACCCCACCCCGATCGGTGACGACAAGTTCGTTCTGGAGCAGCCATGAGCACCTACTCAGAGGCCGGCGTTGACGTGGCCGCCGCCGAACGGTTCACCGATTCTATCGCGGCCCGGGTCACCGCCACATGGGGCGAGAACGTAGTCGGCACTTTTGGTGGGTTCGCCGCCGGTCTCACCATCCCGCCCGGGTACGACGAGCCGGTACTCATGATGACGACCGACGGCGTCGGCACGAAAGCCGAGATCGCCCGGGCGCTTGGCCGCTTCGACGGGGTCGGGTACGACCTCGTAGCCATGTGTGTCGACGATCTGGCGGCCGCCGGAGCAGCCCCCCTCGGCTTCACGGACTACCTGGCGGTCGGGGCCCTCGATCCGGTTCGCGACCAGGCACTGGTGGCATCGGTTGCCGCCGCCTGCCAGTCGGCGGGATGCGCCCTGCTCGGGGGTGAGACCGCCGTCCACCCCGGGGTCATGGAGCCGACGCAGTTCGACCTGGCGGGAGCCGCTCTCGGCGTCGTTGAGCGCCGGGCCATGGTGGATCCGGCCCGGGTCGCCGCCGGTGACGCCGTCGTCGGGGTGGTCAGCCCCAACCTGCGCTCGAACGGATTCTCGCTCGTACGGTCACTGTTCAGCGAGTCCGACTATCAGCGCCCTGCCCTTGGGTCATCCCTCGGCGAGATCCTGCTCGAACCGTCGGTTGTGTACGCCCCAGCCGTGCTGGCGGCGGCCGCCCTCGTACCCGTTTCGGGAATGGTGCACGTCACCGGAGGGGGTCTTCCGGCCAATCTTCCCCGCGCCCTCCCCGACGGCCTGACCGCCCATATCGATCCCGCCCGCTGGGAGCCGGCGCCGATATTCGATCTCATCAGAGACCAGGGCCGGATCGATACCGCCGAGATGTTCGGTACCTTCAACATGGGCATCGGCTTCGCCCTCATTACCGGCGCCGGGGCGGTCCGGGACCTCATCGAGGCGCTCGACACTCACGGTCACGAAGCGCACCACATCGGGGAAATCGCTGCAGGCGAAACGGTACTGATCGGGTCCTGAGCGCGGTTAGAGGACCCGCGTGAACAGGTAAGCGAACGGCGCCTTCGTGTAGGCAACGCCTCTCCCCCGTTCATGGAGCATGGCCGGGGTGATTTCGACGGGCGCTTTGGGAACCAGGTAGGTGTCGAGGTTCTCGGTCAGAACCCGGTAGCCGCCGGTTCGTGACACGACGACTCCGGAGAGCTCGAATCTCTCGTCGATCGACGCCATTGCGACATCACCGTGACTGGAAGCCGCCAGCAGCGTTCCGCCGATTTTGAGGTAGTCGGTGCAGCACTCGGACACGAATCCCGCATACAACGAGACGAGAAGGTCGAACGATTGCGCCGGAAGATCAAGCGGTTCCCGGTAATCGGCGTGGATGAACGGGAAATCGGCGTTCGGTGTTCCACTCGCCGAGGTGATGATCTCGAGGATCCCGTCCCGGTCGGCAAAGAACCCGGGAGTCCTTCGGTCCGTATCGACATAGGTGACCACCGGAAAGACCATTGAGGGAGCCACGTCGACAAACGATCCCGGGTAGAGCACGGCGTCTCCACCGACCGCCGCCCTGACCGTTGCAAAGAGCCGAAGCCGGTCGCCATCGTGGCGGTTCTGGTTTGCCCAGAGCTTGCGGGTAGCAGCCTGCATCCGCTGATCTTACGAGCCGGAGATTTTCGAGATCTACTTGGCCTTTTCGGCGGCGTGAGCGGCCCAGCGGCCGCCACCACCATCCAGCAACTCCTCGTAGTTTGGGATTCGGTAGATCACGATCCGATTGTCGAGGAAGTCCGAGTAGGCGAGGAGGGTCCCGTCGGGAGACACGTCCAGGCCGGTGGTCTGATTGCCCCCGACGATGGCGTCCAGGTAGGCGCCGGTGGCAGTGTCGAGGACCACGACGGTGCCCCACTCGGGTCCGGGGCGGTAGTAGGTCTCCGGATTGTTGCGACCCCGGTTCGACACGAGGAGCAGCCTTCCGTCGGGACTCAAATCGATGGTGTTCGGCAGCCGATCGACCGTCGCAAGGTCGGTGACCGTGTCGGTTGCCGTTTCGATCACGAATATCGTGTCCTGCGCCATCTCCGAGGCATAGACGAGCGAGCCATCAAGACTGCCGACGAGGTGGCGCATCGCTCCCCCGGTCCGCAGGAGCACCGTCCCCTCACCGGTGGCGAGGTCGAAGACTTGCAGCTCGCCGGCGTCGAACCCGGCCACGTAGAGCTTGGTGGCATCGGGCGTGACGTACAGGCCGCGCGGCGTTGCGACGGTGCGCAGTTTTCGACGGACATCACCGGTGGTCAAGTCGATCTCGCTCACATCGTTGCTGACCCAGTTCGAGGCCCACAGCGTCTGCTCGTCGGGCGAGAGGACCATCACCTTCGTCCACACACCGGTCGTCGACATCCGTCTGAGCACCTCCTTCGTGTTGGCGTCGACCTCGTACACCGAGGCGGTCTCCATCTGACTGAGATAGGCGAGCGAGCCGGAACGGTTGAAGATCACCTCAACCGAGCCGGCCTCTGGCAGATCAACCGCCGCCAGTCGCTCGCCCGATCCGGCGTCGTAGACCTCGAAGCCCCTGCCGGCCAGCAGCGTCACCCATAGCTCGTCGGCGCCGGGCCGGAACGCCACTTGCTTGGGAGCCGGACCGCTGTCGAATTCGATGAGCTTGTCGAGCACCTGGCCGCTCTTGTCGAGCCAGGGGGTGAAGCTCGTGGCTTCGACCCCGACGGATATCGTCTCGGTTTCGTATCCGGGCGCTTCGACCACCAGCTCAACCGCACCCGCCACCTGGCCGGCGAAGGGGGCCGGACCGGCATAGACACTGCCGGTGGCATCGGCCACCGTCAGGAAAGCCGCCACCGGCTCGACCTCGATCGCTATGTCACGGGGAGGAGGGATAGTGGTTGTGGTAGTTGTCTGCAGAGCAATGGTGGTGGGCGGAAGAGTGCTCGTCGTTGATGCCACGACCGTGGACGTCGTAGAGGTCGAAGGCTCGGCCACGGTCGCCGCCAGATCGGAGCTTCCATCGCCTCCCGTCATGCAGGCACCCAGGACGAGCATCACCGCCATCCCGAGCCCGACCAAGCGAGTGCGCATCATGGAGTCGAGCCTATTCGGCCCGGCGATGGCCATCAGTCCATCGCCGCCGGACGGCTACGCTCATCCGAGCATCGGGAGGAGGCCTCATCACACTCGGGCTCATCGCATCGGCCTTTCTGTTGGGGCTTCGCCACGGAGTCGACTGGGATCACCTGGCCGCCATCAGCGACATCGCCGCCACTCAGGAAACCCCGCGTCGGGGCGTCGTCATGAGCTCGCTCTACGTCGGAGGGCACGCCTTCGTTGTCTTCGTGATCGGTGCCGTCGCCATTGCGACCGGCCGCAACCTGCCGGGCTGGGCCGACGCCGTCATGGGAGTCATCGTGGGCTGGACGCTCATCATCCTCGGTGTATACGTGGGCTACACCCTCATCCGACATCGCGGAGCGGTTCCATTGCGGAGCCGCTGGATGATCGTCCTGAGTGGGGTGCGACGGGCCTACATCTGGGTGCGGTCTCGCCTCGCTCGAGACGTCTCCGATCCCATCGCCCATGCCCACCCGCACAGCGCCCTCGCCACCTTCCATCACGACGGCACCGAGGTGGAGCCCGAAGAACGCCTTCCCCGTCACAGCCACCATCACGTGCACGATCCCGCCCACGAGCCATTCACCGACTACACGCCCGCCACCTCGATCGGCATCGGCATGCTGCACGGCATCGGGGCGGAAACGCCGACCCAGGTGCTGGTGTTCCTGGCGGCCGCCAACGCCGGGGGAACCGTGGCAGGCCTCGTCGTCCTCCTTGCCTTCCTGGCCGGCCTGGCACTCGCCAATTCGGCCATCACCGTCGGAGCGGCCTACGGGTTCTTCGCCGCCAACCGCCGCAGCTGGGTTTACACCGGCCTCGCCGGCGCCACTGCCGCCGTCAGCCTCTTCGTCGGCGTCCTACTGGTAGCCGGCCAGGACACCTGGCTTCCAGCGTTCTTTGTGGGATAGGTCGGTCCCCGGACCCCAGACCCGAACCCCCCTACCCCTCGCCTCCGGCGAGCGGTACAGTCCCCCCGGCAAGCCGGGGGGACTGACAAGACTTTCTTGCTGGGGACTGGGGACCGGGGACTGGCTAGTGCCTGAAATGCCTCATTCCTGTGAAGATGAGCACCATTCCGTGTTCGTCGGCGGCATCGATGACCTCCTGGTCGTTGCGTGAGCCGCCGGTTTCCACGAGAGCGACCACACCGGCTGCGGCCAGGGCGTCCGGACCGTCCCGGAACGGGATGAGGGCTTCGCTCGCCGCCACAGCTCCGACGGTCCGATCCCCCGCCTGGTGGACGGCCCGCTCGGCAGCTCCGACCCGGCTCTGGTCTCCGACTCCGATGCCGACGGCGGCTCCCTCCTTGACGATCACAATGCTGTTGGATTTGCAGTGACTGGTCACGGACCATGCCAGAGCGAGCTCGTCGAGCTGGTCGCCGGTGGGCTGCGCCTTCGAAACCACGTTCCACTCATCCATGATCGCCACCCGCGGGTCGGTCTCCTGAATGAGGGCGCCACCGTCGATGTGGCGTGCCTCGACGGTTGATCCAGTAGGCGCCGGAGCCACCAGCACACGGAGATTATTCTTGGCTTCGAGCACGGCAGCGGCCTCGTCGGTGACCCCGGGACAAATGATGACCTCGAGGAACATCTCTGACATTTCCCTGGCGGTGGCCTCATCGAGCCGCTCGTTCACGGCCACCACTCCCCCGAAAGCCGAGAGCGGATCGCAATCGCGGGCGGCGACAAAGGCCTCGTGCAACGAGCCTCGCACGGCCACTCCGCACGGATTCATGTGCTTGACGACGACACACCCCGGTGCGGGTATCCGCTGGACGAGATCCCAGGCTGATTCGGTATCGGCGTAGTTATTGAACGAGAGCTCCTTGCCCTGGAGCTGGGAGAGGCCGAAGGCCCAGCCGTCGGCTCCCGCCTGGCGGTAGAGGGCGGCTCGCTGATGCGGGTTCTCGCCGTAGCGCAAGCCACTCACCCTTTCGAGGGCAACGAGGCGGGTCTCGGGGAGCACCTCGTCCGCGGTCATCCAGCCGTGGATGAGTGCGTCGTACCGGCCGGTGTGAGCGAAGGCCTCAGTGGCCAGGCGCCGGCGATCCTTCAGGGTGGTTCCCCCGCTGTTGAGGGCGTCGATCACCGACGAGTAGGCAGCCGGGCTGGTGACCACTGCCACCCGGGCGTGATTCTTGGCGGCGGCCCGGATCATGGCCGGCCCGCCGATGTCGATGTTCTCCACGATCTCGTGCGCCGGCTTGCCGGCCGCCACCGTTGCCTCGAATGGATAGAGATTGCATACGACAAGATCGATGGCGACGATGCCCTGGCGATCGAGATCGCCGAGGTGGTCGGGCAGGGTGGTGTCGGCAAGGATGGCGCCGTGGATCTTGGGGTGCAGGGTCTTCACCCGTCCGCCCAGCATCTCGGGAGCGCCGGTCAGATCGGGAACCGCAATGACGCCGATACCGGCCTCCTGCAACGCCCGGCTCGTTCCCCCCGACGCAATGATCTCGACTCCGGCTGAGACCAGAGCTGCTCCGAGGTCCTCGAGACCGGTCTTGTCCGAGACCGACAGGAGGGCTCGTTTGATGGGAGTCCGTTCACTCATATTCTCTCCTCTGTTCTCGTAGCACTCCTCCACCCTGCGCGAGAGGGCCTGACGGGCAAGGTCATCGATGACCGCCGGATACAGCTCGTGCTCCTGCTCCTGGATACGGGAATGCAAACGATCGGCATCGTCGTCTGGATAGATGGGAACGGCGTGCTGGGCGAGGATCGGACCGGCGTCCACATCCTCAACGACTACGTGGACGGTGACCCCGGTCTCGGCGGCCCCGACCTCAAGGGCGTCCTCGACCGCGTGAGCGCCCGGGTAGGCAGGGAGCAGCGAGGGGTGGATGTTGATGATCCGTTCGGGGAACCGCTCCATGGCGACGGGAGCAAGGATTCGCATGAACCCGGCCAGCACCACGAACTCGCAGCCGAAGGCGTCTATCTCATCGCAGATGGCGGTCGTGAACGCGACTCGATCGGGATGGTCGGTCCAGCGAACGATTCTCGTGGGCACCCCGTGACGCTTGGCCCACTCAAGCCCGGCAGCCTCCCGATCGGCAAGAACGAGAACGACCCGGTAGGCGGACTGTGATTCCATCTCGAGCAGCCGCCGCAGATTGGAGCCCCGCCCCGAAATGAGCACGGCGATTGGAATCGTCGCCATAGAGGGAGGATAGAAGCCGGTGGAGGTGGTCCCGCCGATTGCCAGAAACCAGTCAACACTCAACAGTCAACAGTCAACACTCAAGTAATCGTGGGGCGTACCGAAAGTTCGCGTAACGGGAGGCATCCCATAATTGGGGGTGGACGATGCTGATCTCATTTGCGGCCATGGCCGCCGGTGCAACGTTGATCTTTCGCGGCATCACAGTCTTCGACTGCCAGTCCGTCTCGATCTCCCGCAATCTCACCACGTGCTACACCAACCACTTCGGAGCGATGGACGGCGAGATCGCCGCGGTAATCCTGATCGCCGTCGGGGCACTCCTTTTCTTCATCGCCATGATGCGATTTGCCACGATCAAGTAGTTGCCAGGTATCAGGCATCCGGCATTGGGTGAACCGCCCACGGCCCACCGGAAATCCGGCATCCGGCATCGGGTGAACCGCCCACGGCCCACCGCCCACCGCCACCGCCACCGGAAATGCGGTATCCGGCATCCGGCATCACCTCGTTCCTCCGAGCGGCGGGCCTCTCTTCTCCCCTCCCGTGGAGCGAAGCGGAACGGGAGGGGTGGGGGGAGGGTCGTTCTCAACAAGAGAATGGCGACGAGAACGCCACCGATCAGAGCTTGTCGAGGCGCCTCGGCGTCTCGCAACGCCATCGGATGAGGCGCCGCGGGCACCGCCGTCCCATGGAAAGGTGGTCGCGGAGTTCCGGCCACCATTGCGCCATACGGAAGAAGCCGCTCCCCCGAAAGGGAACGGCTTCTTCTGTTGCCGGTGACCGGTGACCGGTGACCGGTGACCGGTGACGGGTGACCTACTTGAGTTCGACCTGGGCACCGGCGCCTTCGAGGGCTTCCTTTGCCTTGTCGGCAGTTTCCTGATCGACGCCCTCCAGGACGGCGACGGGAGCGCTCTCGACGAGCTCCTTGGCCTCTTTGAGACCGAGGCTCGTGAGCGACCGGACCTCTTTGATGACCTGGATCTTCTTATCACCGATGGAGCTCAACATGACGTCAAACTCGTCCTTCTCCTCTTCTACCGGGGCGCCGCCGTCGACGGGCATAGCCATCGCCATCGGGGCGGCCGCAGTCACTTCGAACTTGTCTTCGAAGGCCTTGACGAACTCAGAGAGCTCGAGGACGGTCATGCCCGAAAAGTGCTCGAGCAGGTCGTCGTTTGTTATCTTCGCCATTGTCGTTTCTCCTTTTTCGAACTACTTGTCTTCAGAATCTTCGGATGCGGCGTCATCGGCTTCAGGGGCGACAGGCTCCTCGACCACAGGCTCCTCAGCCACAGGCTCCGCCGGGGGTTCGGGAGTGGGGACCGGGGACTCTTGCTCCTTCTTCTCGAGCAGCTGCTGCATGGCCGTGGCGGGCTGACGAAGGACGGCAGTCATGAGCCCGGCCAGCTTGGACATCGGAGCACTCATTGCTCCGGCCAGCTTGGCGAGCAGGACCTCGCGCGGCTCGATGTCGGCCAGCTTGCGGATCGCATCGGCGTCCAGGGTGGCACCTGCGAACAATCCACCCTTGATCACGAGGCGATCGTTGGAGCTGGCGAATTCTTTGAGGCTCTTGGCGGCGGGGACCGGATCGCCGCTGCTGAAGGCAATGGCAGTCGGGCCATCCAGCCAAACGAGCAGATCGCTGAGACCCAGTTCTTCGGCTGCGCGGCGAGCCAGACTCATCTTGAAGACCTTGTATTCGGCCTCCGCCTTCTTCAGTGAGCGCCGTAGTTCCTGCTGCTGCCCCACCGTGAGGCCCCGGTACTCGGTAAGGAATACGGCTTCAGCCGATTCCAGCTTCTCTTTTATCTCCTCGACAACGGCGACCTTTTCGGGTCTTGCCATGTCTTCTCCTCTGCGTGGAAAAAGCTCCGACCGGATAGGAAGGAGCCTTTGAGGATCCGACCTGCGCAGGCATCTTCGGCCACGAATGGCACCGGCGGTCTCCGGTCTGGAGGTATTGATTTGTGAGCGGGAGGATAACAGCGACGCGGGCTATCGCCAATGCGTCGAGTCGCCCACCCATGAGCGTCGCATCTCCTCGGGCGTCGGCAATGGTGTCAGTACGTTGATGCTCCGCAACGGAGGCGCCGGACCGCGCACGAGCCCGACCACAGCCGTCCCGAGGGCGAACGCCGCCAGGAACCCGAGACTGGCTACGCGTTGCTTTGACTCCAGCTGACACCGACGGCGTAGGAAAGAACCCTCAATGCCGGGGGCGTAGCTGTCCTGGAAGAACACCCCGATTGTTGATCCGCACAAGTGGTCCCGGGGTGTCGATCCGAACGAGCCCCCGGTAGTGATCGTGAAGTTCCACGAGCCGATCCACAGCCCGAGAAAGATCAACAAGGCGGCAGTAATAGAAAGCCCACGCCGGTACATAGCCGGGAGAATATACCGAGGCACTCGATTGTGAACGCGTGCCTGGTTTACAGGTGACCGGTGACCGGTGACCGGTGACAGTTCACAGGTGAGGCCCCGATGACAACAACCCAGACAACTTGACACCTTCGGGCAAGGCCCGAAGGCTCCTAATGAGTCAGTTTGACGAGATCCTCGATGGAAGAAAGGTCTACCCGGACGCCCGGGCCCATGGTCGAGGAGATCGACAGGTTGCGAATGAATCGTCCCTTGGTGGAGGCCGGCCTGGCCCGGCTGATCTCGTCGGTGAAGGCGGCGAGATTGTCGACGAGTTGATCGAGCTCGAATGAGGCCTTGCCGAAGACCCCGTGCACATTCCCGGCCTTGTCGTTGCGATATTCGATCTTGCCTGCCTTGAACTCCTGAACAGTCCTGCCGATATCGAACGTCACGGTGCCGGCCTTTGGATTCGGCATGAGACCGCGGGGGCCGAGAATCTTTCCGACCTTGCCGACCTCCGACATGAGGTCGGGAGTAGCGATGGTGAGATCGAAGTCGAGAGTCCGGCCACCTTGAATGGCTTCGGCCAGCTCCTTGCCTCCCACGAGGTCGGCTCCGGCGTCTTCGGCCTCTTTGGCTTTGTCGCCGGTTGCGAACACGGCCACCCGAATCGTCCTGCCAGTGCCGTGTGGCAGCGAAACGGTGCCGCGCACGTTCTGGTCGGCATGTCGGGCATCGATGCCGAGGCGATAGTTGGCCTCGATCGTTTCGTCGAACTTGGCGACCGCACCGGCCTTGACCAGTTCGACTGCCTGGCGGGGCTCGTAGCTGGCGGCGGCGTCAATGGTGGCGGATGCGATGTCGAATCTCTTGCCGTGCTTCGTCATGGTTACTCCTTGTGGTGCCAGCGGCTCTCGCCTCCCACGGTTGGTTGTTCTGCTATCCCTCGACAGTGAAGCCCATCGAGCGGGCGGTTCCTGCGACGATCTTCATGGCCGCCTCAATGTCGTTGGCATTGAGGTCGGGCATCTTGATCTCGGCGATCTCCTTCAACTGTGCCTTCGTGACCGAGGCAACCTTCTCCTTGTGGGGTTCGGGCGACCCCTTGGCAACCCTGGCTGCCTGACGCAAGAGGACGGCGGCGGGAGGGGTCTTGGTGATGAACGAGAAGCTCCGGTCCTCGTACACGTTGATCTCGACCGGCACGATGGTGCCGATCTGATCGGCGGTCTGTGTGTTGTAGGCCTGCACGAAGTCCATGATGTTCACGCCGTGCTGGCCGAGCGCCGGTCCGACGGGTGGAGCCGGGCTTGCCTGGCCGGCGGGCACCTGCAGCTTGATGACGGCCATCAGTTTCTTACGTCCCATGCGTTACAGCTTCACAATCTGTTCGAAGTTGAGTTCAACCGGGGTCTCCCGGCCGAAGATATTAACGAGTACGCGTACCTTGGATTGATCGAGATTGATCTCCTCGATGACGCCGTTGAAGTCGGCAAACGGGCCGTCCACGACCCGAACGGTCTCTCCAACACCCCAGGCCGGCTGGAACCGGGGAGCCGCCTTGCCGACCGCTTCTTCTTTCTTGACACCCAGGATGCGTTCGACCTCGCGCCGTGAGAGCGGGACCGGCTTGGTGCCGGAACCGACGAAGCCGGTCACCCCCGGCGTGTTGCGCACGGCGAACCACGAGTCATCGGTCAGGTATATGCGGACGAGGATGTAACCGGGGAAAACCTTCTTGGGGACTGTCACCTTGCGGCCGCCCTTGATCTCGACGACGTCCTCCATCGGGATGACGACGTCGAAGATCTCGCCCTCCATGTGCATGGAGTGGATGCGGGTCTCGAGGTTGGCCTTGACCTTGTTCTCGTAGCCCGAGTAGGAGTGAATGACGTACCAGTCACCGGGAAGG
The DNA here is from genome assembly GCA_964195905.1 of uncultured Gammaproteobacteria bacterium. GTDB lineage: Bacteria > Actinomycetota > Acidimicrobiia > Spongiisociales > SHLN01 > SHLN01. The sequence continues at coordinate 17,707 of CAXMQV010000063.1, forward strand.
TCGTAGGGACTGGCCGGTCCGGTATCACCCGGAGGCTCCTCTTCCTCTTCCTCGACGGCTTCCTCGACGACCTTGGCCTTCGCCTTGCCCTTCGCCTTGGCCTTGCCCTTCGCCTTGCCTTTGGCCTTCGTCTTGCCTTTGGCCTTTTCCTCGACCTCGACCTCTTCCTTGACCTCGACCTCTTCCTTGACCTCGACCGTGGCTTCGACCTCGACCTCGACCGTGGCTTCCACCTCTGCCTCGACTACCTCAGCCTCGGGCTCGGGCTCGACAGCTTCGGCAGCCTCCTCCTCATGGGCCAAGACCTCGTCGAGCTTGTCGGAAGACGTCAATCCGACTGAAGCGAAGGCGGCGGCCAGCAACCCGGCAGCGCCATCGTCCTCTTCCACGACAGATTCAGCAGCCCCAGCGTCAATCCCGACGGGAGCGGCCTCAACGTCCCCGACGCCAACGTCCTTGCCATCAAGGTCGGCGGCCATCGGATCCTCGTCCGGATCGGGAGTCGCGGTGGTCTGGTCTTCGATACTCGTCATCGCAGGATCAAATCGACGAAGGCTGTCTTGAAGGTGAAGTCGAGCCCGGCGGTGTAGGCGGTCATGGCGATTGTGGCAATGAGCGACACCGCCGTGTAGGTGGTGAGCGTATGGCGATCCGGCCAGGCAACTTTGGCGAGCTCCTGACGGACCTCGTGAAGGTAGGTGCGGATTCCGCGCCGTTCCTTGCCCTCTCCGACTGCCTTGCCGGCGGCGCGCTGGGCGGCGGCCTGTCGGCCGGGCTTGCCCTGCTTCTTATCGAGCCGCTCCTGGCGGGCTTGCTGTCGACGAAGTTCTCTGTTCATCAGATCCTCTATACGCAGACTCCCTCAACGGGAGCCTTCTCTCACTACGCCTCGCGGGCCAGCAGGGGCGGTGGGACTCGAACCCACAACCTCCGGTTTTGGAGACCGGCGCTCTGCCAATTCGAGCTACACCCCTTTGTGGTGAGCCGAATCCTAGGGCGACAGCCCCTGCGAGACGGCCCGAGTATAAGCGCACACATCACCAACGGGGCAATGTCCTAGCGCGTGATCGAGCAGTGTAGGCGACGCTAGGCGCTCAGGCTACGTCGCCAGAGAGCGACCGCGCCTGCGACCGCGGCAATGCCGGCCGCCGCCAGTGCCGCTTCGACCCCCGCAGCCTTCTTCGGTACTGAGGGGGCAAGACCCAAGCCCGATGTCACGAACGCCGCCAGGGCCGGTGGAGCTGCGACGGTTTCCGTACGAAGCTCGGCAAGGGAACGAAGGAGCGTCCGGTAGCGGATGGCCTCTACCTGGCAGCGAAGACACGAAGCTATGTGAGTGTCGTGATAGCCCGGGTCACCGGCGAGGCGGTGGGACCGGACCGCGCAGGCGACGTTCACTCCATTTCTCGCCACAGCTTCTCCTTGAGCTTCTGCCGGGCCCGATGCAACCGAACCTTGGCGGCCGTGACACTGATGTCGAGCGCCTTTGCGACCTCGGCGTGCGACCACCCGTAGATATCCTTCAGGACCACGACGGCGCGCTGCGGGTCGGGCAGCTCCGAGACGGCTGTGCGGAGCCGACCACCGAGTTCGGCGGTTTCGGCCGATGATTCCGGGGAAGGGGACGAATCGTCATTCATGAGCAACGCCTCGTCGAGGCTGACGGCAGAGTGGCGTTGAGCCCGCCGTCCGAGGGTCCAGCTCGTGTTGACCGTGATGCGGTGCAGCCAGGTCGAGAGCGCCGAGTCTCCTCGGAAACGGGGCAGAGCTCGCCACGCTCGGATGAAGGTCTCCTGAGCCGCATCGGCTGCCAGCTCGTAGTTGCCAAGCAGCCGCAACGCCAACGTGAACACCTCGTGTTGATGGTGACGAACCAGCTCGGAGAATGCGCCCTCATCACCCTGGCGAGCTCGATCGAGTAGTTCTGCTGCTTCTTCGACGTTGCGATCGGCCATCGGGTTACCCCGCGAGAATTGCGTCGGCGGTCACCAGGTCGACATCATTCGACCGGATGACGCAGGCTAGAGCATTTGCCGCCTTGACCTCGGTCGAAACCACCGCATGGGCTCCCGGCCGCAATGGCTGACGAAACCGGAGCCGCATGCCCTCGAGCGGATGCGGGCCCGCACTGACCCGGCCGGCGGCCTGGGCCACCCAGGAAGCCATCAGCAATCCGTGGGCGATGATGCCGGGCAGGCCGGCTGCCACCGCCGCGTCGTGGTCCCAATGAATGGGGTTCCAATCACGGGTCGCCCCGGCATACCGGACAAGATCGGCCCGGCTGGCCGACTTCAGAAGCGGGGGCAACGACTCCCCCACCGATGGAAGCTTGACCGGCCCGGGCATTTCATTGTCGGCCCGTTCGTCCCAGGGCAGCTCGGACTCCACGGAGACTTTCTCCTTCGGGAGGGCGCCCTCGGTCATGAGAAATGTCGAGGAAGCCTCGAGGAACAGTGTCCCGTCATCGCCTTCGGTGCGGGTCGTGAATGTTACGAAGAACATCTCACCCCGGTGGCGAACGCTCTCCACCTCGCCCGTTACCCGAGTGTCGATCTCCTGGGGAAGGGGGCGGTGCCACGTGAAGGTTTGATCGACGTGCACGAGAGTCTTGGCGTAGTCGGCGGCGTCTTCGTCCTCAAAGAAAGCCGGGGCCGACTTGAACAGCGCCACCGCTGCGAACCCGGGCGGCACATGAAACTCCCACCGGCTCGGATCGTCGCCGGTAGCCGTCACGAATTCCTCAACCTTCTCCACCGACGTGCGGAGATGGAAGGGCCCGTAGCGGCGACCAACCAGGTCGCTGAGGTCCCCGCTCACCGCGCCGGGACCAGAACGGTCATCGAGTCTCTTTGTGGGCCGTGTGCTGACGGCAGCGGTTGCAGTACTTCTTGAGCTCCAACCGATCGCGCGTGTTTGTCCTGTTCTTGTCGGTGACGTAATTGCGCTCTTTGCACTGTTCGCATGCGAGCGTGATCACTGGCCGTTTTTGGGATGGCATTTTGTACCTCTCTGTTCGTAGCGGCGGGTGGACTTGAACCACCGACCTCTCGATTATGAGCCGAGCGCTCTAACCAGTCTGAGCTACGCCGCCGAGCCCCCTCGCGGATTTGAACCGCGGACCCCTTCCTTACCATGGAAGTGCTCTACCACTGAGCTAAGGGGGCAACTTGCCCTCGATAGCCCCTTAATTACAGGCGTTTCTGCGATTCGGGTCTATCCTTGCCGGGAGTCGATCTGTTGGGGAATGGTGATTCCCCAACAAGGGACCAACTACCGGAAGGTGAGCATAGTGGCCAAGGCGGGAGTGAGAAAGCGTGTTGAGCGCAAAGGCTATGAAGGCATCTACTACCAAGACCTTGTATCAGGTAGTAGGCGCTACATAGCGACATGGCGCAAACGGGTTATCGATCCCACCCACCCCGACCTCATCAAATGGAAGTCCGTTGAGAAGCGAGCAGCCACCTTGGACAAAGCGAAACGGCTGCGGGCAGAAGGCCAGATGGCCGCCCGGGAGCCAGTGGCCGAAGTTGACCCCGAGAAGAGGCTCGACGACGCCATTGAGAAAACCAAGAGCCTGATCCTGGTGCCCAAATGGGTCGAGTCACTTGACGGGATGAAGCTGGGTCGGTCACCGGACACTGTGAAGCGAGATGCCAGCCTCATTCGCAACCACGTCACCCCTTACTGGTCGAAGACTCCCGTTACTTCAGTTCGGAGATTGGATGTCCAGAAGTGGGTCAAGGCCCTCGACGCAAAGCTCTCCCCCGCCACGGTCGCCAAGGTGTTCGGCCTATTCAAGTCGGCGATGGAAGAGGCGGTCGAGAACGACCTCATCTCAAAGAGTCCGGCCCGCAATGTGGATCTCCCGACCGTCGTGGAGTCCGTTACGGGCTTTCTTGAAGTCTCCGAGATTCGGACTATTGCCGACGCCATCGAGCCGAGGTACCGGCTGGCAGTATTGCTAGGCGGGTTGTGTGGTCTGCGCTGGCAGGAAGTGTTCGGTCTCACCACCGACGACCTGTTCCTCGACGATGAGTACCCGCATGTTTACGTCCGGCACGGCCTCAAACGAAATGGCGGCATATTGGGCGACACGAAATCAATGCGCTCCGCTCGCCAGGTCACGCTTACCCCCGAACTCGTAACGGCAGTCAGGGACCACCTGGCCGCCTACCCGGAACAGGAGTCGGAAATATGCGAGTCGCCCAAGTGCGGGGCCAAGGAACACGACGGGGTCCTCATCACGAACACGGTGGGCCGACCTGTGAGCTACTGGAATTTCCGGTCACGCATATTCGGCCCGGCTGCCGTCGATGCCCTGGGGGAGGAACGTGGCGGGACCGTTCATTTCCACCTGCTGAGACACTCCCACTTCCGCCACCTCCAGGATGCGGGCGATCTCGACATGTT
>CAXMQV010000064.1:0-2985 GCA_964195905.1 uncultured Gammaproteobacteria bacterium
AGTAGTGCGTGGAGCGTGTCGTGGGCCCGGGACCGCAGGAATCCGATAAAGCCGTCGGCCCGCAGCATCGAGGACTCGGTCCTCGCAGCCCGATCTCCTCCCGGGAGCAACGCGGCTCCAGATGCGGCAAAAGACGCAGCCTCGTAGAGAGCGATTTCCGCTTCGGCCTGAGCCGTCAACTCGGACAACGGCGTGACCTCCCCAGCACCAGATGCCTCCTCGGCGGCGACGGGGGAGGCAACAAGCACAACCAGAAGAATCACTAGAAGAGAACGCATCGGTATCAAAAAGGTTACGACACATCCTGGCCACGGCAAGCCGTGGCAGCCCTGGCGGGCATCCGGTACCGTCCTTTGATCTACAGAGGGGGTAGATGACCGCTGCAATAGAGACAAAGCCGGCCACTAGCCGGCGATTGATCCTGTTGATCCTGATCGGGAGTGCCGTTGCTCTCTCTCTCGGGGTCTACGGAAACGTCCACGACCCCTCAGGCCGCTCACTCATCACCCTCTTTTTTACCGCCACGATCAACGCCAAGGTGTGGCTGGGAACCACCGCGGTCGTGCTGGCGGGTTTCCAACTCGTCTCGGCGCTGCGTATTTACGGAAAGGTTGGATCAGGCGACGCTCCGCCGTGGCTGGGAGGAGCTCACAGGATCAGCGGCACCGCGGCATTTATTCTCTCGATTCCCGTCGCCTACCACTGCCTCTGGGCGCTCGGCTTCACCGCCGACGCCGGCGCCCGTGTTCTGCTGCATTCGATCGTCGGATGCTTCTTCTACGGCGCCTTTGCGGCCAAGGTGTTGGCGATCCGCTCCAGCGACCTCCCCTCCTGGGTACTCCCCGTTCTGGGTGGGACCGTGTTCTCGTCGATGGTCCTCATCTGGTTCACTAGTTCGTTCTGGTTCTTTACCAGCATCGAATTCCCGGGGTTCTAGTGGGCGCCAACAACACACTCAACAGGATTGTCGGCTGGGTACTGATATCTGCTGCAGGTGTCTTCGTGCTCCTGCTGGCAGGGGTCGCCTCCGACGCTCTCACCGACGATCCCCCGGCAGTCAGTCCTTACGCCACCGGATCGAACGACGAACCGGGGGATACCTCTCCTCCGACCACCAGCGCGTCACCGGAGCCGGACGACACCACTGCAGTGAACGGCACGGCGATCACGATCTCTGATTTTGCCTTCGGCGATCCGACCAGCGCCGTCGTGGGGGATGAGGTCACGGTTACCAACACCGACGGTACATCACACACATGGACGTCTCGTGACGAGGTATTCGATTCCGGCTCGATCGCGAGCGGCAGCTCGTTCTCGTTCGTATTCGACACCCCGGGCGATTACGACTTCTTCTGTTCAATCCACCCATCCATGACCGGAGCGATCTCAGTTACCGGTTGAATTGGGTGGTTCGGATAGCTCTTACAATCGCTCGCGATGAAGAAACCACCAATCGACGGCACCCACGAATACCGCCCCCACGTTGGCCCCAGCCGGCAGTACATGCGAGACATCATCCTCGGCGTCAACGATGGGTTGGTGTCGGTGTTCTTGCTGGTCGCCGGCGTAGTCGGTGGTGGATTGGTGGCTCGAGATGTTCTGCTCGCCGCCCTTGCAGCCAGTGCTGCCGGTGCCATCTCCATGGCTGCCGGTGAATACATCGCCACCAAGTCACAGGAAGAAGTCTTCGACTCCGAGCGCGAGTTGGAGATCGAGCATCTCCAGTACCACCGCGAGCACGAGATCCAAGAGATCCGAGACATGTTCGGCGAAATGGGTCTTGGGGCCGAGGACGTCGAACGGATCGTCGTCGCCCTCGACCAGGACGATGACGCTTTTCTCAAAGTCATGATGGCGCTCGAGTTCGGGGTGATAGAAGAGGAACGTCGCTCTCCTTACACCGCTGCGGCCATTTCCGGTGTGCTGTTTCTCGCCGGGTCGGTCCCGTCGGTGGTGCCATTCTTCTTCGTCGAGAGCACCGGTTTTGGATTGTTCATCGCAGCAATTGGCTCCGGCCTGGCTCTCTTCGGGGTGGGGGTCGTAAAGACCTTCGTCACCAGGAAGAACTGGGTGTGGAGCGGGACCGAAAACGTGCTCATCGCCACGGCCGGCGCGCTGATCTCCTACGGGGTCGGTGCTCTCTACAACGCCTGGGCCTAGGAGTAGTCAGGAGTCGGGAGTTCGCTCTGTCTTCGTTCTCCCCCCTCAGGGGGGAGTCCCGATTGAGCGAAGCGAGTGAGGGGAGGGGGGTCCCCATCGCGCGTTGAAAGGCCCGTGACCCCCCCCGGCTCGCTTGTGCTCGCCACCTCCCCCTGAGGGGGAGGAATAGATCTGAAACCTCCCCCAAAAGGGGAGCATGATTCCGCTACTGGCTACCTCCTCCTTGGGACCACCACTATTTCACCGTCGGGTCCCCTCATCACCGTCACCCGAGCACCGGCGAATCCGCTGATGGTCTCTGTGGTGAGCACAGCCGCCGGTGGACCATCGACTTCGATCACACCCTGCTGCATGAACGCCAATCGGTCGGCGTACTGGCCGGCAAGCGTCAAATCGTGCATGGCGGCCAGAACCACCAGTCCCCTCGTTCGGCGGAGATCTGCCACGAGATCCATTACCTGCTGACGGTGCCCGATGTCGAGGGCACTGGTTGGCTCGTCGAGGAGAAGGATCGGGGCGTCCTGGGCGAGTGCTCGAGCCAGAACACACCGTTGACGCTCCCCACCCGACAAGGAGCCAAGCGGACGGTCGGCCAGGTGAATGATGCCCAAGTCCCACAGCGCCGCCTCAGCAATGGCTACATCTGCCTCCGACTCCGCCGCGAGGTAGCCCAAGTGCGGGGTACGACCAAGCAAGACGTAGTCGATGACATGCATGGCTTCGGGAAGGAGTGGATTCTGCGGAACCACCGCGACCAGCCGGGCCAACTCCCGCCGGCCCAGGTCGTTCGTGCTGCGACCGCCCAGGTGAATCTCGCCGGAAGAC
>CAXMQV010000065.1:0-18031 GCA_964195905.1 uncultured Gammaproteobacteria bacterium
TCGGTGGGGTTGCCGTACCAGAACGTGCGGTCGGCCTGGCCGGGGCGCCGGATGCGCCAGCGACCGCTCGGTTCCACCAGCAGAACCTCGTCGTCGAGCTGCGGGTCGAGTGCGGCGGCCCACTTGGCCGCCATCTTGGCCTTGCCAAGAGTGTTCGGGTGGACGCCGTCGGCTTTGAGGTCACTCAGGTCGAATCCGGGTCGGTGATCGACGAGGACGATTGGGGAATTGGCGGTCGATGAGTCGCCGGCGATGCGGGCCCACACCTGGTTGATACCATCGACGTCGTCACCATTGTTGTCTTGGCCTCCATCGTGCGTGATTGCGCACCCGAGGAAGCCAGTAGATGCATTGGCACCGAAGCTACATGGAATGATCTGCGCGAGGTAGACGGTGACGTTCGGGTTGTTCTGGCGCAGTCCGGCAATCAGTTGTCGGTATTTGAGCTCGAGGCCGTCCACGTGGGCTTGTGTCCAGTTGAAGTTGACTCCGTTCACATCGTTCGTCCCGATGTGGACTAGTGCCGCGTCGTAGTCGAGGGCGAAGGCGCCCGGGCCCAGGTCGTCCACCCAATCGGCGGTCGTGATCCCACCCTGAGCTGCGTGGTCGGCATCGAATCCCGGGGTGCTGCAATCGCCGACTTCCGATCGAGTGCCGACGAAGTCGACGGCGCCTCCCAGTGCTTCCCACAGGTCGCAACGGTAGGCGGTGTCGGGCACGCTACCCACGGTGATGGAGTCCCCGACGAGGAGAATCCGGGCCGGGGCGGCGGCTTCGGCCGCGGCAGGCGCCAGCACAATCACCGACGCCAGCATGAGGAATGCGACGCTGAGCTGTTGCCATTTCGCTGTGAGCACGTGTTTCTCCAACCGAACGAGATCAGGACCACAGACCGTGATCCCTGACCACTAAGAGTAATCTTGATCTAGGAAGTGCGCAGCAGGCTATCCGATCGAGGCGGCTACACCCACATTCAGGATCAATCGCCATTGTGGCGCCCTCCACTAGGGTCGCTCGGTGCGCCGCATCCTTCTCGTTCTCGTTCTGGCAGCAGCCGCCTGCAGCGGCGGATCTGCCGACAACTCGGCCGAATCGACTTCGCCCTCGGCACCAGTCGGATCGACGACGACCGCGGGCGCTCCCGCGACTACAACGACCAACGTACCGGGCGGCTGGCACCTCGCCTGGCAGCCGACGGCCCTCATCGGGACATTCACCGAAGACCTCGCTGCCGTTCCGGGCGTCGGCACCGTTTCGATGGTGCGGGTGGGCGATGCCCACATTGCGCAAACGGCCAGGGCCGACGGAACAATCGTGGATGGACCGGCCGACGGGTACGTGATTCCGGTCGAGATCCACGCAGTCCGCCCCGATGCTCACGCCGATTTCGTCCCCGGCCCAGAGAGTGGGGTCCTGCGCGACCTGGCAGACGACGAGGTCATCCTCGGTTCAACGAGTGCCAAGCTTCGGCGTCTCGACGTCGGGGACACCATCACATTCACCGGGGGGCTCGTCGTACGGGTGGCCGGCATTGTCGACGACGAATACGTCGGTGATGCCGAGGTCGTCACGGCCCGGGCCGATCCAGAGGTGTTCGCCGCCTTTCTCGACAAATACGCCGTCTTCTGGTTCGACGGCGAGCGATCGGATCTCGAGGCCGCCACCGACGAGTTCGTCGGCGAACCGGTTACGGTGCGGGCGAGGGGCGAGGTGGTCGCCTTTCGCCACGGGGACTCGGTGCGCTCTCAGGTCGCTTTCAAGGACCGCTTTGGAGAGTTCACCATTCGCCCGAATGGGAACGGCTTCGACCAGGAGCGCGCCTGGCGCGAACAGAACATCGTGACCGAGACGATCCCCTTGCTGGGGAGCGTGACGTGCCATCGCGAGTTCACAGAGATGCTGCGCCACGCAATGACGGACCTCGAGGAATCCGGGAACGGGTCCAAGATCAACCGGGCCTCGTTCCAGGGCTGTTGGAATCCCCGCTTCATTTCCGGCCGGCTCGCGATCTCTCACCACTCCTTCGGCGCTGCCGCCGACATCAACTTCTTCGAGCCGGTAGACGGCCCGTTCTCGCCGACGGATCCCGACCTGCTGGTCGCTCTCTACACCGCCGGCCTCACCTCTGGCCACCTGTGGGTGAATCCCGATCCGGGTCATTTCGAATGGCTCGACGGCTAATCAGCTGCCAGCTGCCAGCTACCAGTCGCCAGTTATCTCCCGGTCCGCGAAAGGCAACGGAGAGGGTTGCCCCTCCGGTCGCCCCACCACGACCGAGAGAACTGGAAGCTGGTAGCTGGTTCTTGGTAGCGGGCAGCGGGCGAAACCACCAGCGAAACGAAGCGCGGCGTGTATGTTCGCCCAATGAAAGCAACCCTCTTCATCTTCGGGCTGCTGGCGGCGCTCTTGGCGGGCGTGGCGGTGCTGCTCAAGCTCGGAGAGGGCGCCGCCATTATGGTCTTCGTCATCCTCGCCGGTGTGGCGATCGCCGGGTTCTTCGTTGATCGGACGATTGTCCGGGGCTTGCTGATAGGGGTCATCGTCGTCCTGCTTGCCAGCATGGCTTTTCTTGGTTTTGGCGTCGCGCAACTGGTGAATGCACTCACGACCACCGACGGGCCCGTCGACCCTCCCGACCCGGTCGCCCTCGCCTCGGCCGAGGGGAAGGTGGACGATGTACGCAATGCGGTGGCCTTTCGGTTCGAGTTGACCGAGTCCGAGATGACGGCCTATGTGCTGGATGGCCTGCAGGGCATCGATGACAATCCGCTCCAGTCGGTGGTGCTCGATGTGGTCGACGGCGTGGACGGGGGACCCGGGCGCCTCGACTTCGAGGCCGAGTTCAAGAGCGGCGGTGTGGGGGCCAGCGGATCGGTCACCGTAGCGCTCGAGCGCGGTGCGGTTCGGATAGATCTCGCCGACGTTTCTGTTGGCTCATTTGATATGCCGGGACTCGCTCAAACGTCGCTCGAGGACCTGGTTGAACGGTTGGCCGATTTCAACGAGACCCTGGCGACGGCCGATGCCGACGTGCAGTCCATCATGCTCGGCGATGACCGGCTCATCATCACCGGTACGCAGACCAGCACCGACCTGCTCACGTCGACTGCCTTGCTCGATGGGCTGAGCCTGGCCGCTTCGTCCGCCCTGGACGCGGTGGCACCGCCGTCGGAACGACTCGGCCCCGGCGAGGTGAACTCGACCTCAGCGGCCGGAAGCCCGGTCTATGTGGCGCTTGGCGATTCGCTGGCGGCCAACGTTGGAGTCTCCAATGCCCGCGATGGGTACGTTTCCCGATTCCACACCCAGCTCGAGCTGCGCGACGGCGCCGACTATGGGCTCCGGAACTTCGGGATCTCTGGCGAGACCACCGGCACGCTCATTCGGGGCGGGCAATTGGACGAAGCCGTCGCGTTCATGAGAACCAACGACGTCGCCTATGTGACCATTGACATCGGGGCCAACAATCTGCTCGGTCACCTCGGCTCCGACGCTTGTAGCGATTCGCTCGACAACCCCGACTGTCAGAGCCGGCTGCAGGCCACATTCGACGGCTATGGACCGGACCTCGAGGCGATCCTCGAGGAGGTCGGCGACGCCGCGCCGGAGGCTACGATCCTGTTTCTCACGGCCTATAACCCGTTCAGTCTTGGCCTCGGGACGGCCCTCGAGTCCGCCACCGATGCGACGTTGCGCGAATTCAACACCATTGCCGCCGGGGTCGCCGGCGACTTTGGGGTAGTGGTTGCCGACGGATTCGAGCCGATGCGGCGCACGACGGCCGCTACCACCCACATGCTCGACGCCAACCCGGACATCCATCCGCTACCCATCGGCTACGACATCCTCGCCGGAGCCCTCCTGGATGCGTTGAGATGAGTTCGAAGTTCACAGTTCACAGTCAGAGGTAGAAGTATCAACGTTGACCGTTGACCGTTGACTTAAGGGCCGCTTCGGCGGTGGGTCCTTGAGGTGTCCAGTCCGTAGCGGCCGAGCAAGAAGCCGCCCGTCACCGCCAGGGTGTACGCAACGACGACGACCGCAATACTGAGCACCCGCGCAAGGTAGCAGCGGTCCCGGCCGGTTCCTAGGACCCGTTGCTTCCTAGATCTGTGAACCGAGATATCGGTTGGTTGGCGCCTTCGCTCACCGTGTAGAAGCCTTGCTCGTCGGGGGTGAGTGCGATGGCCTCTCCCTGCTCTTCGTCAACCGCCGCAATCCGGCAGGGAGGGGTGAGGAGTGCTTCGGCCAGGCTCGCTCCAGGCGGGCGCTCCCAGGTGAAGACCTCGTCGTAGGTACGAATGACGATTCGGCTCGCTCCGGCGTCACCTCCGGTGGCGAGGGCAAAAGTGCCGAGTTCGATCTCTCCGAGAAACGTGGCCTGGTGGGGGAGCGACCAGTCGACGTCGCCGGGCAAGCCGTAGAGCGGGGTGGTTCCTGACAGGGCCTTGCCTGCAAGCACGATGTCTCCGTTTGTCGGGTCGACCAGGAGCGTCTCGGCTTCGACGGGGCCGGACGGATAGGTGATGACGAGGGTCTCACCACCCGACATGACGCCGGTTTCGGGGACGGGTTCGGGGATGCGGTGGATGCGGACATCGTCGCGTCGTGCACTGTTGTCCCCGATGTCGGCGAGATACAGGTAGGAGAGAGTGGGATCGGGGCCGGGGCCGAGGGCGATGTCCTCCCAGTCCCGGGCCGTCAGATCCGGGAGCGAGACCCGGCCGAGGTCGGTGCCCGAGACGTCGGCGGCCCACACCGAAGGGTCTGAACCCGAATCGTTGTGGAGCCACACGACGCCCTCGTGTCGGAGACTGATGGCGGCTCCCGATATCTCGTTGAGTTCGTTGGACTCCACCACTCCCGTCTGGTTGGGCTCCCAGCGGATCTCGCAAAACGCCGGTCGGGATAGGGGTGCGGCGGTTGTCGCCGGTACGGAACTGGTTGAGGTGGAAGCGACTGTGGTCGGGGAGGGGCCTTGAAGCGTGGGGGTGGTCGGCTCGGCCGTGCCAGGTGTGCAGGCGGCGGCCACCAGCGAAATGATTGCAAGGACGGAGCTGAGCAGACGCATGGGAGTGTGAGAGTACCGGAGGCTTGACATGTGAGTAAACACTCACATATAATCCCCGGCCATGGACGAGGTATTTCGAGCCCTTAACGATTCGAGTCGACGACTTCTTCTCGACGAGCTGTTCGCCGACGACGGTCAGACGCTCGGAGAATTGTGCGCCCACCTTCCGGACATGACGCGGTTCGGCGTTATGAATCACTTGCGGGTGCTTGAAGAGGGCGGGTTGGTTACGACCCGCAGGCAGGGGAGGAGCAAGCTCCACTATCTGAACCCCGTCCCGATCCGGTTGGTTCACAATCGCTGGATCAGCAAATACACAGAGCCGAGAGTGGGCGCCATTGTCGACCTCAAGGCGCGAGTTGAGGAGGAGAAATCATGACAAAGCCCATCCACGTGTATCAGGCCTACATCGCCGCCGACATCAAGGAGGTCTGGAAGGCCATAACCGACGGCGACTACACGGTCCGATACTTCTACGGAACCCGGGTGGAATCGGACTGGACCGAGGGCGCCACTATCCGCTACCTCGGCGCCGACGGTGCAGTGGTTGCCGACGGCGTCGTGATCGCGATCGACCCGCCCCACCGCCTCGAGTACACCTTCACTCCGCATTGGGATCCGGAACTGGAGGCCGAGGGCGGCGCCCGGGAAGTCTGGCTGGTCGAGGACGCCAACGGCGCCTCCAAGCTCACCGTCGAAATGTACGACGTGGCCGTCGACAGCAAGACCTATGCCAACTTCACGGGCGGTTTCCCATACATCGTCTCGGGCTTGAAGAGCGTTCTTGAGACAGGAGAAAGCTTGCCGGCTCAGTACTAGATCGGAGTCAACAGTCAACAGTCAACAGTCAACAGTCAGAAACGTTCGGTTGGGCCCGTCCCGGTCTGCTGGTAGCTGGAGGCTGGTAGCTGAAAGAGCGGAACCACCTACAACGATCGATCTTTCACAATCTTTGCAATGTCGAGTCGGCCGATGGCTCGCAGGCCCGGCCACTGGGAGAGGAGGGCGACCACCAGGATGGCGAGGGCGGAGATGACGAGCGTGCTTGGACGGATGTAGAGATCGAACGCGAACAGGTCGCTGCTGAATGAAGCCATCGCCTCCTTGGCGGCCAGATAGCCGATCCCGAGCCCGAGCGGTATGCCGGCGAGGGCAACGGTCATGTTCTCGGCGGTGATCATCCGACTGATCTGGCGCCGCTCGGTCCCGACCGCCAGCAGCGTCGCTACCTCGCGGGTGCGTTCGGCGATGTTGACGGACATGGCGCTGAAGATGAGAGCGAATGCCATCGCGCCGCCGAACACCAGCATCACGCCGACAAACACATAGAAGAAGATCATGAATCGCTGGACGGTGTCGTAGAGGGCATTGGCGTCCTCGAAGGCGGCCACGTTCTCCAGATCAACCAGAGCAGCTCGAACCTCCTGCACTTCAACGCCGGCGTCGTAGGCAATGAGCGCGGCTGTCGCCGGCAGTGCCGATCCCAGAACGTCCTCGGCGTAGGTGCGGGAGGCGTACGCCATTGTCCCGAGCGGTTCATCAACGAACCCGGCGATGCGTCCCTGGACGCTCGCGTCCCCGATGACCAGCTGCACGGAGTCGCCTTCTGAGATACCCACCACGTCGCGGAGGGCTTTCCCGACCAGCAGGCCGTCATCGGGAAGCGACCGCACCTTGCCGTCTTCACCGAAGAATTGATGCATGACAGTGCCCGCCTCGAACGTGACAAGGGTGGTTTCGTACCGTCCGTCGGCCGCCAGCACTATCGGGGAATGGAGCACAGCCTCGGCTGAGGCAACGCCCGGCATCTGTTCGAGACTTTCCACCTCGGAAGTCCCGACCGGGCCGGTGAAGTAGACGGTGGCGTCTTCTTGCTGGATTTCGACGAACTGGCGGTCCATGAGCCGAACGATCGAGTCGAGCATTCCCCACGACACCAGCACCAGCATGAGCGACAGGACCACCCCGAGCACCGTGAAAATGCTGCGGCGAGGGTTTCGTTCGATTCCCCGCAGGGCCATCCGCCACGGTATGGGCATGCGCCGTAGCGGCGGCACGATCCGCTCGAGAAGGCTGGCGCGGCCGCCACCGGTGGGAGCTGAGCCACGCATCGCCTCGGCCGGCGCCAGGCGGGCCGCTCTCCTGGCCGGAGCGGCTGCCGCAATCAGGCTGGTCACGAGACCGAACAACACGCCGCCCACCAGGGTCGCCGGGTAGAACTGGATGAGGGTGGTGGGGACCGACAGCATCTCGGTATAGAAGCCCGTGATGACTCGGGCGAGCAGCACACCGGCGATTGCTCCGGGTATGGCGCCGGCCAACCCCGGGACGACTCCATAGCCGAGGTAATGCCGGAGGACCTGGCGGCGGGTGAATCCGTTGGCGATGAGGACCCCGATGTGGGGCTGCTGGGCGTGCACCAGGCGGCTGATCATCACGTACGTCGCCATGGCCGCCGCCGCCAGGAACATGGCCGGAAAGAAGACGGCCAGTTCCTCGAATCCCTTCAGGTCCTCCGACAGGGCAGCATTTGATGGCTGTTCGTCGCGGGTGTAACTGGCGGTGGCCCCGGCTTTGGTGGCCCGGGAGAGGAGCACTTCGGACAGCTCGGGGTTGTCGGCGCCGTCGGTGTAGTACACGGTCGCCTCGGTCGGACCGTTGACGCCAACCAGCTCCCGGGCGAAAGACTCAACGACGAATGCCACCCCGAAGTTGTCGGGCGCGGTGATGAGGTCCTGGCGGTCCCGGGCCGGCCAGATGTACTCGGGCGAGGATGCGACCCCGCCGACGGTAACTGATCGCCAGCCGGTGGCGCCGAGGATTTCAAACGCGCTTCCCGGCGCCAGATCGAAGTGGTCGGCCATGTGCTCTTCGACCAGCACTACGGCCGGTTGGTCGATCGAAAGGTAGTTTGCCGTGCTTACCTGGTTGACCATTGGCTGAGCGTCGGCGGGCATCCCAACGACTCGACCGAGCAGCTTGAGGCCGCCAACCTGCAGCGGAATATCGGCCACGGTTCGAAGTTCGACCGATTCGACCCCCTCCTGGCTTCTGGCGGCGGCGGCGAACCCCTCGACATCCCCGCCCGCCACCGTCAGGTTGGCAAACCGGAACTCGGTGAAGGTGCTCTCATACGAAGCGGTCAGGTTCTGATATGAGTCATATGAGGCGGCGAACATGGTGACACCCAGAAAGATGGTCACCGTCACCGCGATGAACTGCGCTCGCTGCGTGCGGATGTCGCGCAGGAGTTTGTGGCGGAGCGGGCTCACCAGATCAGCTCCCCTGCCTCGATGGGGGCCGGGTTGTGCCGGTCCTCGACGATTCCGCCGGATCGCAACCGAAGGACTCGATCTGCCATCTCCCCGATGGCGGCATTGTGGGTCACCAGCAACACGGTCTGGCCGAGGTCCCGGTTGACTTGCCGCAGCAACCCGAGGATGAGCCGGCCGGTTTCGAAGTCGAGTTCGCCGGTCGGTTCGTCGCACAACAAGACCGGGGGTGACTTGGCGAGTGCCCGGGCGATGGCGACCCGCTGTTGCTCGCCGCCCGACAACATGGAGGGGAAGTGATCGAGGCGATCGCCGAGCCCGACCTGCTCGAGTACCTCGGCGGCCCGCTCGGCTCCGTCATGCATGGTGAGGTTGGCGACCAGCTCGACGTTCTCGAGTGCCGTAAGCGTGGGAATGAGGTTGAAGAACTGGAATACGAAACCGACCGTGTTGCGTCGGAACGCGGTCCGGTCGTCTGGCCCCAATCCGGTGAGCTTGATGTCTTCAACGAGGAGGTCGCCGGATGTCACGTCATCGATGCCGCCGATCAGGTTGAGCATCGTTGTTTTGCCGGATCCGCTCGGGCCGAGTATGACGGTGAACTGGCCGGCCGGGATCTCGGCGTCCACCCCGGCGAGGGCATGGACGGCGTTCGGGCCCTCCCCATAGGTCTTCCAAACGTTGGCGAGCGACACTGCCATTGCTTTACCTTTCCTGGGCCCGGAGGCCGGTGAATGCGATCTGAATCTGACGGGCCACCGCCCGGCGCAGCACGGACGGGGTCATGCCCTCCAGGCTGACGTACATGATGAGCTGGACGGCGAAGAGCGAGTAGAGAGCGATGGCGGCTTCGGAGACGTCGACTCCACGCTCGAGGTCCCCTGCTGCGGCGAAGTGGCTCAGGAGGGCTTCCAACTGGACGAGAAGCAGTTCGTCGAGGCGGATGAGCTCGGGCAGGAGGTCGGACCTGCTCCCAAAGCTGGCCGCCATCAGCTCTCGCAGCAGCTCGCGCTCGAGGCTGATGAAGCGGTCGAGGTAGAGCCGGGTCAAACGTTGAACGGCCGTCACAACGTCGGGCGGGGGATCGGCGAGGAGGGCGCTCCCGGTCTCGGTCATGTCCGCCACTCGCGACTCGATGTGGGCAAGCAGGACTGTGTTCTTGGTGCCGAAGTAGTTGTAGAGCGTGCCGGCCGACACGCTGGCTCCGGCCGCGATCTGGTCCATGGTTGTGGCCTGGAATCCCTGCCTGCCGAACAGCTTTCCGGCTGCGGCAACGATCGCGTTCCGGGTTTGCTGTTTCTTCTGCTCCCGGAGGCCGGTCACACTCGATCCCTTTTCATACAGTCACTATAAAATTATAGAGACTTCATAAATAGGGCCGAAAGGCCCGTGATGACCGCCAACCGTTCGCGGATGGCAGCCAGCTCAGACCCTGGTGAGGTCCTTGCCGCGGGCCGTTCTCTGGTTTGGTGCTCGCTCAACGCTCATGGAGTGATGACAACCTTGCCCCGGGTGTGTCCTTCCTCCACGATCCTGATGGCCTCGGGCGTCTCGCTCAGCTGGAAGGTTCGGTCGATGATCGCGGTCACGGTGCCGGCCTCGATGAGTTTCGACACAAACTCGAGGTCTTCCAGGCTGTTCTTGGTCACCCAGGTGACGAGGCGCTGGCTCACGAAGCGGGACGCAACGACCGCCTTGATGATGCGGTCGATGCCTGACAGGCGACCGACTCCACTGCTCAGGACGAGCGTGCCTTTCGGGCTCAGGATGCGCCTGAGCCGCAGCGGCGAGGTGGTTCCTGCCAACTGGAAGATGAGGTCGTATTTGCGGTCACCGGACGTGACGTCGTCTGTGGTGTAATCGATGACGTGGTCGGCCCCGATCGCGCTGACGAGATCCAGGTTCCCGGTGCTGCACACCCCGGTGACCTCGGCACCGAATGACTTGGCAATCTGCACGGCGAAGGTGCCGACTCCTCCGGAGGCCCCGATGATGAGGACCTTGTGGCCCGCCGCGATCCGACCGAGGTCCCGCAGGCCCTGCAGGGCGGTCATCGCCGCAACGGGGACGGCCGCCGCTTGCTCGTACGTGGTGCCGGGAGGGATCGGGAGGAGGCTGCCTTCCCCGGCACCCGCGTACTCGGCGAAGGCGCCTTCGCACCAGCCGAACACGTCGTCGCCGGGTTGGAACCTCGTGACGTCCTTGCCGAGGGCTTCGACGCGACCGGCCACGTCGACGCCCCGCACCGGTGGCTTCGGGGCACGCAGGCCGGCTACGAACCGGATGAACCGCGGACGACCTCGCATGATGTGCCAATCGAGCGGGTTGACCGAAGCCGCCCGGACACGAAGCAGGACCTCGCCGCCGTTGATCGACGGCCTGCCGACCTGTCGCTCTTCGAGAACAGCCGCGGACCCGTACTCGTCCTGGACGATGGCGTTCATTGAGTTCTCCCGGGGTCGTGGCGGACTAACTGCCCCGACTCGACACTACCGAACTGCGACCGGCGAGCTCAGGGCCTCGTAATGGCCCGCCAACAGGCCTGGGCGACTCGATCGAGTTCGTCGGTCGACACATCGACTCCCGATGCCACGAGCCGTACGACGGGTCCCATCCCCAGGTCGTAGAGGAGCCCGAGTGGCAAATCAACGAGAAGAGGGGCCATGTCGATGGCCGCCCCGGCGGACATCAGCTCGTCGTCCGGGTCTCCGGCTGCTGCGGCATGGGCGTCGGCGGAATAAGGCGAGGCGTCGATCTGGGTGAGAAACCGCGCTCTGACCGGATCGGCCGCGAGATGTTGGTGGATTCCCTTCCAGAGCATGCGGAATCGCTCCGTCGGGGCGGCGGATGGATCGGCGCCGGCGGTCGCTGCCCTCCCCAGGTCGAGCTTCACCTCACGGTAGGCGGCGATGATCAGTTCATCCTTGGAGGCGTAGTGCACGTAGGCAGTGCCGGTTGCCACACCGGCCCGCTCGGCGACCGCCCCCATGCTGGTGCCACGGAACCCTCGTTCGGCTACCAACTCTACGAGCGCTCGCCGGACCAGGGCCGCCCGGTCGACCCTGGTCGTCGTCATCGGGCGGCCGGGATGTCGAACGTGATCCCCGTCTCGCGCTCGGAGAGCTCCCACAGTGCCTCCAGGTCCTTGGGTCGCCTGGAGATCGGGAGGATCGGCCGGCGGACGGCCGGACCGTTGTTCACGAAGCGGGGGGCATACAATTCGCCCCCTTTGGCCGCCGGATCGGTGGCCGCCCGCAGCTGGGATAGGGCGCCGTAGGACTGGCTCATGGCGATCCGCGGGGCCATCGTGTGGAAGAAGCTTTGCCCCCGTCCTTTACCGCCGGTCGACGCCGCGCTCCGGGCCTGTAGGTTCGTGTTCGAATAGCCGGGGTGGGCGACCAGGCTTCCGACCGGTGCCCCGGCCGCCGCCAGCCGCCGGTTCAATTCGAGAGCGAAGTGTGAGTTGGCCCGTTTCGACTGGCCGTAGGCCCGCCACGGACCGTATCCCTCAGTTAGGTGGGGATCTTCGACATTGAGTTTGCTGAGGAAGTGGCGGGCGGTACTCGTGACGGTGACCACCCGTCCCGCTTCTGATCGGAGGAGGGCCGGCATGAGCTGGGCCGTGAGGGCGAAGTGGCCGAGGTGGTTGGTGCCGAATTGGAGCTCGAACCCATCGGCGGTCTTCTGCTGGGGGGTTGCCATCTCCCCGGCGTTGTTGACCAGTATGTCGATTCGATCGTGGGCGTTGACCACCTCGGTGGCGAACGTTCTAACCGAGTCGAGCGATCCAAGATCGAGATGGCGGACCTCGAGCGAGGCGTCGGGGATACCGGCCAGGATGTCCTGTTCGGCGGCGGCGGCCTTCTCCAGGTTCCGAGCGGCCATGACGACGTGCGCTCCCTTGCGGGCGAGTTCACGCGCCGTTTCGAGGCCGAGGCCGCTGTTTGCGCCGGTAACGACGGCTACTCGCCCGTTCTGGTCGGGGATGTCGGTTGCAGTCCAGGTCATGTTCAACTCTTGAGTGAATGTTCATTCATCATAGCCAGCCGAGGCTCAATGAGGAATCGGACGAGTGCTGGATCATCCGGTAGCGTCCGGTCATGCCGAACGACCCGAAGAGCGTTCTCACCTTCGTGCCTGCCAGGGATTTCGAGCTCTCCGGCCGGTTCTACGCGCGGCTCGGCTTCCTCCCAGCCGACGACGACCCGGATGTCCGCTATTACGGACGAGGCACGACCGGGTTCCTGCTGCAAAACTTCTACGTCAAGAAGTGGGCGGACAACTTCATGATGGCGATGCATGTCGAGGACCTCGAAGCCTGGTGGGCGGAGGTCCAGGGGATTGTTGAATCGGGTGAGTTCCCCGGGGTGCGAGCCAAGGCCCCCAAACTCGAGGACTGGGGTATGCGGGTCCTGTACCTGTGGGATCCGTCCGGAGTGCTGTGGCACATCACTGAGTCGCCGGACGCCTGAGCGGTCCCCGTCAATCCGGTAGGGTGGCCCTTGAAATGGGGACCTATCAGTGAATTGCGTCAATTGTGGTACTGAGAATCAGGCCGATCGGAAGTTCTGCAAGGAGTGCGGCACTGTCCTGCAGGTGACCTGCGCCGCCTGCGGTACGCCAAACGACCCCGGTGACAAGTTCTGCGGCAATTGTGGGTCGGGTTTGGCATCGGAATCAGCCCCGGTATCGGCGGTCGGCGAGGACACCCCTTCCTCCGAGCCGGCCCTCGTTGAGGGGAAACGGTTCGTCTCAGTGTTGTTCGCCGACATCGTCAGCTACACGACGTTTTCTGAGAGCCGGGACTCAGAGGACATCCGGGACATGCTGACCGTGTACTTCGACCGGGCACGGGAGATCATCGAACGCTTCGGTGGCGCGGTCGACAAGTTCATCGGCGACGCCGTTATGGGCGTCTGGGGCGCAACGGTTGCCCGCGAGGACGATGCCCAGCGGGCGGTGCGAGCGGCCCTCGAGCTGGTTGACATGGTCACGACCCTCGGCGAGGAGCTCGGCATTCCGGAGCTGGCACTGCGGGCCGGCGTGAACTCAGGTTCAACCTCGGTGGGTCCCGGCGGAAACGAGAAGGGTCTTGTGGTAGGCGATCTGGTCAACGTCGCATCGCGACTTCAATCGATTGCCGAGCCGGGGAGCGTGTACGTCGGCGGTGCCACCCAGTCGGTCAGCAATCGGGCCATCGACTTCGAAGCGATGGGCGAGCACGAAATCAAAGGTAAAACCGAACCGGTTCCTGCCTGGAAGGCCTTGCGGGTGGCGAGCATGGTGCGGGGCACAGCCGCCAACGAGACTCACCCGCCACCGTTCGTGGGCCGGGAGCGGGAGCTCCGGCTGCTCAAGGACACCCTGGCGGTGGTCGGGTCAGAGGGCCGGGCACAACACGTCGCCATCATCGGTGAGGGCGGCATCGGCAAAACCCGGCTGGCCGAAGAGTTCAAGAAGCACATCGACGGCTACGCCACCGACATGTACTGGCACCAGGGGCGATCGCCGTCCTACGGCGACGGCGTGACGTTCTGGGCGCTCGGCGAGATGGTGCGGCAGCGGGCCGGCATCGTGGAGGGGGAGGAGCCTGCCAGGGCGCGTACCCGGCTGCGAACCATGGTCGCCGATTTCGTGCCGACGGAAGAGGATCGGGACTGGATCGAGCCGCGACTGGCCGGTCTTCTTGGTCTGGCCGACATGCCGGCCGGATCACGGTCCGAATTGTTCTCTGCCTTGCGATCGTTCTTTCAGCACATCGCCGAACGGAGCCCGACCGTGCTCGTGTTCGAAGACCTGCATTGGGCCGATGCCGGAATGGTCGAGTTCATCTCCGAATTGGTCGAGCGATCAACGAAATCACCGATCTTCGTGATAACGCTGACCAGGCCGGACATTCTGGACCGCCACCCCAACTGGGGCTCGCAGCATCGGAGCTCGATCGCGGTCCGGCTGCCGCCGATGTCCGGGTCGGAGATGCACCAGATGATCACCGAGTACCTGCCGGGCCTCGATCACGACGTGGTGGACCGACTGGCCGAGCGGGCGGCCGGTTTCCCGCTCTATGCGGTCGAGATGGTGCGAATGATGACCGCCTCTGGTGAGCTCGTCGAAGAGGATGGTCGCTACCGCTTCGAAGGGGATGCCGCAAACATGGCATTCCCCGATTCCCTTCAGGCAGTGATCGGGGCCCGGCTGGATCGGCTGGAGCCGGGGGAGCAGACCCTCCTCCAGGACGGGGCGGTGCTTGGTCAGACTTTCACGCTCGTTGGGCTTGCCAGCCTCCGCGACGAGCCACCCGAGGAGTTGGAGAGCCAGCTGAGCCGGCTCATCAAGCTCGAGCTGCTCGATCTGGAAGACGATCCCCGGTCACCCGAGCGCGGCCAGTACGGGTTCGTACAGTCGCTCATTCGTGAGGTCGCCTATAACCGCCTCCCCCGTCAGGAACGGCGTGCCAAGCACGTGGCCGCCGCCGAATACCTCGAGACGCTCAACGACCCGGAACTGGCGGGTGTCATCTCCGGCCACTTCATGGGTGCCTACGAAGCCACCCCGGAGGGCGCCGAACGAGCAGCCCTCATTGACAGTGCCATCCAGAGCCTCACCGAGGCGGCCGGCCGGGCCGTCGAGCTTCATTCACATGTGCAGGCGATGAGCCTGCTGGACGACGCTGCCGAGCTGGCGGCCGATCCCGGCATTCAGGCGAACCTGCGGCTGAGGGCGGCCGATTCGGCCAATAAGCATGGAGAGGTGGAGCGGGGGCTCGCCTACATCGACGCCGCCCTCGACTATTTCGCTACCGCCGAGGACACCGACGGGATCCGAAGAGCGGCAACGGCCAAGAGCGAATTGCTAAACGGCTACTTCCGGTCACCCGATGCACTGGTAGCGATCGAGGATGTGTACAACGCCGTCGATGCGATTGACGACCCGGTCACTGTCCGGGTAGCGGCCGAGGCGGCCCGCAGCTTTGCCCTCACCAACCGCAGCGAAGAATCCATCAGGGCCGTCGACCGACTGCTTCCCGCCGCGGCGGAATTCGGCCTCGAAGACATCACCCTCGACGCCCTTGTCACCAAGGCCACGGCCTATGGGTTTGCCGGCCGCTACGTGGAGGCGTTCGCCATCCTCCGAGGAGTCGCCGAGGAGGCCGAGCTGCGAGGTTCGGTCAAAGGGGCGGCGCGGGCGCTCAACAACCTGGCGAGCTTGCTGGAGCCCGATAACCCGATGGAATCGTTGGAGATCTCTGAGCGCCTCGGAGAGGCGGTGCGGCGGATCGGCGATATGGGATGGATCGTGCGAAATGGCTACGGTCGGGCGTTCTCCTATCTGGCAGACGGCAGATACGACGAGGCCCTGGCTTCGATCGACGAATTCGCCGAGGACGAACAGGATCCGTTCAACCTGGCTTCGTTCGCGTATATCCGTGGTGCGGTCGATCACCTGCGGGGCCCCACTTCGCCGGCGATGGTGGACGACCTCATCGAGGTGCTCGGTTTCTACCGCGAGGACACCGACCCACAGATTCAGGCGTTCTATTTGAATTCCGTTGCCCAGTTGCAGGCCGATATCGCCCGCTGGGACGAGGCGTTCGAGACCGGTCTGCAAGTCGACATTCGTCTCTCAAATGCCGGCCTCTACATCGCGGCCCAGGCGGCCGCCTGGACCCGCGATCTGGAACGGCTCGAAAGCGTTGCCGAACTGCTTGCGGAGTGCCCGATTCCCAGTATGGCTTTGCGGGGGTATGTCGAAGCGGCTCGAGCGGCCCTCCAGGGTGACACCGTGTCAGCCAGCACGATGTTCGCCTCCCTCATCGACGAGCAGTCTCGCAAGCTCTATGGCTCGTATCTCACCCAGTTCCGTGCGACCTACGCGATGCTGGTCGGCCAGGACGACCCGGCGGCCGCCCAGGCGGCTGCGGACGCCGAAGAGTGGCTCACCCGGACCGGCAGCGAGACGCTGCGGCAATTGTGGGCGGAAGGCCTGCCGGCCGGCAGCCGTGCCGAACTGGCCGGCTGAGGAGCTACGCATCCTCCTTGCGCTGAGAAGCGGGAGTTGGCACCTACTCTTACGGACCGTGAGCGACAAAACACCGTCCGGTAGCTGAGGTAGCGACGCAGTGTCGAGATCAACACCTACCGATCTGATCCGGCTCAACCTCGATGTCCTGTGGGGTGGCGGTGAGCGCTTGGCCGGCTTCCTCGGCCGGCCGATGCGGGATCACGTGCTTCCCACCGGCGACGGCAGCCTGTGGGTTCTCACCCTGCCGGGGTTCCTGGCTCCCGAATTGAGTCTCAATCGCATGAATCGGACTCTGACCGCTCACGGGTTCCCGGCTCAGAGCTGGGGTCTCGGCATGAATCTCGGTCCGCGGGGGATGTCGATTTTCGATCACGTGGAAGAAGTGGAGGAGGAGCTCGGCGCCGAGATCCGCCGGTTGGCCGAAGAGTCGGGAGCGCAGATTGCCCTGGTCGGTCAGAGCCTGGGAGGCGTCTACGCACGTGAGTTGGCAGAGAGGATGCCGGAGTTCGTGGATCGGGTAATCACGTTTGGGGCGCCGGCCATCGATCCCGATCGCGCCCATACCCTCAACAAGCTGTTGCGGCTGGTGGGACGGCGGGTGGCCGGTCTCCGTCTCATCGACATGAAACCCGAGCAGGTCCTGATGCATTGGGAGGCCGACCATCCTCCGATGCCGCTCGTGTCCATCTTCAGTCCGGTCGATCGGGTGGTGCCGATGGATCTGGCAGCCATTCCTCAGGAGGTCATCGACAGGAGCAGTCGCAAGGCTCCCCGGGAAAACATCCCCATCGTGGCGTCCCATACCGGCATGGCGGTCAACCCGTTCGTCATCCTGGCGGTCCTCGATCGGCTCGCCCAGAACAGCCGCAAGTGGGTCGATTTCGATCCGCACGACTACTTCCATGGCCCGATGCGCCTGTGGCCCAAGCCGTTTCGTCACCCGCTGATGCATGAGAAGGAGAACGAGGAGGCCGGATAGCGCCGCCGGCAACGCCCACCGCCAACCGCCCACCGCCAGGAGTCCTCTTCGGGAAACGGGAAACGGGAAACGGGTAACGGGTAACGGGCAGCGAGGTTTGGCGGGTAGCGGGTGGCAGGTAGCGGGTAGCGAGCGCCGACCAAGAGTCACGTGCCCATCAATGGCTCTAGTGTCTCTCCCATGTCTGATACACCGGTTGAACCCAAGCCCGACCACAAGGTGCCCGAGGCAGCTGAGCATGCCGCCACCTGGGCCGACACTGTCGCCTACACCGCCCGCTCCGAGTGGATTGTTCTTCGCGAGAAGGAGAAGCCGGTGGCGGAGGTCTTCTCGACCGCCTACGTAGCCGACGATGGCGGAGAGGGGCGTCCGGTCACGTTTGTGTTCAATGGTGGTCCCGGTGCCGCCTCGGCCTATCTCCACGTCGGCGCCATCGGGCCCCGCCGGATCGACTTCCCGCCGGACGGCTCCCTTCCGTCGCCGCCGGCGCAGTTGATCGACAACGCCGAATCGTGGCTCGCGTTCACCGACCTCGTCTTCGTCGACCCGGTCGGGACCGGATTCAGCCGGGTGATCGAACCGGAAGAGAAGGACGCCAAAGACTCCAAGACAGAGAAGAAGGATCCGACCGCCTTCTTCGGCTTGAAGCGAGACCTCGAGTCCCTCGGTGAGTTCATGAGCCGCTGG
>CAXMQV010000066.1:0-2244 GCA_964195905.1 uncultured Gammaproteobacteria bacterium
CGGCTACTTCGCCATCCCGGCGATTCCCGATATGGCGCCTGGCGTTGAGCTTCATCTGGAGTTCTCGACCGAAACGGATATCTCAGACGAGAACCGCCGGCCCGCCTGGAACGGCAAACACTTCAGGATCGAAAGCCTCGAACCGGAAGAAGCCAGGGTCTACCGCATCAAACGGGCGGGGTGATCACCGCAGGGGCCTCTGATTCCCCTCCTTTAGGGAGGGGTGCCTCCGACGAAGGAGGAGGTGGGGTGGGTCTCTCGGCAAGGCACCGAGGTTGTTGGTTCATTGAGGAGGCCCATCCCGAGCTCGCTTCGCTCGCCCACCCTTCCCTGAGGGAAGGGAATAACCGGTCTACGTAAACGACCCGGGGCCGAAGCCCCGGGTCGTCGTATTTCGAGACGACGCCCTTAACGGACTTCGTCGGCATTCACCAGGTGCCACGGTACTTTGCCGCCCGGCCGGACCAGGACCAGGGCAGCGGCACCGATTAGCAGGAGAACGAGTCCGGTGATACCGAAGTCGGCTGTCTCGAAACCAGTTGTCGGGAGCGCTTGCGCGAACCCGAAGTCGGCGATGAGCGAGGTCTGACCGTCGCTCAACGTGATGGCGTACTTGCCGACCGTCGTGAGAGCCGTGCTCTCCGGTGCGGTCGTTGTGATGACACTCACCTCGTAGGTTCCGGCGGTGAGGGCCGCAAACAGATACTGGCCGCTGGCGCCGGTAACCGCAGTCTGCGTCGTCCCACTGATCGGATCGAACAAGGACAACGTGACGCCTGCCAGGACGCCCTCGCCTGAGTCAAAGACCCCATCGAGATCGGTGTCCATCCAGACCTGATCGCCGATGGCCGAGGTCGCCAGCACCGAGCCTCCACTGAATCCGAAATCCGCATCGGGATAGTTCTCGCCGGCAGCGAGGCTCACCGTCTTGGCGCCCACCGTCGTGAGGCTCGTGTTCGTCGGAGCAGTCGTGACATCGACGGTCACGTCGTAGCTGCCGGCCGCGAGATCCGGGAACAGATAGTGCCCGGCGGCGTCCGTGAAGGCTTCGATCGCCCCGGCCGTCCCCGGAGTAGTGAGCAATACCCTTACTCCGGCGATTCCGAACTCGTCGCCGTCCATCCAGCCGTTGCCGTTTGCGTCGAGCCACACGGTGTCGCCGATTGACCCGAGCTCGGGCTCGACGAAGGTCGGGGTGAACCCGAAGTCGGCGTCCACGAAATCTTCGTCATCGGCCAGAGCGACGGTGAAGCTAGCGGCCGTCGAGAGCTCAGTACCCACCGGTCCGGCTCCAACCGTCACCACGTATGTTCCGGCCGGAAGGTCACCGAAGGTGTACGTGCCATCGGCGGCAGTGGTCGTGGTCGCAACAATCGGTCCACCCAACGCCACAGTGATGCCGGGAATTCCGGCCTCGGTGCCGTCGAGCAGGCCGTTGCCGTCGGTGTCGAACCAGACCGTGTCGCCGATCGATCCGACCGGCGGCGGCACCGGCGTGAACCCGGCGCAGCTGGCCACGATCGAGTTCACGTTGTTGCCGATGGCGGCGTGCACGACTCGCATCGTGACGGCGTCACCGGTGAGAGTGGCCGCACTGTTGAAGGTCAGCCAGTCCTGGGCGTCCGGCAGGTCGGGGCTCACCCCGCTCTGGAAGACAACTGTGCCCTGAGCGTCGAGCAACTGCATGAACCATTGCTCGTTGATCTGGTCGCTCTGGTCGACACCCTTGTTCGAGTGCCCGTCGTAGGACACCATTGCCAGCGTGTAGTCGCCCGCCGGGATCGGTGTGGTGAGGGCCACGGTCGTTTCGCTCGGGCTCCATCCGCCGTTCGGGTTCAGGAGCAGTGCCTCGATCGTGACGTCGTAGTCGCTTGCGCAGGCGGTGGAATCTGCCACAGCCGCCGGAGCTGCCAGCAGCCCGACAATCGCAATGACAAGAGATAGCAGGCCAAGCCTGCCTCGTGTGAGGGTTCCCATGGTCGTTCTCCGTTGTTAGCAATACGGACTCAATCAACATATCTCACTCTCCGCGGTTGTCAAACGCTCTGGGTGGCACAGCGGGTCGCCGGACCGTGGCTACGGCTCAGAAGAGTGCGGCGGCGGGTGTCGGACCCGGCCCGGGTGCCCTCAATGAGGCGACTCGATCACACCGACCCGGCCCAAAGAAGAAAACCCCTGTGTGGACAGGGGTTTTCCTCGTCGGGCTGACTGGATTTGAACCAGCGACCTCTTGACCCCCAGTCA
>CAXMQV010000067.1:0-16640 GCA_964195905.1 uncultured Gammaproteobacteria bacterium
CCGGTCCCCAGTCCCCAGCTAGAGCCACGGCACGGGGACACTCGGCGTCTCGGGGTTGTGGCGGGAGAACCAGGAGCGAGCAGCTTCACGGCCGATGTCGAACATATCGCGGGCTTCTTCGCCGGTGAGATTGAAATCGAGCGAATCGCGCTCGGCGGGCACGTCGATGACCCGGCCCGGCTCGAGTGCCAATCGGGGCAAGGATTCTCGAGCCGACATCCCGGCACCGATCACGGCCCCGGCCAGGGTGATCGGACCGCGAATGGGGCTGTGGTCGTGCGGTGATCCGAAATCGGCCAGTCGGAAGCCGACGATGGGGCGATCCTCCGGAGGCTGGAGCACCTCGAGTGGGAATCGTGACGCCATCGCTCCGTCTGCCATGAGGACGGTCTCACCCTCGGCGTGCTGGTGGGTCAGGGCAACCGGAACAAAGAGGAACGGCACCGCCGCCGACATCCGGACGGCCCGGGCCACGGAGAACTCGAACGGCTCGATTCCATAGCGGTGGAGACCCACGGGCAGCACGACACCTCGTTGATGGGTGATGTCGGTGGCGACGACCTGCAGGGCGCCGGCCGGAAGATCACCAAACGTCGCCACTCCTTTGTCGGCCAACAACCCGCTCCAGGTGCGCTCGAGGGCCCGGCCCTTGTACATGCCTTTGCGAAGCACCAGGGAGATGTGCTTGCCGATCCCGGGGATCCTCGTGTAGATGGTCGGGTCGAGCAGTCCGGGCCAGTCCGCTTTGCAGACTGCGACCCGGAGTTCATCGGCCTGGTAACCGGTAGCCACCAGAGACGCCACGAGGGCTCCGGCCGACGTACCGGCCACCCGGCGGAACTCGTACCCGGAATCCATGGCTCCGGCCGCTGCCCCGGCGAGAGCGATGCCCCGTACTCCCCCTCCTTCGAATACGCCGTCGATCTGCATCAGAGCCTCGGTTCACTGTCGGCTGTCTGACCTTCACAACCGTTCAGGCAGTTCCGCGGGAACAGAACTGTCGGGTAGGCGATAGTGGGCAGCAAGCGAGGTCACCTGGCGATCCTTGCTGGGGACTCGGGACTGGGGACTGGGGACTGGGGACTACTGGGGACCGGGGACCGCTGGGGACCGGGGACTACTCCTCAATCACCGCCAGCACTCGCCCGGCTTCGACCTGTTCGCCCACCGCCGCCCGCAGCTCCGTGACGGTGCCCGCCACCGGGGCGAGCACGTTGTGTTCCATCTTCATCGCCTCAAGGACGAGGAGCAGGTCTCCGGCGGCGACGTCGTCTCCGATCGCAACATCCACTCGCCTGACGACACCCGGCATGGGAGCCTTCAAGGATCCAGGCGCCGCCTCTTCCTCGCTCTCGGGAAAGCGGTCGATCTCAACGAAATCGGTCGAGCCGAGAGCGCTGTCGACATAGTGGCGGCCCCCCGCCCGGCTCACCTGGTACCGGCGATGCACGCCGTTGACGGTCATCTCGACATGATCGGGTTGGGCGTCTACCCCGCTCACGGCCACGTCCTGGTCCCCGATGTGAGCTTCGATCCCGCCCCGGCCCATCCGGTAGCCGACGTCGATCCTGTCAGCGCCGCGCTGATAGGACACCTCCTGCATTTGGGACGGGTTGTTGCGCCACCCGGTCGGGACCGCCCCGAGAACTGTGGCCGCCGCCCGGCGAGTCGCCTGATCGGCCAGGGCAGCCGCCAGGGCGTGAAGGCCACCTTCGGCCACGCCGGTCAAGGGTGCGCCGAGCTCCACCGGGGAATGGCGCTGCAAGAAATGGGTGTCGATATCGCCGGCCAGGAACTCGGGGTGGCGGAGCACCCGCACGAGGAGGGCCCGATTCGTCTGAACGCCGTGGATGACGGCCCCGCCGAGCGCCTCGGCCAACCGGCGGGCCGCCTCAGCCCGGGTCCTGCCGTGGGCGACGATCTTGGCGAGCATCGGGTCGTAGTGGATCCCGATCTCGACTCCGTCATAGACGCCTGCGTCGACCCGAACGCCTTCCCGAGGGATGCGGAACTGGTGAAGGGTTCCAATCGAGGGGAGGAACTCGTTCAACGGATCCTCGGCGTAGAGGCGGGCTTCAATGGCGTGACCGTTGACCGGCGGAACGCTGCTCTGCTCGGGCAGGTGCTCGCCGCGGGCGACATCGATTTGCATCTGCACAAGATCGAGCCCCGTGACCGCCTCGGTGACCGGATGCTCGACCTGGAGTCGGGTGTTCATCTCGAGAAAGAAGAAGCTGCCGTCGGGGGCGACCAGGAACTCGACTGTGCCTGCTCCCTCGTAGCCGACGGCCTCCCCGGCGGTGACTGCCGCCGTCAGGATCTCGCTTCGCACTTCGGCGCTCAACGCCGGACTGGGCGACTCCTCGATGATCTTCTGATAGCGGCGCTGGATCGAGCATTCCCGCTCGTACAGATGCACCACGCGACCGTGGGTGTCACCCATGATCTGCACTTCGACATGTCGGGGGGCCGGCACGTACGCCTCCAGGTAGACGGTGTCGTCGCCGAATGACGATCCGGCCTCACGCCGGGCCGCCCCGATGGCCTCGACGAGGCCCTCCCGGCTCTCGACGAGCCGCATCCCCTTGCCGCCGCCTCCCGCCGAGGCCTTCACGAGCAGCGGCCATCCGAGCCCATCGCCAGCAGCAGCCAATTCCGCTTCCGGGATGTCGTCAATGGTGACACTGGGAACGACCGGCACTCCAGCTTCGATCATGAGTCGCTTGCTCTCGATCTTCGAGCCCATCGCGGAAATCGTCTCCGCCCGGGGCCCGATGAACACCAGCCCGGCCGCCCGGCAGGCTTCTGCAAATTCGGCGCTCTCGGCCAGGAACCCGTAGCCGGGGTGGACGGCGTCCGCGTTGGTCGCTCTGGCAGCCTCCAACAGGGCATCGATTCGCAGATAC
Organism: uncultured Gammaproteobacteria bacterium; assembly: GCA_964195905.1. Classification (GTDB taxonomy): domain Bacteria; phylum Actinomycetota; class Acidimicrobiia; order Spongiisociales; family SHLN01; genus SHLN01. The sequence goes on from CAXMQV010000067.1 coordinate 2,907, forward strand.
GACTCAGCTGCGGTTTGACCGCCGAGCGGGACTGCTTCGCCTGCGTCAAACACGAACCGGGCATGGCGATCGACGTCGGAAAAGACCGCCACCGTCTCGATGCCGAGCCGGCGGCAGGTTGCCATGATCCTTCGGGCGATCTCACCCCGATTGGCTATGAGAATCTTGTTCATGGCCGCTACATCCTGAACACGCCAAAGCTGGCGGTTCCCTCGACGGTGTTGGAATGGGCAGCCGATAGCGACATACCGAGCACGGTGCGCGTGTCACGGGGGTCAATGATCCCGTCATCGAGCAGTCGGGCGCTGGTATACGGTGCAAGCGATTCGGCCTCGATCCGTTCCGCCAGAGCCGCTCGGCGCTCCTCGTCGGCGGCTTCGTCGAACTCGAGCCCGCGGGCTTCGGCCGCCTGGCGGGCGACGATCGACATCGTCCCGGCCAGCTGTTCGGGCCCCATGACGGCCGTCTTGGCATTTGGCCACAGGAACAGAAAGCGGGGCTTGAAGGCCCGCCCGGCCATGCCGTAGTTGCCTGCGCCGTACGAGCCCCCCACCTGGAGCGTGATGTGGGGCACGGTCGAGTTGGATACTGCGTTGACCATGAGGGCCCCGTGCTTGATGATCCCGCCCTGCTCGTACTGGCTACCCACCATGTAGCCGGTCACGTTCTGGATGAAGATGAGCGGCAGATCGGATCGATTGGCCAGCTGAATGAACTGGGCGGCCTTCTGGGCCTCCTCCGAGAACAACACACCCCGATCATTGGCCAGGATCCCGCATTCGAAACCGTGGATGGCCGCCCAACCGGTGACGAGGTTCGGCCCATAGAGCGGCTTGAACTCATCGAAATCTGAGTCATCGACAACCCGGGCGACAACCTCCCGGACATCGAAGGGCACCTTGAGATCCGCCGACGCCACCCCCAGCAGCTCCTCGGCATCGAAGCGGGGCTCGATCGAGCGCCGTCGGGGACCCGGGCCGAGCTTGCGCCAGTTGAGCCGGGAGGCGATGAGCCGACCGATCCGCATGGCGTCGGCCTCGTCGAGCGCCATATAGTCGGCCAGGCCTGAAGTGCGGGCGTGCATCTCGGCCCCGCCCAGCTCCTCGTCGGTCGATTCCTCACCGGTTGCCATCTTGACCAGCGGCGGACCGCCCAGGAACACCTTGGCCCGCTCCTTGACCATGACCACGTAGTCGGACATCCCGGGTAGGTAGGCGCCCCCGGCCGTGGAGTTGCCGAACACGAGCGAAATAGTGGGGATACCGGCGGCCGACAACCGCGTGAGCTCACGGAACATGGCGCCGCCCGGCAGGAAGATGTCGATCTGGCGCTCGAGATCGGCCCCGCCGGATTCGACGAGGAAGAAGAGCGGCAAGCGATTGGCCAATGCGATCTCGTAGGCCCGCAGCATCTTGGCGAGCCCGTGCGGGTTGACCGCCCCTCCCCGAACGGTTGGATCGCTGGCCAGGATCATGCACTCGACGTCGCTGACCACTCCGATCCCGGTTACCAGACTGGCGCCGGCCACATAACCGGTCCCGGCGGCCGCCGTCGGTGAAAGCTCCAATAACGGAGCGTCCCGGTCGAGCAACAGCTCGATTCGCTCACGCGGCAAGAGCTTGTCGCGCTCACGATGGCGCTCGACGTACTTGTCTCCCCCGCCGCCCCGCGCCTCGGCGAGGGTCGCCTCGAGGCTCGCGACATGAGCTTCCATGGCGGTCCGGTTGGCAACAAATGCCTCATTGCGGGGGTCAAGTCGTGACGCAATAACCGCCAAATTCCAGTTCCTCGCTCGTGCGGACGACAACCTGAGGACCCGCCGGGGGCCTGTGCCAGCCTACCCGACCGGTACACTGGCACCCTCGTACCGAAGCGCAAGAGTGGAGCACCCGTGAGCGGCGATTCCGTCCTGTTCGACCGGAGCGATGGGATCGCCCGGCTCACCATCAATCGGCCAGACGCCCGTAACGCTCTCAATCGGGCCGTTCGGGAAGGCCTGTTCTCGGGGTTCCGGGAGTTCATCGCCGACGACGCCAGCCAGGTTCTCATCCTGACCGGAGCCGGCGACAAGGCGTTCTGCGCCGGGGCCGACCTCAAGGAGATGGCCGAGACCGGCCTCAAGGTGCCCCCCTCAGATTGGCTTCCCTATCTGGGCCGCAACCTCCACACGGACAAGCCGATCATCGCCGCCGTCAACGGCGTCGCCTATGCCGGCGGGTTCTTTCTTGCCCAGCAATGCGACCTCGTTGTCGCGGCCGATAGCGCCCGTTTCGCCATCACCGAGGCTCGCTGGTCGCGGGGCGCGCCCTGGGCGGCCCCCCTCCCCTGGCTCATCCCCCCGAGAGTCGCCATGGAGTTGTTAGTCACCGCCGATCCGATCGATGCCTCCCGCGCCCACCAGATCGGGCTGGTGAACCGGGTGGTCCCCGCCGCCGACCTGCTGACCGAAGCCGAGGCCATGGCGCGCCGCATCATGGAGAACGCCCCGCTATCGGTGCGGGCGGGCAAGGCCATGGTGTATGCGGCCGCCGAACGCGGATGGTCAGACGCCATCGACGAGGGATACCGCATCTTCGAGCCCGTCTACCTGAGCGAGGACGCTCAGGAGGGCCCGAGGGCATTCAAGGAGAAGCGCCCGCCGCAGTGGAAGGGCCGATGACCGAGCCTCTCCGAATCGCCAATTGCTCAGGTTTCTACGGCGATCGGATGTCGGCGCCTCGCGAGATGCTGCAGGGCGGAACCATCGACGTCCTCACGGGCGACTATCTCGCCGAACTCACCATGCTCATCCTTTGGAAAGACCGCCAGAAGGACCCTGCCGGCGGCTACGCCAGGACGTTTCTCCGCCAGATGGAAGATGTGCTCGGCCTTATTGTCGACCAGGGAGTCAGGGTGGTCGTCAATGCCGGGGGCCTCAACCCCGCCGGGCTGGCCGGTCGCTTGAAGCAGTTGGCCGCCGCCCAGGGCTTGAGCATCCCCATTGCCCACCTCGAAGGCGACGACGTGCTGGAACACCTGGCCGCTTGGCAGATGGCCGGCCACGACCTGGCCAACCTCGACACCGGGCGACCGCTGGCCGACATTGAGGCCGAGCCGGTCACCGCCAACGCCTACCTCGGGGCGTGGGGAATCGTCGACGCCCTCCACCAAGGCGCCCAGATCGTCATCTGCGGGCGGGTCACGGACGCGTCGCTCGTGGTCGGTCCCGCTGCCTGGGCCCACCAATGGGACCGCACCGATTGGAATCAACTAGCGGGAGCGGTGGCAGCCGGCCACGTGCTCGAGTGCGGGACCCAGGCCACGGGAGGGAACTACGCCTTCTTCCAGGAGGTTCTCGGCCTCGAGCATCCCGGCTTTCCCATCGCCGAGGTCGCTTCCGACGGTTCGTTCGTCGTGACCAAGCACCCCGGCACAGGGGGCCTGGTTTCGGTTGGGACCGTAACCGCCCAGCTCCTGTACGAGATCGCCGAGCCCGCCTACGCCAATCCGGACGTGATCTCCCGTTTCGACACCGCTCAACTGGAGGAGGTTGGGCCCGATCGCGTCCGGATCTCAGGAGTTCAGGGTGAGCCCGCTCCCACTACAACCAAACTGGCCATCAACTACGTGGGCGGCTACCGCAACTCCATGACGCTCGTTTTGACCGGTCTCGACATCGAGGCCAAGGCGGAAGCGGCCGAACGGGCGCTGGTCTCCCGATTGGGCGGCGCCGAGCAATACCAATCGTTCGAAGTGCAGCTCGCCCCCACCGGCCGCCCCGATCAGACGACGGGCGAACCGGCCGGCGCCAACCTGACCTTCACAGTCAAGGACCAGGACCCCGACCGGGCCGGCCGTTCGTTCTCCAGTGCCGTCACCGAGCTCGCACTCGCCAACTATCCCGGCCTGTACGCCACTCATCCACCGGGACCGGGCCGGCCATATGGCGTGTACTGGCCGACCCTCATCCCCTCCCACCTCGTCGGCCAGCGGGTGGTGCTGGCCGGAGAGAGCCACGATGTTGTCCCCACCGCCCCCCAAGAACCCGCATCGGTGAGCCTCCCTGCCACGGCGCCACCGACGATGCCGGGCGGGCCCACCACCCGGGTGGCTCTCGGAACCGTCTTCGGTGCCCGCTCGGGCGACAAGGGCGGCAACGCCAACCTGGGCGTGTGGGCGAGAAGCGAAGCCGGCTACGCCTGGCTGGCGACCTTCCTAACCATCGAGGAGCTGCGCCGGCTGATCCCGGAGGCGATCGACCTCGGTGTACGAAGATTCGAGCTCCCCAATCTCCGGGCCCTCAATTTCGTAATCGTGGGGATTCTGGGAGAGGGCGTGGCCTCGTCGACACGGCCCGACCCCCAGGCCAAGGCGCTCGGCGAGCTGCTGCGGGCCCGGCTGGTCGATCTCCCGGTGGCGCTACTGTCCGATCGGCCGAAAGAAACGCCCGCATGAATTTCCAGGAATCAGACGAACAAGCGTTGCTCCGCACGACGGTGGCCGAGATCGCCTCCACCTACGGTCACCGCTATTACGCCGAGCGGGCCCGGGGCGGCCTCAAAGTCGACGAGCTATGGAATGACCTCTCCAAGGCCGGATTCATCGGAGTCAACATCGCTGAGGAGCACGGTGGGGGTGGAATGGGCATCACCGAATTGGCGATGGTGTGTGAGGAGCTCGGGGCAGCCGGCTGCCCGCTGCTGGTGCTGGTGGTGTCGCCGGCCATTTGCGGATCCGTCATCGGGCGATTCGGAAGCGAGGCCCAGCAGGCCCGGTGGCTGCCCGGGATCGCCGCCGGGACCACCAAGATGGCGTTCGCCATCACCGAACCGGACGCCGGCTCCAACAGCCACAACCTCGCCACCACCGCCCGTCGCGATGGGGACGGCTACTGGCTCAACGGGACCAAGCACTACATCTCGGCAGCCGATGAGGCGGACCAGATCCTCGTCGTCACCCGATCCGGGACCGATGAGACGACCGGGCAGGGGGAGCTCTCGCTCTTCATCGTCGACGCCGACGACATCGAAAAGAGCCTCATTCCCGTCGAAATCGTCTCCCCTGAGAAGCAATACACCCTGTTCTTCGACGACGTGTTCGTTCCGGCCGATCGACTGGTGGGCGCCGAAGGTGACGGACTGCGCCAGGTGTTCGCCGGTCTCAATCCTGAGCGGATCACCGGTGCCGCCATCGGCGTCGGCATCGGCCGCTATGCACTGGAACGAGCGGCCGATTACGCCCGCTCGCGATCCGTTTGGGGAGCTCCCATCGGCACCCACCAGGGGATCGCCCACCCGCTGGCCGAGGCCAAGATCGAAACCGAACTGGCCAGGCTGATGACGTACAAGGCCGCCTGGCTGTACGACGAGCACCTCGATGCCGCCGAAGCGGCCAACATCGCCAAGTATTCGGCCGCCGAAGCCGCCATTCACGCCCTCGATCAAGCCATCCAGACTCATGGTGGACACGGGCTCTCCACCGAGTACGGTCTTGCCGACCTGTGGGGCAGCGTGCGGCTGCTGCGCACGGCTCCCATCAGCCGGGAGATGATTCTCAACTTTGTAGCCCAGCACTCGCTGGGATTACCGAAGTCGTACTGAGACAATTGTCGGTGGCCCGACAAAAGGGAACCCTGACCGGGGCGGGGAGAGTTACAGGGGCGAACGAGGAGTGACATGGCACAGCTAACCAGGACGAAGGCCCGCCAGGCGGCGAACCGGCTGGTGAGAGGCAGATAGGCAAACGGACAGTGACATGGCACAGCTAACGAGAACCAAGGCCCGGCAGGCGGGGCTCGCCGCCCTCATCTCCGCTCTCATCATCGGCACCGCCGTCACGCTGGCATTCACGGCCGGCGATGGGCCGGGCGAGAGCCCGACCACGGTCACCGGACAGGCCCCCGAAACCGTCGGGTACGTCGACTACGAAACCCCCGACAAGCTGCTGGCCGGTCACGCCGGACGGCCCCTCGTCATCAACTTCTTCGCCTCCTGGTGCGCCCCGTGCCGGGCCGAGCTCCCCGACCTGGCCGCCGCTCATGCACGGTGGGGTGATCAGGTCGATTTCGTCGGCATCGACTTCCAAGAAGCCTCAGAGGCTGCGGCGGCGCAGCTCCTTTACGAAACCGGGATCACCTACCCGATCATGGAAGATCCGGACGGAGCGCTGCTGCGCCAGCTCGGCACGCTCCCGACTATGCCGACCACGATCTTCGTTACCGCCGACAGCGTCATCCTGGAACGGCATCACGGCCTCATCCTCTCGGACCAATTGGACGAGCGGATCGAAGAGATCATCGCCGGCTCATGATCTTCGCCTTCGCCGCCGGATTGCTTTCGACCGTCAACCCGTGTGGCTTCGCCATGCTCCCCGCCTACCTGAGCTTCTTCATGGGCCTCCATGAGGATGAGGACGTTCCGCGCCGTGTCGTAGTCGGCCGGGCTCTCAAGATCGGCCTCATCATGTCGTCCGGTTTCGTGGCCATATTCGGGACCACCGGGCTCATCATCCGCTTCGGGGGCCAGGCCATTCAGGATTCCATTGCTAACAGCCTGGCCTGGATCGCAGTTGTGACCGGTGGCGGCATCGTGGCGCTCGGCGTGTGGCTCCTCATGGGCAACTCGCTCAAGGTGCGGGTGCCCAACTTCCGCACCAACACGAAGAGCGAAGGGGCCGGGACCATCTTCACGTTCGGGATCTCCTACGCCCTGGCGTCGCTCTCGTGCGCCTTCCCCATCTTTGCCGGCGTGGTGGCGGCTTCGTTCAGCCAGAATCTCGTCGAGGGGATTGGGAGCTTCTTCGCCTACGCAGCCGGCATGGCGGCGGTGGTGATGGTGCTCACCGTCGGACTAGCCCTCGGCAAGGACAAGGTGGTGCACCGGTTGCGCCGGGCCTCGCATGTCTTCGACCGGATATCGGGAGTAGTCCTCGTCATCGCCGGAGCCTTCATCGTGTTCTACTGGACACTGGTGCTCTCGAGCGGCGACAACGCCCTGTCCAACAATCCTCTGACCGTGTGGGTCGAGGGGCTGCAATCTGACCTCACCGACCTCATCGGCAAGTTCCCGCTATGGCTATGGATACCGGTGCTCGGCCTCCCGCTCGCCGCCGCGGCGGCCTTTGCCCTGCGCGACAAGACGCCGACCGAACGCCAACTCGACAAATCCGCTCTCTAGGTCCTTCGGGCGGTCGCCCGAGCCTTCCGGCTAGATTCGACAGCAGATGAAGACGTCGACCGCTCCGTTCTGGAAGCCCGACTCCGAGACGATCGCCCACGCCAACGTCACACGTTTTGCAGCCGAGCTCGGTATCGACACGTACGAGAACCTCCATCGCTGGTCGGCCAAGAAGCGGGCCGATTTCTGGGAAAAGACCATCGATCGGCTCGGGATCCGGTTCCGGACCCGCCCTGAAGTGACTCTCCCCCAACCCGTCGACGCCCGCCACCCGCACTGGCTTCCCGGGGCCAGGCTCAACATCGCCGAAAGCTGCTTTCAGGCCGACCCGGAGGCCACAGCGGTCATCTATGAGCATCGAGGCGAACGGGGCCAGTTGACCTATGGGCAGCTGGAAGCCCTCGTCGACCGCGTCGCCCACGGGCTCCACCAGCTCGGACTGCATCGAGGCAGCCGTATCGCCATCGCCATGCCGATGACCGTGCAAGCCGTCGCCGGTTACCTCGGCATCGTCAAGGCCGGGGGCGTGGTGGTTTCGATTGCCGACAGCTTCGCTCCGGGCGAGATCCGCACGCGATTGGAGATCGCCGGAGCCGATGCCGTCATCACTCAGGGAGCCATTCACCGGGGACGCCGGGTCCTGCCCATGTATGCCAAGGTGCTGGAGGCCGACGCACCGAGGGCAATCGTCGTCGAGCCCGAACCGGACCAGTTGCGGGAGGGCGACCTCGATTGGGAAGCCTTCCTCGGCCCCACCGAGCCGTTCGAGGCCGTCGAGGTCGGGGGCGACGACTACATGAACATCCTGTTTTCCTCAGGAACGACCGGCACACCAAAGGCCATCCCCTGGACGCATCTCAGCCCGATCAAGTCGGCCATGGACGCTCACTTCCACCACGACGTGCACCCCGGGGACGTGGTGGCCTGGCCGACCAACCTCGGGTGGATGATGGGGCCCTGGCTCATCTATGCCTCGCTCATCAATCAGGCCACCATGGCCCTGTTCGACGACGCCCCAACCGAACGGTGGTTCGGCGAGTTCGTCGAGTGGGCCGAGGTCACAATGCTCGGGGTGGTCCCGAGCATGGTCCGGATCTGGCGAGAGACCGAGTGCATGGAGGAGCTGGATTGGAGCCGGATCCGGGCCTTCAGCTCGACCGGGGAATCGTCACACCGGGCCGACATGCGGTATCTCATGACCCTGGCCGGAGGCAGGCCGGTGATCGAGTACTGCGGAGGGACCGAGCTGGCGGGCGGCTACATCGCAGGCACCGTAGTCCAGCCGTGCGTCCCGGCCGCATTCTCAACACCCGCCCTCGGGATGGACACGGTCATCCTCGATGAGGCCGGCAACGAAGCCGACGTCGGCGAGATGTTCCTCGTGCCCCCGTCGATCGGGTTTTCCTCAGAGCTGCTCAATCGCGACCACGACGAGGAGTACTACGCCGCCACGCCCCCCGGCCCGAAGCGGGAGCAGTTGCGCCGCCACGGCGACTACTTCACCCACCTCGACGGACCGTATTACCGGGCGAGCGGCCGGGTGGACGACACCATGAATCTCGGCGGGATCAAGGTGAGCTCGGCCGAGATCGAGCGGATTGCCATTGGCATCGAGGGAATCCGGGAGGCGGCCGCCATCGCAGTGCCCATCCAGGGAGGGGGACCGAGCAAGCTCATCATCTATGTCGTCGGTGAGGCCGGCGCCGAGCTCGGCGATATCAAGGATGAGGTGACCGCCGCCATTCGCTCCCAGCTGAACCCGCTCTTCAAGGTCCACTCGGTCATCCCGATTGATGGACTACCGCGCACCGCCTCGAATAAGGTGAAGCGGCGTGAGCTGCGCAACCACTACCTGGAGGGCTGATGGACTTTGACCTCGACGCGCCACATCGGCTGCTGCGTGACACCGTTCGCTCGTTCGCCGAGGCCGAGATTGCCCCGGTGGCGGCCGACCTCGACGAGCGGGAGGAGTTCTCTGTAGAGCTCACCCGGAAGATGGGCGAACTGGGGATGTTCGGGATCGTCGTCCCTGAGGAGTACGGCGGCCAGGGCATGGGCTATCTCGCCTACGTGGTGGCCACCGAGGAGTTGGCGAGGGTCGACGGATCCCAGGCCGCCACCGTCACCGCCGGCAACTCCCTCGGGATCGGGCCCATCTACTACTACGGAACCGAGGATCAGCGACACCGCTATCTGCCGACCCTCTGCAGCGGGGAGGGACTGTGGGCCTTCGGTTTGACCGAGCCGGGGGCAGGATCCGATTCCCGCGCCTCGTCGACCCGGGCCGAGGAAACCGCCGATGGGTGGCGCTTGAACGGTTCGAAGATCTTCATCACGAATGCTTCCTCGGCGATCGCCAAGGGAGTGACCGTGCAGGCGGTGACCGGCGGAGAAGACGGGCGCCCGGAGCTGACCTGCTTCCTGGTCGATAGAGAAACCCCCGGATTCACGGCGACAACCATGCACGGCAAGCTCATGTGGCGGGCCTCGGATACTGCCGAGCTGGCGTTCGCCGACTGCGAGGTGGCGACAGACGCCGTGCTCGGTGAGCGGGGCGGCGGGTCGCGGCAGATGCTCGAGACCCTCGACACCGGCCGGCTCGGCATCGCCGCCATGGGGCTCGGGGCCGCCCAGGGTGCCTTCGAGGCTGCCCTCGCCTACGCCAAGGAGCGCAAGCAGTTCGGACGCCCCATCGGGTCATTCCAGGGGATCTCGTTCCAACTCGCCGATATGGCGGTGAAGATCGATCACGCCCGCACGTACCTCTACCGGGCCGCCTGGCTGAAGGACTCGGGCCGGGAGTTCCGGACTGAGGCCGCCATGGCCAAGCTCTACTGCACAGAGGTGGCAGGCGAAGTGACCGATGCCGCCGTGCAAGTCTTCGGGGGCTACGGCCTCATGAAAGACTCACCGGTCGAACGCTTCTATCGAGATCACCGCATTCTTCGCATCGGAGAAGGCACAAGCGAGATTCAGCGGGTGGTCATCGGACGGGCATTGGGGCTCTGAGGCGTTGACCGGTCGGTAGTCGGCAGTCGACAGTAAACAGCTGACAGTCAGAGCCTGCTAGCCCAGTCGGGTCTGTGAACTGTGAACTCGTTTACTGGGGCGGCTGCCCCGCGTGCCAGAATTAGCAGTAGCCACCAAATCTCCAATCCAAACGAGGAGCATCCATGACTGAGCAAGAGTCTCCCGACGTGAACGACGGTGCCGCGAAATGCCCGGTGATGGCTGGCGCCCATGCCACCAATACCGCGGTTGGGACAACCGCGAATGAACACTGGTGGCCCAATCAGCTGAGCCTGCGGATGCTCAATCAGAACTCCCCGCTGATCGACCCCATGGGCGACGGGTTCGACTACGCCGAGGAGTTCAAGACGCTCGACCTCGCCGAAGTGAAGCGGGACCTCACCGCGTTGATGACCGACTCCAAAGACTGGTGGCCCGCCGATTATGGCCACTACGGTCCGTTCTTCATCCGCATGGCCTGGCACAGCGCCGGAACCTATCGAATCAAGGATGGACGTGGCGGGGCTTCCTCCGGTACCCAGCGCTTTGCGCCGCTCAACAGCTGGCCGGACAACGTCAACCTCGACAAGGCGCGTGCGCTGCTGTTGCCGATCAAGCAGAAGTACGGCCGGAAGCTCTCGTGGGCAGACCTGTTGATCCTGTCTGGCAACGTCGCCCTCGAGTCGATGGGTCTCAAGACGTTCGGGTTTGCCGGCGGTCGCGAGGACGTGTGGGCACCGGAGGAGGACATCTACTGGGGACCCGAAACTGAGTGGCTGGGCGACGAGCGCTACAGCGGCGACCGGGAACTCGAGAATCCCCTCGGCGCAGTGCAGATGGGCCTGATCTACGTGAATCCGGAAGGGCCGAACGGCAATCCGGATCCCCTGGCGTCTGCCCGCGATATCCGGGAGACGTTCGCTCGCATGGCGATGAACGATGAGGAGACCGTTGCGCTCGTCGCCGGCGGGCACACCTTCGGCAAGACCCACGGCGCCGCCGATCCCGACAAGTACGTCGGTCGCGAGCCCGAGGCCGCTCCCATGGAACAGCAACTCCTGGGATGGAAGAACAGCTACGGCACCGGAAAGGGCGTCGACACCATCAGCAGCGGTCTCGAAGGTGCTTGGACTCCGACTCCCATCACCTGGGACAACACCTTCTTCGATGTCCTGTTCGGCTACGACTGGGAGCTGACCCGTAGCCCGGCCGGCGCTCAGCAATGGACGCCCAAGAACCCCGAGGCACAAGGCACCGTGCCCGACGCCCACGATCCATCGAGGACCCATGCGCCCATGATGTCGACGGCGGACATGGCGCTAAAGATGGACCCTGTGTACGAGCCGATCTCGCGGCGCTTCCACGAGAACCCCGCCGAGTTCGCCGATGTCTTCGCCCGGGCCTGGTTCAAGCTCACCCACCGCGACATGGGTCCCGTCTCGCGGTATCTCGGACCCGAGGTCCCCCAGGAGGAGCTGATCTGGCAGGATCCGATCCCCGCCGTCGACCAGGAGCTGATCGGCGAAACCGACATTGCCGCCCTCAAGGCGAATGTCCTGGAATCTGGGCTGAGCATCTCCGATCTGGTGTCAATCGCATGGGCATCGGCATCGACGTTCCGCAACAGCGACAAGCGCGGAGGAGCTAATGGCGCTCGAATCCGACTGGCTCCGCAGAACGATTGGAAGGTCAACAACCCCGGTGAGCTTGGCAGGATCCTGGGAACCCTCGAGGAGATCCAGGTCGAGTTCAACGGCACGGGCAAAACCGTGTCGATGGCAGACCTGATCGTGCTCGGCGGTTGTGCCGGGGTCGAGGCAGCTGCAAAGAACGCCGGCCACGACGTCAGGGTTCCGTTTGCGCCGGGACGCGGCGACGCCTCGCCGGAGCAGACCGATGTCGAGGCGTTCGCGCCGCTCGAGCCAACTTCGGACGGCTTCCGCAACTACCTCGGGAAGGCGGAGACTCGAACGGCGGAGGAAGCCCTCGTCGATCGTGCCCAACTGCTGACGCTCACCGCTCCGCAGATGACGGTACTGGTCGGCGGAATGCGGGTCCTCAACGCCAACACCGGGGGCGCCTCCAATGGTGTCTTGACCGACCGGGCCGGGTCCCTCACCAATGACTTCTTCGTGAACCTGCTCGATCAGGGCATCGAGTGGAAGGCGACCTCTGCAGCAGAGGACGTGTTCGAGGGGAGCGACCGGGCAAGCGGTGCCGTCAAGTGGACGGGGACCCGCTGTGACCTCGTCTTCGGATCGAACTCCCAACTGCGAGCCATCGCCGAGGTCTACGGGGCTGATGACTCGCAGCAGAAGTTCGTGGCCGATTTCGTCGCCGCCTGGGACAAGGTGATGAACCTCGATCGCTTCGACCTCGCCTGAGGAACAGCTACCAGCTGGAAGCTACCAGCTACCAGTTGGAGGCCAGGGAATTGGAAGCTCCGCCGGGGAGACCGACGCTGACCTCCGGGCGAATGGTCTTAATGCGCCGTTGACCGTTGACCGTTGACTGTTCCCGGCCCTTCGGGAAATCGCCGGTTAACCGGTTCGCCGGTTAACCGGGGAGCCGTTCGAGAAGGCTTTCGAGCTCGGTTCCGGCCTGATCCCCTTGCGATCGCTCAGCCCGGTCACGAGCCACCTCCAGGGATGACCTTTGACGGGCCAACGCCTCGAGCGGAGCGGTCATCTCGCTCGGGAGGCGCTCGACCCAGGGATTCAAGAGTGGAGCGAAACTCGGCCCGAATGTGGCGAGGAGGTCGACATACCACTGCCCGTCGGTTCCCTGCAGGCAGATGATCGTGAGGTCGCCCCGCGGTGAGGTGGCTTCAACCTCGGCGAATTCCCGACCGTAGGCCGCAAATCGTTCCTCACCAACCACATCGACTTCCGCTATTTCCGCCCCGGTGAAACCTTTCACTCCGGTCGCAAATGACTCCCAAAACGTCCGGCTCACGGTGGGAGAAATCCCCCCGGAGACAAGGTCCTGATAGACCTGCGGAGAGAAGCTCTCGATAGCCAGCAGGAGCACAAACTGCTCTTCGACCACGACGACGTCTGCCGCCGGGTAGCGACCGATGGAAAGAGCATCAAGCCAGGCGGTGACCGCCTCAAGCGGTGTTTGGCCACCGGTGACACCGGTGGTTGTGGTCGTGGATTGCGGGGCCCCGGTGGTAGATCCGACATCTTCGCCGCCGCATCCCCCCAGGAGCATCGCGCCCACGACGATCAAGAACGCGAATCTCCACACAACTCGACTCTATCTCGGGTAGCCAACAACGGATCGCTCCTTGGCCGGTAGCTTCGCACTGATTTTCCGTTTCTCAGATCGGGACCGACCCCGCCACAGCTCCCGACGACGGGGGGTCGGACTGCGCTGGTCTGTAGCTGCCAGGCCATCGCTGCTTGAATCGTCTGATGCGATGGCAAGGAGTGGTACTAGGTCTGGCGGCCGGATTCATCGGCGGGCTCTTCGGTGTTGGTGGCGGCCTGCTCGTCGTGCCCGGGTTGGTGCTCTGGCTCCACTTCGAGCAGCGCCGGGCCAGCGCCACGTCGCTGGCCACCATCGTCGC
>CAXMQV010000068.1:0-10550 GCA_964195905.1 uncultured Gammaproteobacteria bacterium
GAACGTGACGAGGGCGGCGATCTCTTCGTCGGACAGGCCCAGGTTGGGCATTCCCCGGTTGAGGTCGGGTCGCATCGCCTTCATTTCCGACGGATTCGCCAGCCAGTCCGACAGGTTCTCGGTGGTGCTGTCGTAGAGAGCTCCCGCAAAGGTGTCCCGCCGGGCGAAGTGAGTCAGGTTGGGGCCGGGGTTGAGCCCGCCGCCCTCGGCTTCGGTTCCGTTGATGGTATGGCAAGCCGTGCAGCCCTTGCTGATGAACAGCTCCCATCCCTCCGAGTCCTCGGCGATGGTGGCCGGGGCCAGTTGGCTCTCCACCCAGGCGTCGAACTCGGCCGGCTCGTGGGAGTAGACCCGGAGGCGCATGTTGGCATGGGAGAGTCCACAGAATTCGGCGCACTGGCCGAGGAAGAGGCCGACCTCATCGGCGCTGATGGTCAGTGTGTTGACGTGACCGGGGACCACGTCGCGTTTTCCCGACAGACGAGGGACCCAGAAGCTGTGGATGACGTCACCGACATCGGCGGTGAGGGTGAGGGCAATGTCCCTGCCGACCGGGATGTGCATCTCGTTGGCGGTCACCACCCCGAGGTCGGTGTACTCGTACTCCCACCACCACTGGTGTCCGGTCACCGTGATCTCGATGGCGTCAACCGGCTTCTCGGCGTTCTCGAAGATGGTCTGCACCGTGGGTACTGCCAGACCGGCCAGGATGAGGGCGGGAGCGACGGTCCAGGCGATCTCGAGCCGGGTATTGCCGTGAATTTGCTTGACGGGCCGGGGCTCTTCGCCCTTCTTGCGCCGGAACTTGATGGCGGTATAGATGATGGCGCCCTGCACCAGCACAAAGACGACGGCGCCAATGATGAGCGTGAACCGGAAGAGCCCGTCGATGCTGCTGGCCCGTTCACTGGCCGGGGAGAGCGAGTCCTGGGCGCCGCCGGTTCCGCACGCCGCCAGCACCAGTGCCAGGAACGCGACGAACAAGCCTGCGCGGAGGCGTCGTTGCTTGCTGTTTGTGGCGGCGTGTCTCACCGTGGGATGGCTCCCCATACTCGAGGCCGGGAACACATTACTTGTAGATGGGTTGCGGCCGAAATCACTTGTGAATTAGCACCCATCCCATTAGGGATGGGTGCAGTCACCGGTCACCTGTCACCGGTCACCGGCCAGCCGATTCGGTCTAGTGTTCACAGCCACCAATGGCAGGGGAGGCCACTGTGAAATCACTGGATACGTCTATCGATATCGAGGCGCCGCCGGGGCGGGTTTGGTCGATCCTCATGGACTTCGAGGCCTATCCGGGCTGGAACCCGTTCATCACCAGCATTGAGGGCGACCAGCGGGTCGGTGGAAAACTCAAGGCGCAGCTGTCGCCGCCGAACGGCAAGACGACGACGTTCAAGCCGACCGTGCAGGTATTCGAGGACGGCACAGAGTTGACATGGCTGGGCCGGGTCCTCATGCCCGGGATCTTCGATGGCCGCCATACCCTTCGGGTTGAAGCACGCGGCACCGGCAGCACCTTCATCCAACGCGAGAGGTTCACCGGCATAATCTCGGGACTGCTCATGCGGTTCATCGGAGAGGACACCGAAAAGGGATTCCATCTCATGAACCAGGCGCTCAAGGAGCGAGCCGAGGCCGGCTGACCGGTCAGACCGAGATGAGCGGGCCGAACAGCGAGACCAGCCCGACGCTGGCGATGCCGACGGCGAGGGCAGCGGCGATCCCAACCAGGAAAGGCTTGAACCCGAGGCCCTTCAGCTGATTGATGGAGGTTCCGAGGCCGACCCCGGCCATGGCGGTGGCCAGCGAGTACTCGGCCAAGGTCTTTGTCCAACGGGTGAGGTCGCCCCACGCTTCTGCTCCGAAGAGGCCGTACGCCTGACCGCCCGAGTCAACCGCCGCATCACCGATCGATCGGACGCCCGCCATGAAGAGGAAGCCGAGTATGAACACCGGGAACAACTGGCGCAGGGAGGTTCCCTTGGCCCGGCCCTCTCCCGCATCCTGACGGCGGGCATAGAGGTAGGTGATGGCCGGGATGGCCACCACCATCAGAACGTTGCGAACCAGCTTGGCAACGACGGCGATGTCGGCGCCACTCGGCGATGAGGTGATGTCAAACGATTGGTCGTAGATGAGCCCGGCCCCGGCTACCTGGGCGGTCTCATGAATCGAGGTGCCCATGAAGAGGCCGACCTTGATGATGTCGCCTCCGAAGATGAGGTCGCCCAGGAACGGGTAGATGAACATGGCGGCAATCCCAAAGATGGTGATGTTGGCGATGGCGTAGGCGACCTCTTCGTCCTTGGCGCGAATCCCCGGGGCGGTGGCGACAATGGCGGTAGCTCCGCAAATTCCGGTACCGATGGCTATGAGCGTCCCGAGCCGGTCGGAAAGCCCCAGCCAGCGGGTGGCGGCGGTGGCGACAAATAGCCCGGTGAGGACCGCGCCGACCACGATGGGGATACCGAACGCCCCGATCTCGAGTACGTCGGGAATGCTGAGCCGTATCCCGAGCAAGATGATCCCCAACCGGAGCACCTTCTTGAGCGTGAAGGCGATTCCGGGCTCGAAGATCTCGTGCAGCCCAATGGTGTTGCGAATGACCATGCCGATCACGATGGCGACCAGGATGAAACTGACGAGGCCGTCGTACCCGAGGGTGCTGTTCAGGAGCTCGGCAAGCGCTACTGCCACGAAAACGGTCGCCAAGGCGAGGGCGGCACCGGGGATGAGCGAGGGGACCTTGTCGAGAGTGGTGCCGAAGAGGACGTGTTGGAACCGGACCCATCGATTCGGAGTGGCTACGGAAACGTCCGGTGAGCTCATGGATGCATTTTGTCGCGCCGGGGCCGCCACCGGAATTCGGACCGAGCGGGCTAGGCGGACACCGCCTCGGGAATGGCGGCACCGGCGGGCTCGGGAATGGCTGTTCCGCGGAAGACCGCCGCGGTAACGAACCCGGCCGCCACGGCGATGACTCCGGCGAGGGCGAACACGGCCCGCACCCCGATGACTCCGGCGATCACGCCGGCGGCCGCCATCGAGATGACGTTGGTGGCAGTCATCACTGTCGACAGCAACGCTCCGACCCGCCCGAGCTTGGCGCCGGGCACGGTCCGCTGAACGATGGTTTGTACCGAGGCCTGCAACGGAGTTATGACCCAGCCGATGGCAAACAACAGACCCATGAGATGCCACACGTTCCCGACCGCCGCCATCGCCGCCACGATCACACCCGCCCCCATCATCCCGAACGAGATCAACCGGGTGGGCTTCACCCGGCCGGCCACGACCGCCAGTAGGGCCCCGGCAGCCACCATCGAGCTCACCTGGGCGAGCTCGAGCGCCCCGAACCAGGTCTCGCTGATGGCGAGCTCGTCGATCACGAACGGAACGAGGAGGACATTGACGGCCCCAAGGCCGAGCATGACGACGGCGCCTCCGGCCAGGACTCCGACCAGTAGCCGGGAGCTCCGCACGAGGCTCAAGCCTTCCCGAAGCTCGGTCATCACCGCCGGATGCTCGTCCGAGCGTTCGGGGGCGGCGGCGGTGGCGATCCGTGCCACGGCGTAGGCCGAGACGAGGAACGTCGCAGAGTCGAGCCAGAAGACGGGAGACATTGAGCCCGCCACCCCGGCGACCACTCCGGCGACGGCGGTGCCGGCCACTCCGGCGACGATCCGACTCATCTCGCTGAGGGAATTGGCACCCAGCAAGCCGTCGGCCGGGACCACGGCCGGCATGAGGGCCGTCCGGGCCGGGTTGAAGAAGGTTCCGATCGAGGCCTGCACGAAGGCGACCCCGTAGAGGAGCCACATGAGGTCGGCCGATGACACCAACAAGAACCCGAGCACGAGCAGGCCCCGGATGATGTCGGAGACCACCATCACTTTCTTGCGGTCCCACCGATCCACATACACGCCGGCAATGAGGCCGAAGGTCAGTTGTGGGATGGCGATGGCGATGGCGGTGGCTGCTACTGCCGAGGTTGAGCCGGTGAGTCGCTGGGCGGTGAGCAGCAGGGCAAGGTTGGTGAGAGCATCGCCGAAACTCGAGATCACCTGCCCCGCCCACAGCAACCGGAAGTCGCGGATGCGGAGGAGTGCCCGTGGTGTGAGGGCGTCGCTCAATTCCGGTCGCGCGAGGAGGGGTAGAACAGGAACGTGAGGGCGTAGAGATGCGTATCCGGTGTTGCGACTTCATGCTTGTGGAGCTTCTGGTACTTGCCCATGAGCTTCATGAAGTCCTCATCGAACTGCTCGGCCTCGGCATTGGTCAACCGGAGCAGGGACCGCAAGAGGCCGATCTCTTTGGACGGACCGGAGGTTTGATCCCCGCTCCATAGCTTGAGCAGCGAACGACGGAGATCGTCCCGCGTGGTGTCGAGAATGCCGGCGATTAATGCGTCCACGCGCTCGATTGGATCTGCCGAGTCCATCAGCTTGGAACCGGGAGAAAACGAGTCCGCCGCAGGTTCGTACAGCTTCTCTTCCAGAGCACCCTTCTTGCGGGTGGAAGCCACCCGGATGAGTCCGTGGTGTTCCAGCAGTTTGATGTGGTGATACAAGCGGGTCCGGGGAACGTCGAGGTTCTCGGCGATCTCGGTCACGGACCGGGCCTCGCGCATGGACTCGAGAATGGCAAGCCGGGTCGGATCCGTGATGATCTTCAACGTTTCGAGGTCGTTGATCTCCATCTCGGGAACCTTCCCTGGAGCCGTTTTCTTCTTGGCCGCCATCAGCTTGTGACGACCGGACCGGGGACCGTTCGCCCGGCCGGCCGCGGGCGAGTCGTCTGGACGGGCGGTCGGTTGCGGCGAGCTTTGCGGCCGGCGGGCCTGGTCGTCCGGTACCGGCTGGTGAGGGCTCGGGCAGTGGTGTGATCTTGATACATGTTCGTCTCTCTTCTTCGCTAGCGGGTGAGCTTGCGGTAGCTGTCTGCGATGGCCTGGGCGGTGGTGTTGCTTTGGAACTTGGTTCCCCAGCCGGAGCGCTTGCGGTAGCTGTCTGCGATGGCCTGGGCGGTGGTGTGAGTCTGGAACATGTCTCCCCCTTCGGGTCCTTCTCTTGTCTCGTTCAACTTCACTATACGTTCAATCAATTTGAATGTCAAGTGCTTTTAAACATAAATCCGAACTGAATGACTCGGCGAGGGCAGCGAAGCCTCTTGCAGGTGACCGGTGACCGGTGACGGGTGACCGGTGACTATCTAGTGAGTACGCGCTGGAGACGCCAGGTGGCGAGCAGCAACATCACGGCCGCGAAGGCGGCGAGAACTCCCAGCTGGGGCAGGATGTCCACGATTGACCCGTCGCGCCTGACCAGTTCGGCAAACGCGTCGATAGCCCAGGAGTGGGGCGTGAACTTCGCCACGGTCTGGATGTTCTCGGGGAAGATCTCGATGGGAACCATCGAACCGCCCAGGGCACCCAGCCCAAGTGAGACCAGCACTCCGAGACCTCCGGCCTGCTGGTCGTTGTGGAAGAGGGCGCCCATGAGCATGGCGGCCCCGGCACCAACCAGGGCGAACATGATGAGCACCGCGATGGCCCCGAGAGGATCGCCCCACTTCACACCGAATATGAGCAGCGTTCCCACCATGATGTAGATGCCCTGGATGATGGCTACCGCGAACCGCCCCGTCGCCTCTCCCCCCACGATGACCAGTGTTGAGGTGGGGGTCGACAGCATGCGGCGGGCCACCCCGAGGCGCCTGGTCTGGATGAGAGCCGCGCTGCCTGCCAGCGACGTGAGGAACATAAACAGCACGAGCTGCTGGCTGGCGCCGAGATCGAAGGCGCCGAGCTCTTCGATACCTTCGAACAGCGGCTCGCCCGCCTCCCGATAAACGACCGAGACCCGCTCGGACCGGGGCACCACCGCCCGGGCCTGAACCAGCAGCTCACCGAAGCCGATCCCCGTTTCGACCTCGGCAAACCGGGCCGCCCTGATCGGAGCCAGCTCGGTGGCCAACACTTCGCTCACCGACACCTGCAACAGTTGGGCGGTCTGGTCGGCGGGACGCCCGACGAACGTCACCTCGGCAAACCCGCCCTCGGAGAGGGCGGCGTCGTAATCGGAAGGGATAACGAGACCGCCATCGGCACGGCCGCGCTGCACCGCGTCAACCAGCGAGGCTTGCGAGTCGAACACAACGACGGTGGTCTCATCGAGATCCTCAACGGCGGCGAGCAAGCGGTCCGTCAGGGGCCCGCCCGTTCCCTCAACGAGCACGCCTACCTTCGTGTCGAATCCGCTTCCGTACATGGCGCCCAGGAGCAGGATGATGAGAAGCGGGAAGGCGAAGACGAAGAAGAGATTGGCCCGCTCCCGCATGAACCGCACGATGTTCACCCAACCGATGGCGAGTACCTTCTTCATGGCTGCAACACCCGGCCGATCCGGAGCTGGGCAAGCCCGCCGGTGACGATGCCGAACAGCGCCACGTAGAAGGCAGCCGGAAAGACGGCCCCCACTCCCCCGCCGGCCGCCAGGTCTCCGAGGCCACGCAGGAACCAGGCGTGAGGCGTGAGCAGGCTGAGCTTGGCAACGAGTCCTCCCACCTGGGCGATCGGAAAGAAGGTGCCACCAAGCATCGCCAGCACAAAGGCGATGATTGCCTGGAGGTTGGACGCCTGCTCCGGAGTCCGGGCGAACGCTGCAACCACAAACATGATCCCCATTGCGGCGATGACCCCCGCCAGGACCATCACTGCGACACCGAGGCTGTTCCCCCACTCGGCGCCCAGGAGCACCGTCGTCCCCACGACCAGGACCGTCATGCTCACTACGCCGAGGACGAATGAGGTGAGCGCCTTGCCGGCCACAATCGACCGGGGCGAAATCGGAGCGGCCAGAAGTCTCCGCATCGTTCCGTTCTGGCGTTCCTCGAGCAGGCCGAGCACACCGAACTGGACGGTGAGAAACAGAAACAGGATCGCCATGGCGGCCGAGTAGAACGTCTCGGAGGACAACTCCTTGCTGGCGGCCGGGCTATCGACGAGGGTGGCTGGGCTGTTCGTGAAAGCGGGCTCGGCGAGGGCGGCTGCCGCCAGAGTGCCGAGCGACGGAGACCCAGCACACGGCTCATCCCGGGCGGTCAGGACCGTGCAGGCGGCGGCACCCACGGTGTTGATCTCTCCGGCGAAGCCGGCTGCCACCGACCGCGCCACCTGGGTTCCGATCGCCCGGTCGACGTTGCCGATGACCTCGACCTCCACGGCCGTGCCGGCGCTCACAGATGCGGTGAATCCAATCGGAATGACGAAGGCCGCATCGACCGATCCGTCCTCGACCAGACCTTCGGCGGCCGCGGCGGTGTCGGCGACTTCGAGCGTAAGAATCCCTTCCTGTTCGAGCGTGCCGAGCTGCTCGACAAAGGCGGCCGCCACATTGCCCCCGTCGAGATCGGCGACGGCGAACGAGACCTCGAAATCGGCAATCGGACCAAACAAGAGGCTGAAGATGGCGGCCAATCCGAGCGGGGCCACGATTCCCCAGAGAAACGCACTTCGGTCCCGTACCCGCTGCTTGAGGTCTTTGAGAGCGATGTGCAGCGCCGCCATCGTCAGTCGCGCAGTGCCTTCCCCGTCAAGTGAAGGAAGACCGCCTCCAGGTTGGGCTCATCCACCGCCACGGACGAGACCGACGTCCCCGCCGCGGCCACGGCCTGCAGAATTGAGGCGAGCGCCCGGTCGGCGCCATCGACGAGCAAATCCATCCCGTCCTCGCGTGTTGAGGCGTCGTGAACCTCCGGGATCGCTCGCACCGCTTCGACGGCAGCTTCGAGGTGGCCGGTGGCCGAGAGGCGAACCTTGTCGCGCTGTCCGACCATGCTCACGAGCTCGGCCCTGGTGCCTTCGGCTTTGATCTCGCCCTCGTCAATGATGCCGACCCGATCACACAGGCGCTCCGCTTCCTCCATGTAGTGCGTTGTATAGAGGACTGCCATGCCCTCGGTGCTGAGACGCTCGACACTCTCCAGGATGGCGTTGCGACTCTGCGGATCGACTCCGACGGTCGGCTCGTCGAGCATGAGGAGACGTGGACCGTGCAGCAGTCCGATGCCGATGTTGAGCCGCCGCTTCATCCCTCCGGAGAACTCCTCGGACGCGTCGTCGGCGCGGTCGGACAGGCCAATGATCTCGAGGACCTCATCGATCCGGCTTTGCAGCTGCTTGCCGCCCATCCCATAGAGACGACCGAAGAATGCGAGATTCTCACGCGCCGACAGGTCCGGATAGATGGCGATGTCCTGTGGCACGTACCCGATGGCCCGCTTCGGCTCGGTCGAGGTCGTGAAGATCTCCTGCCCGTTGACGATCACCTCGCCGGCGTCACGCTCCAGAAGGCCCGTGACCATCGAGATGGTCGTCGTCTTGCCCGCTCCGTTCGGACCGAGGAGTCCATAGGTTTCTCCTTCGGCGATGTGGAACGAGACCCCTTTGACCGCGTGCAGGTCCTTGAACGCCTTTTTCAGGTCGCGTGCTTCGAGCACGAGTCTGGTGTCGCCGGCCACAATTCGCCTCCGATACGAGGCTACCAATCCGATTACCCGCCCGGGCGAACACGCTCCACGAGACGGCGCAAGGTGGTCCGGACGGCGGCCGTGTTTGACGGGATCTCGGCCAGGTGCTCCTCGGCGATGTCGATCATTACCGAGGCCGCCTCAGGAAGAGTCGCCGCGACGGCGAGCCGGGCTCCCAGGGACGGGTAAGCCGCTTCGAAACGGCGGCGGGGGTCGAGGTTGTCGAGCGGGGCTCCGGTCTCCGGCGCGACCGCCCGCCCCACCAGGGTGAGCAGATTCTCCATTGCCCACTTCCGGATCATGCTGTCGGCACTGAGCATCTCGCCCCGGCCGCAGCGGGTGAGGCCGATCACCATTTGGCCGACGAAGCGCCCGAACGTGGTTTCGAGATCGGCGAGCGCGTGGTGGGTCGCAGTCGCCTGGACGATCGCAACCATCCGGGCTTCGAGGTCGGCTTTGTCCACCAGGACCCGGTAGTCGTTTGCCCTGGCGATCGCCAGCTCGGAGTCGTCGAAGACCGCCTGTTCGATGAGGTGTCCGTCGTCATATACCGCGTTGCGACCGTGTTCGGTCTCGGCATACCAGAGGACGATTCGTTCGGCATCGGGCAACCAGGAGAGATCATCCCGGATCGAGGCCGCCGCTCCTTCGACGGCAATCACCCAGAAATCGTGATCGGACCATTCGTCGGGCATGCGACCCCGCTCGGCCATCGAACCGACCGCGATGAGGCCAATGACGTCCGGATTCGCCTGTGCCCAATCACGCAGGTGATCGGTGAAACGTCGATAGGTTGCCGGCTCCACGGCCGCAAGGCTATCGAGACCGGATCAGTCCAGGCTCGTCGAGGATTCTCTGGAGCCCCTCGCTGACCGATCCGCCCGAGCCCATGCCCGCCGCGCCGGGCCAGCTCGAGTTCCAGCGGGCGTCGTGGCCGTAGACGAAGTTCGCCATGTAGCCGAGGTTCGCCATCGCGATCGCATCGCCGAGCACGTCATCTGGTGAGATCGGCCGGTTCCCGTTGCAGCTCCACGTGATCCCCTCGTAGCGCATCTCTCCGTTGCCCCAGACCCTGGCGCCGGTGTTGGCCAGATCGTTCATCCAATTGACAGCCGTGTTGCGGTCGGCGCAATGACCCGTCTGGGGTGCGTGGGCGCTCAACCATGAAGCTCCGACGTAGTGGCGCTGCTGCCCGGGAGCCGTGTGGAGCAACACGGGTGCTCCCCCAAAGCCGTTCTCGGCCTCGGCGGCTCTGATGCCCCGCACGACCTCGGCCCAGACCGCGCCGTGCTCTCCTCCATTGTCCTTGGTGGTGTCTCCGCCCATGATCCAGGCCGAGATCGCCCACCGGCTACCGAAGTCGGGCCGGGTCCACCGCGAGGCGATGGTGTATCCGTAGCTATACGCGTTTTCGGCGTTGAGCTTGCCGGATTCAACCGAGAACTGGTTCGGACCGTCCCACGCAACCACAATGCCCACCCGCAGGCCCTGGCCGGCCGCTTTGGCGATGACGGTTTCCACGTCCTTCAGATAGTCGGCGTTCGGATCCGCGAAGCTCCCAAACGTGTGGCCGAATCCATTTGGGGTGTTGATGTCCTGGTTGATGTTGACTGCCGAGAACCAGAACCCGGTGACGTCGGCCCCGCCCACCCCCTTGGCGGAGGCCAACCGGCCAACGTACTGTCCGATTCCGTCGGAATTTGCCTTGGCGGCGATCTGCCAGGCGGTGTCCCACAACCGCATGCCCGAGCCCGAGCTCACGGCTGGTGCCGTCGTCGTGGTGGTCGTCGTGGACGTCGTAGTGGTGGCCGGAGCGGGTGAACCAGTCTGCGCCGCCTGCCGGGGTGCGGTAGTGGTCGTAGTGGTCGCCGGCGGACCCGAACGGTTTGCCGCGGGAGCGGCGGTCGTCGGAGTGCTCGGAGCCGCCGCCACAACCGATGAGGCGACCGTGGTGGTCGCGGTGTCCGGCGTCGCCGCTATGCCAGCGCCCGAACTCGGGTTGGCCGATAGGGCGT
>CAXMQV010000069.1:0-20923 GCA_964195905.1 uncultured Gammaproteobacteria bacterium
GGCCGACACCCTGAACCTCATGCTCGACCGGCTCGAATCATCGTCCATCCGACAGCGCCAATTCGTCTCGGATGCGTCGCACGAGCTCAAGACTCCGCTGGCGACCATGCGCACGATGATCGAAGTGGCTCAGGCGGATCCCGATTTCTCCGACTGGCCGGGGCTGCTGGGCGACCTAAAGCGAGAAGACGAGCGCATTGCCGGATTGGTCACCGACCTCCTGACCCTGGCCCGCTTCGACGAGGGGGCGGTGGCCGGGGTCCAAGAGGATGTGGACCTCGACCAGGTGCTGGGGCGGGTGGCGGAGCGGACCCTTCGTGAGGCGCCGGATGTGGCGGTCGACGTTTCCGGAATCGAGCCCTCCCGGGTACGCGGGGATTCGGCTGCCCTCGAACGTCTCTTCTGGAACCTGAGCCTCAACGCCGCTCGATATGGCAACTCCAGGGTCGCCTTGTCGTGTCGCGAAACGACGGATGGGCTGGTGGTTGCCCGCGTGCTCGACGATGGGCCGGGAATCGACCCGTCTGAACGCGAGAGGGTGTTCGAGCGGTTCGTTCGACTGGACGAGTCTCGCGGCCGCCACCAGGGAGGACCCGGGCTCGGCCTGGCGGTGGCCCGGGCGATTGCCCGTTCCCACGGTGGCGATGTTCGGGTGGGGGAGTCGGCCACAGGAACACTGTTTGAGGTGGAATTGCCGCCAAGCCGATGATGTTGGAACCTGTGGCGTTCTCATATCGTTCTTAGTTCATACATACATACTCCTCACTTGTCCCGAACACTCTGGAAGGGACGAGGACAGGAAGGGCAAGCAATGACGACCGACAATCCGGCCACCCCACCCGAGCCCCGGGAGCCCCGCTGGCCGTACACCGAACCGGTTGATGAGCCCATCCAGGATGCTCTGCCCATTCCCGAGCCGGGTATCGGAGGGTCCTCCATCCTCTATCCGTCCGACCCGACCAGCTATCCGAGTTCGATTGCTCCGGCTTCTCCGCCACCGGTTTATGTGGCGCCACCACCCGAGCCGGCGCCGGCCCGGTTGGCACCGCTTGTGAGTTCGGTTGTTCCATCGGCCACTGCCGCCCCTACCCGGGCCGGTATCGGCCGGGGTCTCCTGCTCGGCCTGCTGCTCGGGGCCGTTATTGCTGCCACCGCTTTCGGATTGGGGCGCCTGAGCGCCACCAGCGAGGACCCGGTAGCCGACACCGTCGTCTCGACCCTTCCGATTTCCGGCACCAGCCTGGTCGGTACGTCGGGCCCGCCCCCGGTTGCGACCGTACCGCAAACGAATGGCACACTCGAGCCGGTCGCGGCGGCCGCCGCCGCAGTCTCTCCGGCGGTTGTGCAGCTCGATACGAGTGCGGGAACCGGTTCAGGGGTCATCTACGACGCGGACGGCTACATCCTGACCGCTGCCCACGTGGTGGGTTCCGCCACCACGGTTGCGGTCCGATTCGCCGACGGATCCAGCACCACGGGCACGGTGCTGGGCGCCGACGATACGACCGACGTGGCAGTGGTTTCCATCGCCCCGGAGGAAGTGCCCGCAGTGGCAGTGTTGGCGATTGGCGCTGATCTCTCGGTCGGGCAAACGGCCGTTGCCGTTGGCAGCCCATTTCGGCTGGACCAAACGGTGACCGCGGGCATCATCAGCGCCGTTGACCGGATCGTCGGAGAAGGTACTGGAGGTATCAGCATGGTGCAGACCGACGCCGCCATCAATCCCGGCAACTCGGGCGGGCCGCTCGTGGATCTCAACGGACGGGTGCTGGGGATTAACGACGTCATATTCACGAACAGCGGAGACAACGCCGGGGTCGGTTTCGCCATCTCCATCGACCTCGCCAAGATCGTGGCCGACCAGATCACGTCTGGCGAGCCGGTGGCACTGGCCCAGCTCGGAGTGAGTGTCGATTCGGCGCCCAACGGCGATGCCGGTGGCTTGATCATGTTGGTCAGCGAGGGGACCGCGGCAGCAGCGGCCGGCATCGAAGTAGGCGACCTGGTCATCTCCATCGACGGCGACCCGATCCGCGACTCGAAGGATTTGCGGGCTGAGGTGATCACTCGGGCTCCCGGCACCGACATCGAGCTGGTCGTCATCAGAGACGACGTCCGGCTGACCATCATGGTGACCCTCGGCTCGGTCTCCACCAACTAGGCACCGGTCGGCTCTGTCGAATAGGCTGTGAGCAACAGGTCTCGCTCATTGGGCGAGCTATCCAGAAACGGGTCCCTCGCTGGGGATCCGTTTCTGTATCTTCTGTCACTTTTCGGCCCCTGCCGCACGGTAGGTCGTGTTCCTGGCCGAAAAGTCGACTGCTGTCGCCGGACGGCGAGCTGATCGACGACCGGCGCCGCCGGCGCCAGGCCCAGAGAAACCACATAGACGGTCCGCACGCTTGCTTGGCGGTTGGCGGTTGGCTTGCACTCCGGGAACCCCTACCCATTTCCAGGGTCCTCCCCCATAGATAGAGAGCGCCGAAGGTCCGACGATGTCGTCAAGACATCAAGGAGATCTCGCAATGATGGCACCATCATCCTCGGAGTTCATTACTCCCCGCGCCTTGGCCCGGCTCGGTCTGGGGCTTCTGCTTCTGGCACTGGTATTCCTCTTCCGCTGGTCCATCGATCAGGGTCTGATCGGGCCTCTGGCGCGTGTGGCGATTGGGGCTGCAGCCAGCTCGATTTTGATTGGGATCGGACTCGGTCTTTCCAAACGCCGGCCGCGGTATGCCCGGCTGCTGGAAGGCGGCGGGGTGGCCGGGCTCTACATGAGCGCCTTCGCCGCTCACCGACTGTACGACCTGGTCGGCACCACCGAAGCCTTCATCCAACTGGTGGCGGTTTCGGTGATCGCCGTCGTATTGGCCGTCCGTGAACGGGCCGAGTCGCTCTCCGTTATCGGGGTCATCGGCGCCTTCGCGGCACCGATCCTCATTGGTGGGCGGCTCACCGGTCCTCCCGGAGAGGGCGGGTATGTCGCCCTGGTCCTGATGGGCGTCGGCGTGCTCTATTTCCTGTTCGGGTGGCGTGCGCTGCTGCTGACGGCCGCCGTTGGTGGCTGGACGGTGGTTTTGGTGGATGTCGTTGGCATCCTCGATCACGGCAGCAGCCGCAGTTCGGTCATCGACGTCCAACTGGCGATTGGCGCCCTATGGCTCACGTTGCTGGCGATTCCGTTGGTCCGGGCCTATCTCCATCCTGATGAGGATCAGACCGTTCCGCTGCTGGCCTCCCTCATCCCATCGTTCTCCGCCTTTGTGGCGTCGCGGGTGCTCTGGGACGCCTACGGAAACGTCGGCGATGACTACCTGTGGGCTGCCGTGGCCGGAGGCCTGGCCGCGGTCCATCTCATCATCGCCTGGACGTTCGGAGTAGGCGGACTGGGCGATCTCTCCCGGATCCAGTTGATTCCGGCGGTGGTGTTCACCACGGCCGCGTTGAGTTTCGCGTTCGATGCCGATTTCCTGGTCATGGCTCTGGCGGCGGAAGGGGCCGGCCTGATTCTGGTCGGCAGGCGGACACAGATGGCTCCGATG
The DNA here is from genome assembly GCA_964195905.1 of uncultured Gammaproteobacteria bacterium. GTDB lineage: Bacteria > Actinomycetota > Acidimicrobiia > Spongiisociales > SHLN01 > SHLN01. The sequence goes on from CAXMQV010000069.1 coordinate 3,543, forward strand.
GAGACCACCGGTCATGTCTTCTTCGGCGTGGTGTTCACCGTTGCCGCCTTTGCCCTGTTCGAGCCGAATCTGATGGATCCGGCGATCTTCAACAGCCCGGCCCTGGCCCGCCTTGTCGTGCTTGGTCTAGCCGGCATGATTGCCCTCATTTCGAAGGACGATCCCGACTTCTTCGGGTTCCATGTGCCGCTGGTCTACAGCGTCGGTGCCTATGTGGGGACGCTCGGCTGGATGGCTTGGGAACTGTCGCGGCTGTTGGAGGGTCAGGCATGGGTGACCGCGGCCTGGGGTGTGTTCGGTGTCGTGCTGGTGCTTGCCGGCAGTACGGAGCGCATCGTCCGCCAAGCCGGCCTGGCGGCGATCCTGCTGGCCGTTGGCAAGCTGTTCATCGTCGATCTGGCAGCGGTGGCGCCCGTTTGGCGCATGCTGTTGTTTGCCGGGTTCGGCCTGGTGCTGCTGGCCATCGGCTACTGGCTCGACCGTTCCGAGACTGATGACGGTCCAGAACCGATGCTCGACCCGTTGTCGCCGGTGACAGTTGACAGTTGACAGCGGCGAAGGCGCTAGATCAGCTTCCGCTCGGTCGCCCAGCGCGTTAGCTCGTGGCGGTTGGTCAATTGCAGTTTGCGGAGGACCGAGGAGACGTGAGTCTCAACCGTCTTGGCCGAGATGAACAGCTGCTCGGCTACTTCCTTGTAGGTGTAACCCCGGGCGATGTGACGAAGCACTTCCTGTTCCCGGGCAGTCAAGCTGGCCAACTCCTCATCGACATCGGCCGGCTCGAGGGATGAGAAGGCGTCGAGCACAAACCCGGCCAGCTTGGGGGAGAACACGGCATCGCCCCCGGCCACCCGATGGATTGCGTCGATGAGGTCCTGGCGCCGGATCGACTTGGTGACGTATCCACGGGCGCCGGCATGAACAATGTCGACGACGTCCTCAGGGGCATCCGAAACCGAGAGCGCCAGGAACTGAATATCAGGGTTCTGACCGTGTACCGCCTCCAGCACGGCGCGGCCGCCCCCGCCGGGCATGTGGACATCGAGCAGCACAACATCGGGCTGGCGCTCGACGATCAACTCAATGGCGGCGTCCACGTCGTCGGCATCCCCAACGATCTCAACCGCGTCCCCGATCTCACTCCGGACCCCGGCCCGGAAGAGATCGTGGTCGTCGACCAGGAAGACCTTCGGTTTCGGATCGCTCACGGTGCCTCCCTCGTGACAGACAGCTCGACTTCGGTGCCGCCGCCCGGGCTGCTCCGAATGATGGCATCGCCACCATGTCGCCGCATTCTTCCGACGATTGACTCCCGGATTCCCTGGCGATCCTCTGCGACTGATTCGGGGTCGAACCCTATTCCCCGGTCGCGGACGAAGACACGGACGTCACGTTCGCGCAGCTCGCCGTACACCGAGACCTTCTCGACTCCCGAGAACTTGGCGGCGTTGATAACAGCCTCGCGGGTTGCCGCGACCAATGCGCCGATGTGGGCATTGAGCGGGCAGTCGCCGACGGTCACGAGCTCCACTTCGACGCGCTGGCGGTCCTCGATGTCGGCACAGACCTCTTCGAGGGCCCCGGCCAGAGTGTCGGCATTGAGATTGGCGGCGCCGTACAGCCAGTTGCGCAACTCCCGCTCCTGACCGCGGGCCAGCGAGCCAACTTCGGCGGGCTCCGATGATCGCTTCTGGATGAGTGCCAGCGTCTGGAGCACCGAATCGTGCAGGTGAGCGGCCACCTCAGCCCGCTCTTCCGAGCGGATGCGCTCGGCCCGTTCGGTGGCCAGCATCTCCTCAACTTCAAGGCGGCGATTCTCGCTGCGCCGTAGCACGCTGAAGCCCCAGCCCACCACGCCTCCACCGGCGACATAAATGAGGGCGTTTGTGAGGTTGGTCGTGAACGGGTTCTGGTCCTGGGACAGGCCGACGATCGACACGATGAGACCCGAGATTGCGCCGCCGGGGATGCCGAAGGCGTACGCCCAGACGAGAACGGTTGAGAACGGGTACCCGCCCGAGAAGGTCCCTCCCTCGGTGGTGTCGGTGAACGCCGGCGCAACCGCGGTCCACGATCCGACCGCCAGGTCGGCGAGCAGGAAGGGCCATCCCCGAATGACATGGCGAGGAGAGAAGCCGGTCACGACCGCCCACACCCAGGCGATCGCCAGAGTGCTGAGGACAACGACCGCCGTGGCCTTCCACTCCGCGATGGCGATGATCCCGATGATTGAGATCCACACCGCTCCCACGTACCGGAATCCCACCAGGATCTGCCGAAGCGTTCGATCAACCGGAAGCGAAGTCTCGCGAGTGGCCATGAGTGGAGGGTAAACGCCGGCGACAGGCGACCGGTGACAGGTGACAGCAGTCCCGGCGCAGCCGGGTCTGCTCCGCTAGTTTTCGACCACGGTCGAGAAGGAGCTGATATGCCGAATGTGGTTCGGGCTGCCATTGTCCAGACCGAGTGGACCGGTGACAAAGAGTCGATGCTTCAGAAGAACATCGATTACGCCCGTCAGGCAGCCGCCGACGGCGCGCAAGTTATGTGTTTCCAAGAGTTGTTCTACAGCCCGTACTTCTGCTCGGTGCAGGAAACCGAGCACTTCGACTATGCCGAACCGATTCCCGACGGCCCCACCACTCAGGTGATGATCGACCTCGCCAAGGAGACCGGGATGGTCATTGTGGTGCCGATCTTCGAGAAAGAAGACGATGGGTTCTTCTACAACACGGCGGCCGTCGTCGACGCCGACGGCACCTACCTCGGCAAGTACCGCAAGACCCACATCCCGCATGTGAACGGGTTCTGGGAGAAGTTCTACTTCCGTCCCGGCAACATGGGCTACCCGATCTTCGATACCGCTGTCGGCCGGATCGGCGTATACATCTGCTACGACCGCCACTTCCCGGAAGGCTGGCGGGCCCTCGGTCTGGCCGGAGCCAAGATCGTGTTCAATCCGTCGGCCACCAGCCGGGGCCTTTCCATGTATCTGTGGAACCTGGAACAGCCCGCAGCCGCCGTCGCCAACGAGTACTTCATCGGTGCGATCAACCGGATCGGCAAGGAACCGTACGGCGACAACGACTACTACGGATCCTCCTACTTCGTCGATCCCCGCGGCCAGATCATCGACGGCGCTGCTTCGGACACGGAGGAGGAGCTCCTCATCCGTGATCTGGATCTCGATCTCATCGACGAAGTCCGCAAGCAATGGGCCTTCTACCGGGATCGTCGCCCCGACGCCTACGGGCCGCTGGTGGCTCCCTAGCGGATGCGATCTGACGCAACGGCTGTCGCGGGGTACCTCGTCGCTCTCGAACCGGATCGGCGCGAGGCGATTGAGGCGGTTCGGACCGAAATCCTCGCCAACCTGCCCGATGGGTACGAAGAGGCCATGAACTGGGGAATGATCACCTACCAGGTGCCACTCGCCCGGTACCCGGACACATACAACGGACAGCCGCTGATGTACGCCGGGTTGGCCAGTCGGAAGAACCACATGGCGGTGTATCTCACTGCCGTCTACGCCGAGGAGGACACCCGTGAGGAGTTTGTTTCCGCCTACCGGGCGACAGGCAAGAAGCTCGACATGGGTAAGTCGTGCGTTCGCTTCAAGAAACTCGACGACTTGCCGCTCGAGTTGATCGGACAAACCATCGCCGCCACCAGCGTCGACCGATTCGTAACCGAGATCGAAGCCGCTCGCCAGGCCACGAAGAAGCGCGGATAGAGCGCCCGCCGCCCACCGCCCACCGCCCACCGGAGGGAATCACGGGGCCTCTTGTTCTTCTTCCCCTCCATGAGGTGAGGGGGCGAACCCTCCGGGTTCGGCCTCCGACGAAGGAGGAGGCGGGGTGGGGGAGACAGGGAACCCGCAAGCTAGCTGGGCAGACAAAGGGGTAGTCACGCGCCGCGGGATCGCTTGTCCCTCGACTAGCTTTTCGGTACATCGCGACTGGAGGAATCATGGCAACGCACGCAGAGCTGCTGGCTCGTCATCGGGAGGTGCTGCCGTCGTGGATGGCCCTCTACTACCAGGAGCCGATCTCCCTGGTCCGGGGCGATGGGCGCCGGGTCTGGGACGCCGAGGGGAAGGAGTACCTCGATTTCTTCGGCGGAATCCTCACCACGATGACCGGCTACAACATCCCCGAGGTAACCGAGGCGGTGCAGGAGCAGGCGGCACGCATCATGCACAGCTCGACGTTGTACCTCATCGAGGCCCAGATCGACCTCGCTGAGAAGATCGCCGGGCTCTCGGGCATCCCGAACGCCAAGGTGTTCTTCACCAACTCGGGCACCGAGGCAAACGACGCCGCCATGATGCTTTCAACCATCAACCGGCAGTCGAACCAGATCCTGGCGCTGCGCAACAGCTATCACGGCCGGTCTTTTGCCGCCGTCTCGCTGACCGGCAACCGGTCGTGGTCGCCGACTGCCCTCAGCCCGCTGGCCGTCATCTACATCCACAACGGCTACAAGTACCGCAGCCCGTTCGGCCATCTCCCCGACGATGAGTTCATCGCCGCCTGTGTCGCCGACCTGCGCGACATGATCGACGTCGCCACTGCCGGCGATGTCGCCGCCATGATCGCCGAGCCGATTCAGGGTGTCGGTGGCTTCACGACGCCCCCTGACGGGTTCTTCGGCGCGTTCAAAGAGGTGCTCGACGAGTACGGCATTCTGTTCATTTCGGACGAGGTCCAGACTGGATGGGGCCGAACCGGAGAGAACTTCTGGGGCTACCAGGCCCACGATCTGACTCCCGACATCATCACCTTCGCCAAGGGCGTCGGCAACGGGCTCGCTATGGGTGGGGTGATCGCCCGGGCCGACGTCATGGACAGCATCAAAGCCAATTCCATCTCCACCTTCGGAGGCAACCCGTTGGCGACGGCGGGGGCTCTCGCCAACATCAACTACCTGATCGAGCACGACCTGCAGACCAACTCCCTCAAGGTGGGCAATCACTTGAAGTCGCGGCTCGATCATCTGGCGGACGAGGAAGGCTCGATCGTCGGTGACGTGCGCGGCAAGGGCCTCCAGATCGGGGTTGAGCTTGTGAAACCGGGAACCAAGGATCCAGACCCGGAGATCACCACCAGGATCATGGAGAACGCCAAAGACAACGGCCTCCTGGTCGGCAAGGGTGGCCTCTACGGCAACGTGCTGCGGATAGCGCCCCCGCTGAGCCTGACGGAGGCTGAGGCAGATGAGGGGTTCGAAATGCTCGAGAAGGCGATCGAAGACGCGGGTTGACCGCCTCGGCGAGCTGTGACCTGAGGGTGAGGTAGCTCGCGGCCCTTTCCCCACCCGTCAGGGTCTTTCGGCATTCACCTACCCCCCCTCTCATGACCTAGAGTCCAGGTCATGGTAACCTGAGGAGGAGCCGAAACCATGTTTTCAAAACGACTTACGAAGCTGCTCGGAGTGCTGCTGGCCTTTGCGCTGGTCGCCGCGGCGTGCGGAGATGATGACACGACCACCACTGCTGGCGGCGGCACCGACGCCACCACTACTACGGCAGGTGGGAGCGATGCCGGCGATTTTAAGCTGGGCATCATCCTGGTTGGCCCGAAGAACGACGGCGGTTACAGCCAAGCCCACTTCGAGGGCGCCGAGTATGTGATCGACAAGCTTGGCCTCACGGAAGATGATCTCATTGTCTTCGAGTTTGCTAACACGAGCGATACGCCCGGACTCTCGTTCCCAAGCGTTGCCGGCGACATGATCGACCTCGGGGCCGACATGATCATCCTCAACTCTGACGACATGCGCGACGGCGCCTTCGAAGCTGCCGCGCAATTCCCGGACACGCCCATGATCTGGTCGTCGGGCGACAGTGCCTGGGCCGACGGTAAGGATTTTCGGGCCGACCTGACCAATCTGGGAAACATCTGGGGCCAGATGATCTACGGCAAGATGATCGCCGGCTGTGCGGCGGCTCTCACGACTCAGACAGGTGAACTGGCCTACCTGGGGCCGCTGACGAACGACGAGACCCGTCGCCTGGTCAACTCGGCCTACCTGGGTGCCCAATACTGCTGGGAGAATGTCCGGGACGAGAACCCGGCCGATCTCAGCTTCAACGTCACGTACATCGGCTTCTGGTTCAATATTCCGGGGGTCACCCTGGATCCGACCCAGGTGGTCAATGACTTCATCGACGGTGGTGCCGACGTGGTCCTCTCGGGTATCGACAACAACGTCGCACTCATCCGCAGTGGGCAGCGCGCCGACGCCGGCGAGGACTTGTGGGCAGTTCCCTATGACTTCCGTGATGCCTGCAACGAGGCGCCGGATATCTGCCTGGGTGTTCCCTACTTCAACTGGGGCCCGGCCTACTTGGAGGCCGCCCAGTCGGTGATCGATGGGAACTTCACGCCCGAATGGAATTGGTTCGAGCCGGATTGGGACAACATCAATAGTGATGACTCAAGCGTCGTCGGCTTCTTCCAGGGCAACGGCCTGTCCGCCGACAACAAGGCCTCACTCGATACGTTTATCGCCGGCCTGGCCGACGGTTCGATCGAACTGTACAAGGGCCCGCTCAATTGGCAGGACGGCTCGCAGTTCGTGGCCGACGGTCAAGTCGCCACGGAGTTCGAGATCTGGTACTCCCCGCAGTGCGTGGAGGGCGTCGAGGGCGTCTGCTCAGTGAACGTGTTCGGGTAGCCAAACCAACCAGTGAGACGAGAGGGGAGGGCTGTGCCCTCCCCTCTCCCATTGTCGGTTCGACACGGGCTGTTCTGATTCTCTAGCCTGCGGAGGAATGAGCCTCGAGCTGCGTGACATCCACAAGCACTTCGGCCCGGTCCGTGCCAATGACGGCATCACCATCACCGTCGACACCGGCACGCTCCACGGGCTCCTCGGAGAAAACGGCGCCGGTAAGTCGACCCTCATGAAGGTCCTATCGGGATTTCATTCAGCCGACTCCGGCGAGATCGTGCTCGACGGCAAGACCATCAAGCTGGCGTCGCCGGTCGACGCCATCGCGGCCGGGATCGGGATGTTGCATCAGGATCCGCTGGTTTTTCTGCCATTCAGCGTCATCGACAACTTCGTGCTTGGCAGCCCGGGATCCAATCGACTCGACCGCGGTGAGGCCACCAAGCAGCTGCTCGAGCTGGCGGAGCGCTACGGCTTCAACCTGGACCCGGGAGCTCCCGTCCGCACCCTTACCGTCGGCGAGCGGCAGCAGCTCGAGATACTCCGGCTGCTGTGGCTGGGGGCGAGAGTGCTCATTCTCGACGAGCCAACCACCGGTATCTCGGCCGATCAGCGGTCCAAGCTCTTCGTCACGCTCAAGGCTCTGGCCCAGGAAGGCATGAGCGTCATCTTCGTCTCGCACAAACTGGAAGAGGTGGCGGACCTGTGCGAGCGAGTGACCGTCATGACTCGCGGCAAAGTGGTGGGCGAAGCAGAGATGCCGGTCCCGCCCGAGCAGTTGGTGGAGATGATGTTCGGCCAGGCCATCGAGGTTCGTGAACGCAATGAGGTGCTACTCGGGGATTCCCAGCTGTCCCTCGATTCCATCCGCACCGCCGGCGGACTGCTCAGCGAGGAGCCGATTTCGCTCGACGTCAAGGCGGGGGAGGTGATCGGAGTCGCCGGAATGGAGGGAAGCGGTCAGGATGCGTTCCTCCGGATTTGCTGCGGCATGCGCGCCCCCAGGGAAGGCACGGTCTCCATCGCAGGGCAGGACATGACGGGAAGGCACTATCGCGACTACCTGGCGGCGAAGGTGAAGTACCTTCCGGCCGGCCGCCTGGAGGAGGGTCTCATCGAGGGACTCACCATCACCGAGCACTTCGTACTCGCCGGGAAAGACACCAGCTTCTTCATCAATTGGGGAGTGGCCCGCCAGCGTGCCGAAGAACAGGTTGACCACTACACCATCAAGGGAACCGAGGCCTCGACCGCCGAGTCACTGTCGGGCGGGAACCAGCAGCGCGTTCTGCTGGCGATGCTCCCGGACGAGCTCACGGTTTTGCTCATGGAGCATCCGACCCGGGGCCTCGACATTGAATCCGCCGATTGGGTGTGGGAGCAGCTGCTGGCCCGGCGTGAACAGGGCACGTCCATCCTGTTCGCATCGGCCGATCTTGATGAGCTGCTCCGATACAGCGATCGGATCCTCGTGTTCTTCTCAGGCCGGGTGATCGGTGAGCTGGACGCCTCGGCGACAAACGTGGATGAGATCGGATTGCTCATCGGTGGGCGGAAGGCCGGGGCCGAGGGGGTTTCGACGTGACCCGCGTCAACACCGTCGTCTTGCCGGTCGTCGTGGTGCTCGTTTCGGTGATCGGCTTGCTGTTGCTGGCCGGCACGAATCCGTGGGAGCCATTGAAGATCATCGTCGAAGGTTCGATTGGCTGGCCGCCGTTCGAGGGAGACTCAGCTCGCAAGGTTGGAGACACCTTCATGGTCTGGGTCCCGATCGCCCTGGCGTCGGCCGGTCTCATCGTCACCTTCAATGCCGGGATGTGGAACATCGGCATCGAAGGCCAGATCATTATGGGGGCGATCGGCGCTGCCTGGGTAGCTCGGAGTGTGTCGGCGCCCCGGCCCCTCCTCATACTGCTCACGATTCTGGCCGGGGCGATCGGCGGCATGCTGTGGGGTCTGCTCGTCGGTGTTCTCCGTACGGCGGGAGGTGTGAACGAGATTTTCGGTGGCCTCGGGCTCGACTTCGTCGCTCTCTCCCTCACGACCTATCTGGTCATCGGTCCCTGGGCGCGGTCGGGGGTCGCATCGACCAGTGGCACCGATCCTTTCCCGGACGAGTCGCTGCTCCCTTCCCTCGGACAAACCAAGCTGTCTCCGCTGGCGGTGGGTATTGCCATCGTGGCACTGATCGGTGTCTGGCTCCTGTTCCGGGGGACGCTCTACGGACTCAAACTGAAAGCCGTGGGTCGCAACCGGCCCAGCTCGTTCCTGCTCGGGATACCCACCAACCGCTACCTGCTCGGCGCCTTCATGATCTGCGGCGCGCTGGCCGGTATCGCCGGTACCTCACAAGCCCTCGGGTTCCACTTCAAGCTGATTCCCTCCATCTCGGGCAACTACGGCTTCCTTGCCATCCTGGTGGTGTTGCTGGCCAGATTCCGGCCGTTCCTGGTCATCCCCATTTCCTTTTTCTTCGCCATGATCGCGGTGGGTAGCCCGAGTCTGCAGCTGCGCCTGGACGTCCGCCCCACCCTGGGCGGAGTACTGCAGGGTGTTTTGGTGCTGTCGACTATGTTCGGATTGGCCTGGGCCGGCCACCGGGCGGTGCGGGAGATGTCGGCGTCTCAGGCTGGGGGTGGAAGCGGATGATCAACGCGTTTTTCGACATGTTCGATACGGCGACTATCGCTTCCATCGTGGCGGGCGGTTCGGCGCTGATGTTTGCCACGATGGGGGAGACGATCAGCGAGAAGGCCGGAGTCATCAACCTGTCGGTCGACGGCAGCATGATGCTGGCGGCGTTGGCCGGGTTCGTGGTTGCCTTTGAGACGGACAATGTTTGGCTCGGCTTCCCGGCGGCGGCGGTGGTAGGGACGCTCGTCGCCCTGGTGGTCGCCTTCGGCAGCATCAAGCTGAGCCTCAACCAGGTGGCGGTCGGATTCGTGCTCTTTGCGTTGTGCACCGAGCTGAGCCGGTTCCTCGGTCAGTCCTACGTCGGGCGTCCGCCGGTCGGCGTCCCGGCCTGGGATATCCCGCTGCTGAGCGACATCCCCTTCTTTGGCCCGGTCATGTTCAGCCACAACGTTGTGGTGTATCTGGCCTACCTCGTGGTGATCGCTACTTATCTGTTCATGTATAGAACCCGGCGAGGCCTCGAGTTGCAGGGCATCGGAGAGCGGCCTGAGGCTGCCCACTCCCGTGGTGTCCCGGTCAACCGGATGCGGTACTTCTATACCGCCGTCGGTGGGGCTCTTATCGGAATCGGCGGAGCCGCCTTCAGCCTCGATGTCATCCTGGGATGGTCGGACCGCCCGACCCGCAACCTCGGGTGGATCGTGCTGGCGATCGTCATCTTCGGAGGATGGCATCCGTTGCGGGCCGCTTTCGGCGTGCTGTTGTTTGGTGCGCTGCAGGCCTACGCCATCAATCTGGTTCCCGAGTATCCGAGCCTGTCGCAGGTGCTGCCGAGCGTCCCGTTCCCGGCGATGATCGTGGTCCTCGTCATCGTCAACTGGAAAGCGCTCTTGAGGTGGCTCGATCGCTACCCGTTTCTGCGAGCCATCCTGCGGAGCGATCCCCCCACCGCGATAGGTACGCGGTTCGAGATCAACTAGGGCTGCGCTGCGCGCAGCCCGTCACCGGTCACCGGCCTCTGATTTCCAAGCCGTTGAGGTGTCCGGTTGCCTTACGTACTGCAATTGCATAACATACTAAAATGACAGTACGTACAGATCGTGAAGTGACTCTCACTGAGCCCTCGCAGCTAAAGGCGATCGCTCACCTCGTGCGCACGCGTTTGCTCACGGCGTTGGAAGCGTCCCCGGCGAGTGCGAAGCAACTGGCAGTCTCCCTTGACCTGACCCATGGCAATGTCGGCCACCACCTCAAGGTGCTCGAGCGGGCCGGTCTCATCGAGGTGATCGAGGAACGCAAAGTCCGGGCGCTCACCGAGCGGATCTTCGCTCCTACCTACGACCGATTGCGGATTGAGGTGGGCGAGGGTGGGCTCGACAAGCTGCACTTTCTCTTCGAGCAAGCCGGGCGCGAGGCGGCGCCGCAGGCTGAGCAACCGTTCGCCGACCAGGGCCGGCTCTACGCAGTCCAAATGCCCGAAGAACAGGCGGCCGAGTTCGCCGCCCGACTCATCGAACTGGGTGACGAGTTCGCGGCTGCCGGGGTGGACGGTCCGACCTTCGGGTTCGCTGGAGCCGTCTATCGGGTGGTGTCGTGAACGCCGTCGAGATCACCGGCCCCGCCAACGGCCATCCGCTCGTGTTTGTCCATGGGGCGGGAGCCAACCTCGGGATGTGGCATCCCCAGGTAACGCGGCTCTCCGAGGAGTTTCGGTGCATCGCCATCGATCTTCCCGGTCATGGCGTGGCTCGGGCGGCCCGCTTCAGTCTCGAGGCCGGAGTCGAGGCGGTGCGCAAGACGATCGACGACCACGCCGGCGGTTCGGCCACGGTGGTCGGCCTCTCACTCGGTGCGTACGTGGGTATCGCCGCCGCCGCCGCTCATCCCGATCGAGTGGCCGGTCTCGTGTCGTCGGGTGCTGGGGTGGAATTCCAGGGGATGACCGCCTGGGTCAACCGAACGCAAGGGCTGCTCTTCCCGTTGGCGGGGCCGTTCCTGAATCGGATGGCGGCGAAGTCGCTCGCCAGGATCGCTCCCCCGGGGACCGGCGAGGCCCTCGACGCTCGAGGCGCCTTGTCCCTCAAGGGCGCCGGGCAGGCGCTCCGTGATCTGGCCGGCCGGGACTTCCGGTCGCTCCTCATCCAGTACCCGGGGCCGGTGCTGGCGCTCATGGGCGTCCGCGACAAACACAATGTCGCGGCTCTCCCCACGATGATCGAAGGAATGACCAACGTCGAGGTGGAGATCATCCAGGACGGCGGCCATTCGTGCAGCCTTTCCCAACCCGACGCCTTCAGCGACGCCATCCGACGTTTCGCGACGGAGCATCAGCATCCATCTAGCTGAGACGCTTCCGGGGTCCGGGATCCGGGGTCCGGGGTCTGGATGGCGGTCGGCGGTCGGCGGCCGGCGGCTTGCTCCACTAGCTTGAGGTGGTTGATTCGCTGAGGCTTCGCAAGGACCCGAGGAGGGAAACATGACGACGGTCATCAAGGGTGGAACGGTCATCACTGCGACCGAGACGATGCAGGCAAACGTTCTCATCGACAACGGAAAGGTCGTCGCCATCGCCCAGGGGAGCGCCCAGACCTGGGCCGAGGGAGCCGATCGAGTCATCGACGCCACCGGCAAGTACGTGGTGCCCGGCGCCGTCGACGTTCACACCCACTTCGAGCTGCCGTTCGGTGGCACTTTCGTCTCGGACAGCTTCGAATCCGGAACCAGGGCGGCCGCCCACGGCGGCACGACGACCGTCATCGACTTCGCGGTACAGGCCAAGGGTGAGCCTCTCCAGGCCGGCTTCGACACCTGGATGGCCAAGGCTGAGGCCAACTGCGCCATCGACTACGGCTTCCACATGATCGTCAGCGACGTCAACGATGGCACGCTCAAGGAAATGGAGACGATCGTTGAGGACGGGGTCACCACCTTCAAGCTGTTCATGGCCTACCCGGGTGTCCTCTACTCGACCGACGGTGAGATCTTCCGGGCCATGCAGCAGGCTGCCAAAGACGGCACGATGATCATGATGCATGCCGAGAACGGCATAGCCATTGATGTCCTGCGTGAACAAGCCATCGCCCGCGGTGAGACCGAGCCCAAGTACCACACCATCACCCGCCCACCGGCCACTGAGTCCGAAGCGGTGCACCGGTCCCTGGCGCTGGCCGAGGTAGCCGGCGCCCCGCTCTACATCGTCCACATGTCGGCCAAAGAAGGCGTTGCCGAGTTGACGCTCGCCCGTGACCGCGGTCAGAACGCCTTTGGCGAGACCTGCCCTCATTACCTGCATCTCTCGGTCGAAGACGACATCGACGTGCCGGGTTTCGAGGGCGCCAAGTATGTGTGCTCCACTCCCATCCGGTTCCGGTCCGAAGGGCACCAGGACGCCCTGTGGGATGCCCTCATCCGGGGCGACCTCCAGGTCGTTTCAACGGACCACGCCGATTTCTTCTACGACGATGATGAGGAAATGGGCCGCCAGAAGCGCCTCGGCGAAGGCGATTTCACCCTTATCCCCAACGGGTTGCCGGGAGTCGAGGAGCGCTTCCAGGTCATGTATCAAAGCGGCGTCGTCGAGGGACGGTTCAGTCTCAATCGATGGATCGAAATGTGCTGCACCGCCCCGGCCAAGATGATGGGCCTCTACCCCCGGAAGGGGACGATTGCCGTCGGGTCGGATGCCGACATCGTCATCTACGACCCGGGCACGTCCTTTATGTATGGGACCGACACGATTCACGGCAACATTGACTACACGGCCTATGACGGCATGGAAATCGGCGGCAAGGTCGATACCGTGCTGTCTCGCGGCCGGGTGATCGTCGAGAAGGACTCGTACGTGGGAACCACCGGTCACGGGCAGTACCTCAAGCGCGGCATGAATCATTATCTGGTTTAGACACAGGAGATAAAGACGATGAACGAGATCCGACACTGGATCGACAACCAACCCGACGGCAAAGCGCCGGAGCGATGGGGCGACGTATACAACCCGGCGACCGGTCTCGTGGCGGGACGAGTGGCGTTTGCCGAAGTTGCCGACGTTGACGCAGCGGTGGCCTCCGCCAAGGCAGCTTTCCCCGGCTGGCGCGACACATCGATCTCGGCGCGCACCCGGATCATGTTCGCCTTCCGCGACCTCATTGAGAAGAATCGGGAGGAGATTGCCAAGCTGCTCGTGGCCGAGCACGGCAAGGTGTTCAGCGATGCACTCGGCGAGGTGCAACGCGGCCTCGAGGTCATTGAGTTCGCCTGCGGCATCCCTCATCTACTGAAAGGCGACTTCTCAGAGAACGTTTCGACCCAGGTGGACACCTATACGATGCGCCAGCCGCTCGGAGTGGTGGCGGGAATCACGCCGTTCAACTTTCCGGCCATGGTCCCCATGTGGATGTACCCGATTGCCATTGCGTGCGGCAACACGTTTGTGCTGAAGCCGTCCGAGAAGGACCCATCGGCTTCCAACTTCTCGGCCGAGTTGTTCGCGGCGGCCGGTTTGCCAGATGGCGTGCTCAACGTGTTGCACGGCGACAAGGTTGCGGTCGATCGCCTGCTCGTGCACCCCGATGTCTCGGCGGTCAGCTTCGTCGGTTCCACCCCCATCGCCCGGTATGTGTACGAGACCGGCACCGCCAATAACAAGCGGGTCCAGGCGCTGGGTGGCGCCAAGAACCACATGATCGTGCTGCCAGACGCCGACATGGAGCTGGCGGCCGATTCGGCGGTTTCTGCCGGCTATGGGTCGGCAGGGGAGCGATGCATGGCAATCTCGGTTGTGGTGGCAGTTGGCGATGCCGCCGATCGCCTCATCGAGAAGATGAAGGAACGGATGGCGACCCTCAAAGTCGGCCCGGGCGACCAGCCAGACTCGGAAATGGGCCCGCTCGTCACCGGGGTGCATCGTGACAAGGTGACCGGCTACATCGACGCCGGCGAGCGGGAAGGAGCCACGCTCGTCGCCGATGGGCGCGGGTTCGCTCCGGAGGGCCATGAGGACGGCTTCTTCCTGGGCCCGACGCTGTTCGACAATGTCACCCCCGACATGAGTATCTACCAGGACGAGATCTTCGGGCCCGTGCTCGACATCGTGCGCGTCGACAGCTTCGAGGAAGCTATCAAGCTCATCAACGACAACCCGTGGGGCAACGGCACCGCCGTGTTCACCAACGACGGTGGGGCGGCTCGCAAGTTCCAGAACGAAATCCAGGTAGGCATGGTGGGCATCAACGTTCCCATCCCCGTTCCACTCGGCTTCTACTCATTTGGTGGCTGGAAGGAGTCGATCTTCGGGTCACACGGAATCTACGGCCCTGAGGGCATCCATTTCTATACCCGGCCAAAGGTGGTCATCAGCCGGTGGTCCGATCCCATCCACCGGGGCGTCGACCTGGGCTTTCCACAGCAGACATAATCCAAACGAGTCCCCAGGAGGAAGCCGCATGGAATTTGGAGTCGTATTGCAAAACAACCCACCGGCCCGGGAGGTGGTTCGTCTCGCCAGGCTGGCTGAGGACATGGGCTTCACCTACGGGTGGACGTTCGACTCACACATTCTGTGGCAGGAGCCGTTCGTGATCTTCACCCTCATGCTCGAGGGCACGAAGAACATGAAGGTTGGACCGATGGTCACCAATCCGGGGACCCGGGATTGGACGGTGCTGGCTTCCCTCTTCGCCACCCTCGACGAGATGTTCGAGGACCGGATGGTGTGCGGCATGGGCCGGGGTGACTCGGCCCTCCGGTTCATCGGCCGGAAGCCATCCACCCTCGCCGAGACCGAGGAATCGATAAGGGTCATCAAAGGCCTGGTGGCCGGCAAGGAGGTTGACTACAACGGCCAGAATCTGCAGATCACCTGGGTGCGCGAAGGCCACGATCTCCCGGTCTGGATGGCCGGGTACGGGCCAAAGGCGCTGACGTTGACGGGCCGCATCGCCGACGGCTTCATCCTGCAGTTGGCCGATCCGTACCTGGTGGAGTGGACCTCGAAGTTCGTGCGCTCGGCGGCCGAGGCGGCCGGGCGGGATCCATCTGATGTCAAGGTATGCGCCGCCGCCCCCGCCTATGTGGGCGATGACCTCGTGCACCAACGGGATCAGGTCCGTTGGTTCGGCGGGATGGTTGGCAACCACGTGGCCGACCTGGTGGAACGATACGGCGATGATCCGGAGAAGGTGCCGACCGTTCTGTCCGACTACATCAAGGAACGGCAGGACTACGACTATCGCCACCATGGCGCCGTCGGCAATCCCTCAACCGACTTCGTGCCCGATGATGCGGTTGATCGGTTTTGTGTGCTCGGCCCACCGGAAGCCCACATCGAGAGAATTCGTGAGCTCGAGGCGGTGGGGGTCGACCAATTCTGCGTCTACCTGATGCACGACCAGCAGGAGGAGACCCTCCATCACTATGGCGAGACGATCATTCCCGCCTTCCGCTGAAGCCGCTGCGAATTCGCTATCCAACCGGTGGAGTTGGTGATCGTTGTCAACGGGCCGTGAACCCGGCCACCGGCAGCCGGTCCGCGGTCAGGCTGACCGTCTGGGCGGGTGTCCCGAAGGCCCATGCGTTCCACAGGCGGACCCGTCCATCCGGTTGATAGGCGCCGGGTGTATCGTCGCCGTCGCCGTCCCAATCCCCGGCCACGATCCGATGAGTGGTGCGGCCGTAGTAGACGCTGAAGTCATTGGGCCCCGGCGCCAGCAGGTTCTTGTGAACGATCATGCCGGTGGCAGCGATGAACCCGATCGAGTCCCTTCCATCCGCGTCGAAGTCACCGGCAAAGGGTCGGTCGCCCCGATTCCCATAGAGAAACGAGAAATCGGCCGGACGGGTCCCGAGCGAGTTGCTCACGTACAGCCGCCCCTCGGCGGGACGGAAGATGGCGAGGGTGTCGCAGCCGTCACCATCCCAGTCACCGGCGATGGGTACATCGTCCGGAATTCCGTAATAGAAGTCTTCGTCGGCCACACCAAAGTCGTTGCTGTTGCGCAGGTAAACAAACCCGCTGCTGGGGCGATACATCGCCACCGTGTCGAGACCGTCGCAGTCCCAGTCACCCAGTAGGGGGGTGTCGCCGGGGATCCCGTAGTAGAAGACGGTGCTGGAGCCGTCCTGGCTCGGGAGCGACCAAACGCCCGAGGCGGGATTGAACACACCGACCGCCTCGGTGACAACCGGTGGTGGTGGAGGGGGCGGTGGCGGAGGCGGCGGTGCGACCGGCGAGGGAATCGTGTTGAGGTGAACCCTTACGGTGTCGGAGAGCGCCAGTTGGCCTTTGTAGTTGGGGTGGAAGCTGTTCGACGGATGCTGCAGGCTGGCCCCGATGAGATAGGCATCACCGCTGCCGCAGATCTCGTGATTGCGGAAGGTTCCCCGGACCGACACGTACTCGACTCCGGCCACCGACGATGCCGAGTCTTCAATAACGGCATTGAGTTGTGTCGCGATGCCGTTGAGCCAGCGTCGTTCGGTCGAGTTGATGAAGCCACCGTCGACGCAGACGCCGCCCGGGTCGTCGGGAAAGAGTTGCGGGTATCCGAGCACGAGAATGCGGGCCTCGGGATGGACCTTGGCCCTGATCGATCGGTACAGGGGTACGAGCCGGCTCGGAAGCCTCGTCAGATCCTCTTGAACCTCCGGGTCGAGATCGTCACAGGTGCCGAGCCAGAACGGCTGGATGCAGTCGAACATCACATCGCCGAACCCGGCGTCGTGGCCCCCGATGGTGATCGTCACGAGCGAGACGTCTGGTCCGAGGCGGTCGAGGGCGGACCGGTTCGGCGATCCGGGCGGGACCTGCGCGGGGTCATCGAACGGCGGTTCATCCTGGCTGACCGTGCGTGAACTGAGCTGATACACGTGGGCTCCCGAGCAAGCCCAGAACTCGAAATCGGAGGTGTTGAGCAGGTCGGCGAGTAGTCGCGGGTAGGCGCCGAATGACCGAAAACACGGGTCGGCCTCTCCGTTGGCTCCCTCATACGGTTCGACACCTTTGCCGGACGAGTACGAATCGCCCAGTGCCACATATCGGCCGTCCGGCAGACTGGTGTCGGCCGATGCGGGCGGAG
>CAXMQV010000070.1:0-29320 GCA_964195905.1 uncultured Gammaproteobacteria bacterium
CCGAACGGGGAAGTGGTCTTCCTCGACAAGTTCGGATTCGAGTACCAGCCGGCCCGTTCAGTCCTTCCCGCCGATCACGTTGATCAACTACTCGGCCACCTCGACCAGTACCAGGAATACCGGCTCAACCGGCTCGCCACCGCCAACAGCCCACCCTGACCAGCAGGACGATTCCGCACTTGGCTCCCAAGGCGCTTCAATAGCGACCTCATGACCGCGCTTCCCACCCATCTTCTTTCCGATACCGCTGCTGTGTCGGCCGATGGCCGACTGTCTATTGGCGGCTGTGACGTGCTCGACCTGGCTGAGGAATTCGGTACTCCACTCTTCATCTATGACGAGACACACCTGCGAGCCCGGTGTCGTGAGGCCGTTGCCGGGTTCGGCGATGGTGTGGCCTATGCCACCAAAGCGTTCCTCTGCACTGCCATGGCCCAACTCGCCCACGAGGAGGGGATGCATCTCGACGTTGCCACCGGCGGTGAGCTGCACGTCGCGCTTCATGCCGGGGTGCCCGCCGACCGGCTCGTCATGCACGGCAATAACAAATCCGAGTTGGAGCTTCGCATGGCGCTCGAGGCCGGTGTTGGTCGGATCGTTATCGATTCCTTCGACGAGCTCGACCGGATTGAGGCACTGGTCGGCGATGGCCTGGCCGCTCCGACAGTCCTCCTCCGGATCAATCCTGGGATCGAAGCCCACACCCATGAATACCTCCAGACGGGCGCGGCAGACTCCAAATTCGGATTCGGTCTGACCGGGGGAGTGGCGGAGGCCGCCATCGACCGGGCCGCCGGGTCGTCCGCCATGGAACTGACCGGCCTGCACGCTCACATCGGCAGCCAGGTGTTCGTCGTCGATTCGTTCGTCAAAGCGATTGGAGCCCTTGCCCCCCTCGTTCATCGAGCCGGGGCCCGCGAGTTTTCGATCGGGGGAGGGCTAGGCGTCGCCTACGTCGAGGGGGAGTCGGCGCCCTCCATCACCGAGTGGGCCGAGGCGGTGAAGTCGGCCTGTGCCGATGCCGGGATCGAATCCCGCATCCTCGCCGAGCCGGGGCGTGCCATCGTCGCTCAGGCGGCCCTCACCGCCTACCGGGTCGGCACGATCAAGCCGATCGACGGCGTGCGCACCTACGTGTCGGTCGACGGTGGCATGAGCGACAATCCCCGGCCGGTTCTCTACGGCAGCGGTTATGAGGCTTTCCTGCCGCGGGCAACATCGGCCGAGCGAGACCAGCAGGTGCGCATTGTCGGCAAGCATTGCGAGTCTGGCGATGTCATCGTCCAACAAGCGTCCGTGCCGTCCGACCTGGCGGTGGGGGATGTGCTCGCCACCCCGGTGACCGGCGCCTACGGCCACACCATGGGCTCCAACTACAACATGGTCCTCCGCCCGCCCGTGGTACTCGTCCAGGACGGCAATGCCCGCCTGGTTGTCCGCCGCGAATCCTTCGCCGACCTGACCGACCGCGACGTCTGACTGTCAGTCAGCGGAGCTGGGGGGTAGGGGGGCATTCTGAATGGTGACCGGTGACAGGTGACAGGTGACCAGTAACTAGTCATCCCGGAACCGCTTGCGTTGTGTCTCGGGGGATTGGCCTCACCGACGATCTATGTCTCATGATCATCGTCATTCGCCAAGCACTCGGTTCAGCCGCAACCTTCATCGGCGTCGCAGCAGCAGCCGGTCTCATCATTTCCTAGAACCACCAATTCGCAGGCAACTAAAGGGGCCTCACCACAGCAAGGAGCGTCGCAAGGCGCTCCTTCGCTGCGTCTGATCCCGGCCCGCCGCGCAACGGGCAACGAGTAACGAATCCCTCGAAACCGCCCTACCCCCACCGACACGCCCTACCATCGCGCTCATGAGAGTCGGCATCGGAATCCTCGGGTTTGGCACGGTGGGCGGCGCGCTGCTCCGCAAACTGATCGATGAGAACGCCTCCATTTCCACCAAGACCGGGCTCGAGCTCGAGGTCGTGCGGGTGGCGGTGCGTGACGCATCCAAGGCCCGGTCGGTCAAACTTCCCGACGGAGTTCTGACCGACAATCCGATGGATGTCGTGAATGATCCGGGGGTCCAGCTCGTCGTTGAGATCATGGGGGGAGAGGATCCGGCCGGCGATCTCGTCGCGGCCGCCCTGCGAGCCGGCAAGCCGGTGGTCACCGCTAACAAGGCGCTCATCGCGTCCCGCGGCAAAGAGCTCATCGGGCTTGCCGAGGAGGCCGGAGTGCCCCTCCTTTTCGAGGCAGCCGTGGCGGGCGGCATCCCCATCATCCGGCCGCTGTCTGAAACACTCGCCGGCGAGCAAATCGATCGCGTGCTTGGCATCGTGAACGGCACGACTAACTACATCCTCACGAAGATGACCGAGGAAGGCGCCGATTACAAAGTGGCTCTGGCCGAGGCCCAGGAGCTCGGGTTTGCCGAGGCCGACCCGGCCGCCGACGTCTCCGGCGCAGACGCCGCCGCCAAGGCGGCCATCCTTGCCAGCCTGGCGTTCGGCACCTGGGTGGCGTCGGATCGCGTCTACACCGAGGGCATCGACCATCTCGACATCACCGACGTCCGCATCGCCACCGAGCTCGGGTTCGTCATCAAGCTGCTCGCCGTCGCCGAGAACACCTCCGAGGGCATCAGTGTGCGGGTCCATCCCACCTTCCTCCCGGGCGACCATCCGCTGGCCGTTATTCGGGGAGCCACCAACGCGGTGTTCGTGGAAGGTCCCAGCTTCGGTGAGCTGCTCTTCGCCGGTCCCGGGGCCGGGGGAGCACCAACCGCCACGGCCATGCTCGGCGACATCGTCGACGCCGCCCGGGAGCTGCTGGCCGGCGCTGAGGTGGCCCCACCGATCCGCTTTCAACCCGGGCGGGTGCTCGACTTTGAAGCGGTCGCAACCACCTGGTACCTGCGGCTCGAAGTGGCCGACCGGCCGGGCGTGCTAGCCCAGGTGGCCGGCGTTTTCGCCGATAACGACGTCAGCATCAAATCGGTGTGGCAGGAAGGCGAGGACGACGGTGCCACTCTCCTGCTCGTGACCCACACCCACCGCGAGGGCCGCCAGCGAGCCAGCCTCGAAGGGCTTCGGGCGCTGGAGGTCGTGCGAGACGTGGCAGCCGTGATCCGTGTCGAAGGCACCGGCCCCACCCCCAACCTGTGAGATACGAGAGCACCCGGGGCCATGGCGGCGATCGCAGTTTCAGCGATGTGCTCCTCGACGGGCTTGCCCCCGACGGCGGCCTCTACGTTCCGGTCGAGGTCCCCATTCTGAGCGAAGCGACCCTGCGGGGATTTGCCGACAGATCGTTCTCCGAGGTTGCGGCCGAGATCATGTGGCCCTTTGTCGTCCCCGAATTCGAGCCGGACGAGTTCGCCGAACTGGTTGCCCGGAGCTATCAGCCCTTCGGCCATCCGGACGTCGCTCCGCTCCGCGTCCTCGATCCGGGGAAGGGGGAGTGGCTCCTCGAGCTGTTCTGGGGGCCGACCCTGGCCTTCAAGGACGTTGCCTTGCAGCTGCTCGGCAACCTGTTTGAACGCGAGCTGGCCAAGCGCTCGACGGAGGTCACCATCATCGGGGCCACGAGCGGTGACACGGGCTCGGCTGCCATTGAAGCGGTGCGGGGCCGGGACGGGATCCAACTGTTCATGCTCCACCCCCGGGGCAGAGTCTCGGAAGTACAGCGGCTCCAGATGACCACGGTCGACGAGCCGAACATCCACAACCTCGCCATCGAGGGAACCTTCGATGATTGCCAGGACCTCGTGAAGACGATGTTCGCCGACACCGGGTTCCGGGAGCGTCATTCGTTGTCGGCCG
Organism: uncultured Gammaproteobacteria bacterium; assembly: GCA_964195905.1. Classification (GTDB taxonomy): domain Bacteria; phylum Actinomycetota; class Acidimicrobiia; order Spongiisociales; family SHLN01; genus SHLN01. The sequence continues at coordinate 3,818 of CAXMQV010000070.1, forward strand.
TCAACTCGATCAACTGGGCCAGGGTCATGGCCCAGACCGTCTACTACGTCACCGCCGCAGTCCGGCTGGGCGGCGGTTTCTCCAGCGTGGCGTTCTCGGTGCCGACCGGCAACTTCGGCAACATCTACGCCGGTCACGTCGCCAGGCAAATGGGCGTGCCGGTCAGCCAGCTCATCCTGGCGACCAATGTGAACGACATTTTGAGCCGGGCATTCGAGAGCGGTTCTCTCCAGACCCACCAGGTCACCCACTCGACCAGTCCGGCCATGGACATCCAGGTGAGCTCCAACTTCGAACGGTTGCTCTTCGAGCTGTACGGGAGGGATGGAGACTTGCTGGCCGCGCTCATGGATCGCTTCCGGCTGCTCGGCCACCTCGAGCTCTCCGAGCCGGTCCTGGAAGCTTTTCAGGAGTTGTTCGACGCCGATCGGCTCGACGATGACGGCACCCGGAAGGTCATCCGGGAGGTGTACGAGCAGTCGGGCATCGTCGTCGACCCGCATACGGCGGTGGGGGTCGGCGTCGGCCGCTCCCTGCGAGAAGATCCCGGTGTGCCGCTCGTCATGCTCGCCTGCGCCCATCCCGCCAAGTTCCCAGAGACGGTCGAAGCCGCCCTCGGAGAACGGCCGATCCCTCCCGGCCGCATCAGTGCCCTGGCCGGCCTGAAAGAGAGTTTCGAAGTCCTCCCCAACGACCTCGAAGCGGTCAAAGCCTTCATCGACGAACGGGCGCCGGGCAAGGGGTGACGGGCAACGGGTCGCTCATCAACGAGCGGGTGGCGGGTGGCGGGCAGCCGGCCGCGAGCGGCTCAACCCGGGGTCGATAGCCGCCGAAGGAATACACCACGCACGTATGTGGTTGGACCAAATGCGCCGAGCATCTATGATGACTCTCGGACATCCCGTCCAAAGCTCGACTCCAGCGCTCCGGCCGTTGAGCACCCATGTGCACTCACGCTTAGCGCATGCCCGAATTTCCGAGGCAGCAGCAAAGGAAACCTATGACGACACGAGCCGAACTCCAGGGCAAGTCCCTAGAAGATCTCCGTACCATCGCTAGCTCGGTGGGCGTCGAGACCGACGGCCTCCAGAAGGCCAAAATCATCGCCGGCATCCTCGGTTCCGACAAGTTCGAATTGAGCGAGGAAGCCGAACCCGTTGAGCTTCCCACCGCCGAAAAGGTGAGCGAAAACAATGGCGAGCGATCCTCCAGCTCAGATAGATCACGTTCCGGATCCAGCCGCGACGGTGGATCCAACCGCAATAGTGGATCCAACCGCAATGGTGGATCCAACCGCAGCGGTGGATCCAACCGCGACGGAAACCGGGACGGCGGCCCCCGCAAGCGCAATCGCAACCGCGGGGGACGCGACCGCGAGGAGCCGATCGACGAGAGCGAGCTCGAAGCCAGGGAAGGTTTGCTTGACATCCTTCCCGAGGGCTACGGGTTCCTGCGCGTTGGCGGCTACCTCCCGGGAGATCAGGACGTGTACGTCCCGGCCAACCTGGTCCGTAAGTACGGCCTTCGCAAGGGCGACATGGTCGAGGGACCGGTTCGGCCGCCCCGCTCACAGGAGAAGTTTGCGGCCCTGGTGCGGGCTACCAAGAACAACGGCATGGATCCGGAGGAGGCCCGCAAGCGGCCCAAGTTCGGAAGCCTCACCCCTCTGTTCCCCGACATTCGCCTCCGCCTCGAGCGTCCCGACTCGGACGACTCGCTCGCCCGGATCATGGATCTCATCTCGCCCATCGGCAAAGGCCAGCGCGGGCTCATCGTGTCCCCGCCCAAGGCGGGCAAGACCACGGTCCTCAAGGAGATCGCCCATTCGGTGGCTGAAAACAACCCCGAGTGTCACCTTATGGTGGTCCTGGTGGACGAACGGCCCGAAGAGGTCACCGACATGCAACGCTCAACCAAGGGCGAAGTGGTCTATTCCACGTTCGACCGCCCGGCCGAGGAGCACACGCAGGTCTCCGAGCTCGCCCTCGAGCGCGCCAAGCGACTGGTGGAAATGGGCGGTGACGTTGTCATCCTCCTCGACTCCATCACCCGCCTGGCCAGGGCCCACAACCTCGCCACTCCCGCCTCGGGTCGAATCCTGTCCGGTGGTGTCGATTCTCAGGCCCTCTACCCGCCCAAGCGGTTCTTCGGAGCGGCCCGGAATATCGAAGAGGGCGGAAGCCTTACCATCATGGGCACCGCGCTCGTTGAGACCGGTTCCCGCATGGATGAGGTGATTTTCGAGGAATTCAAAGGCACCGGAAACATGGAGGTGCGGCTCGACCGCAGCCTGGCCGATAAGCGGATCTATCCCGCCATCGACATCCAGGCCTCCGGTACCCGGAAGGAGGAGCTGCTGTTTGATCCGGACGAGCTGAAGCAAGTCTGGAAGTTGCGCCGGGTTCTCCTGGCGCTTGAACCGGCGGCCGCCCTCGAGTTGCTCATCAATAAGCTGAAGGACTCGAAGTCCAATGCCGAGTTCCTCGCCGAAGTGGCGAAGACCGGCAACTGAGAGAAGGACGAAGCACGTGAAGACAGATATCCATCCCGCCTACGTCGAGACCACCGTGCATTGCTCGTGTGGCAACGAGTTCACAACCCGTTCGACCAGGGACAAGCTGACTGCCGAGCTGTGCAACGAGTGCCATCCCTTCTACACGGGGCGCCAGAAGCTGGTCGACTCCGGTGGCCGGGTCGAGCGCTTCCGCAAGCGCACCGAGAAGACCGACAACTCGGCCGTCGAGGCCAAGCGGGTCAAGAAGGCCACCAGCGCCAAGATCAAGGCATCGACCGCTAAGCCGACGTCGGCGGCCAAGGCCGGCGCCTCCAAGCCGATCCGTACCCGCCGGACTCCCAAAGAGGTGGCCGCCGAGGCGGCCAAGGCCGAGCGTATCGCCAAGGCTAAGGCCGACGAGGACAAGGCTCCCCGGGCCCCAGCCGTCGACGCAACGGAGTAACCCCATGAGCCAGCCGCCTGGCTCGACCGTCGGCGGTCAGGCCGTGATCGAAGGGGTGATGATTCGCAGCCCCCAGGCGTGGTCGGTTGCCGTTCGTCGCCCCGACGGGGAGATCGAGACCCGAACCGATGAGCTGCCGCGCTTGTCCTCGCGCTCCCGGCTGGCCCGGGTTCCCTTTGTGCGCGGTGTCCTCGTTCTGGGCGAATCGCTCAGTCTGGGGTTTCGGGCGCTGACCTGGTCTGCCCAGATCGCCTCGACCGAAGAAGACGCCAAGGAGACGGCCCGCCTCGAAGAGGTTGTGGCCAACGCAACCGGCCCCCTCGCCGGCTGGCGCAAGAAACGGGCGACTCGCCGACTCGAGCAGGGCAATGAGCTGACCCGTCGGGACCTCGCCATTGCTATGACCATGGCACTGGTGTTCTTCATCGGTGTCTTCATGCTGCTCCCGCTCGGGGGCGCTCGTCTGGTTGAGAACCTGTTCGGCGGCTCGAACGCGGTCGTATTCAACGTCGCCGAGGGCCTTATCAGGGTCGGCATCCTCGTCGGCTACATCTGGCTTATCGGTCGCTCCGCCGACATCCGGCGGGTCTTCCAGTATCACGGCGCAGAGCACAAGTCGATCTACGCATACGAGGCAGGCGATCCAATGATCGTCGCGAATGTGCAGAAGTATCAGACGATGCACCCGCGGTGCGGAACCAGCTTCCTGCTCCTGGTGGTCATGTTGTCGGTGCTCGTGTTCACGCTCGTCGGGGTCTTCGAGCCAAACGTGTTCTGGCTCGTCATGAGCCGCATCATCCTGATCCCGGTCATCGCCGGCCTGTCCTACGAGGTTCTCAAACTGTCCGACGCCAAACCGTGGCTGCGTTTCCTGTCCCGGCCCGGCATCGAGTTGCAGCGTCTCACGACCAAGGAACCGGACGATGGTCAGGTCGAGGTCGCCATCGCCAGCTTGCTGGCCGCCATTCCTGGTGAAGCCCGCGACGAAGTATTCGGCCGTGGACCGGTGTGTGAGGCGGCCTGGGGTGCCGTTCAGTGATCGATCCCCAGCTCGTTTCGAAGATGGCCGAGGTCGAGGCATCCTTTGAGCAGACGCTGACCGACATGGCCGATCCGGACATTGCCGGTGATCAACACCGCTACACCGAGGTAGCCAAGCGCCATTCCGAGTTGAAGCCGGTCGTCGAGACCTACCACGCATACGCGGCCGCCTCCGGTGAAGCCGCTGAAGCCCGCGAGCTGGCCAATGCCGAATCAGACGAGGAAATGCTCGCCTACTTCCGTGAGCAGGTGGAGGCCAAGGAGCTCGAGTCCGAGACGCTCCTCGCCAAGATCCATCTCTTGCTGGTGCCCAAGGATCCGAACGACGACAAAGACGTCATTATCGAGGTCCGGGCGGCGGCCGGGGGAGACGAGGCGGCGTTGTGGGCGGGTGATCTCATCCGGATGTACCAGCGCTACGCCGAGAACCACGGCTGGAAGGCCGAGACGCTGGAAGTGTCGGAGGCCGAAGGCGGCGGTTACAAAGAGGTCACGTTTGCAGTCAAGGGAACGGGGGCCTACTCCCGCCTCAAGTTCGAGGCAGGGGTGCACCGGGTCCAGCGGGTGCCCAAGACCGAATCGCAGGGCCGCATCCACACCTCGACGGCCAGTGTCGCGGTGCTCCCGGAGGCCGAGGAGGTTGAGGTCGAGCTCGATCTCAACGATGTGAAGGTGGATGTGTTCCGCTCGAGCGGACCGGGCGGCCAGTCGGTGAACACCACCGACTCCGCCATCAGGCTTACTCATCTGCCAACCGGCATCAAGGTGAGTTGCCAGGATGAGAAGAGCCAGCTCCAGAACAAGGAGAAAGCGTTTCGCATCCTGCGAGCCCGGCTCCTCCAGAACCAGCTCGACGCCCAGCAGGCCGAGCTGTCCGCCAGCCGCCGCGAGATGGTTGGCACCGGTGACCGGTCCGAGAAGATCCGCACCTACAACTTCAAAGAGAACCGGGTGACCGACCATCGGGTCGGGCTCACCATCAATCAGCTGCCGACGATCCTCGAGGGCGACCTGGATTCGTTTATCGATGCCCTCACCCTCGATCTTCAGGCGCGCAGGCTCACGGGGGGCGGCGAGGAGTGAAACCGCCCGCCGGCGGTCTGCCCGACCACGAGGCGAGACGTTTGCTACAACTCGTCACCGGTCTCGATGCGGTCGGCCTCGGGATGCTGGCGGATCTCGATCCCGCCCAGGAGGCTCGCTTCGAGGAATTGACCGAGCGTCGGCTCTCAGGCGAGCCGCTCCAGTACATCGAGGGCACCGTCCAGTTCGGCCCCGTCGAGGTGAAGGTCGACCGGCGGGTGCTCATCCCCCGTCCCGAGACCGAGGTTCTGTGGGAACGGGCCGTGGCGGCGCTCGGTACCGCCGATGAGAACTCGGTCATTGTCGATATCGGCACCGGTAGCGGAGCGCTGGCGCTGGCTCTCAAACGCGCCTTTCCTGGCGCCCGGGTTTATGCCACCGACATTGACGCCGACGCGGTCGAACTGGCGCGGGAGAACGTCGAGGAGGCCGGGGTGACGGTATTTACGGGCGATCTTTTCAATGCCCTGCCATTCGGCATGCGCGGCCACGTCGACTTGTTGATCTCGAACCCGCCGTATGTGGCCGACGATGACGACCTCCCCGCCGAGGTGCGCGATCACGAGCCGGCCGGGGCCTTATTCGCCGGACCCCGGGGTGACGAGGTGCTCGAGCGCATTGCCGACCAGGCCTTCTACTGGGTGAAGCCGGGTGGATGGGTGTTCCTCGAGATCGGTGAGACCCAGGCGGATCGGGCCCTGGAGCTGTTCGCCGATTTCCAGTGTGTCATCTATCAGGACCTGGCCGGCCGGCCTCGCATCCTGGCGGGGTACCGGGGCACAACCAGCTGTGTCGAAGGGAACCGGTAGGGGGCGGTTAATCTCTCTGCCATGCACCCCTTCACCGTTCTCGAGGCAGTAGTAGCCCTCAATGCGGGGCTCCTGGTCGGCGCGCCAACCGACACCGTGTACGGCATCGCCGCTCACCCATGGTCCGAAACCGGCATGAATGCCCTATTCGATCTCAAAGGCCGCGGTCCCGAGCATCCGATTGCACTGCTGGTTGCCGACCTGGAGCAGGCTCACGAGCTCTGTGTCATAACCCCCCGGGCCCGGGCGCTCGCCAATCGGTACTGGCCTGGGCCCCTCACCATGGTGCTTGAAGCGGCCGGCGATCTCCCATTGTGGATTGGAGACCAGGCTCGCGGCACCGTCGGGGTGCGGGTTCCCCAGCACCCGGTTGCCCTCGAATTGCTTTCGCTGGCCGGTGCCCTTTCCGTCACCTCGGCCAACCGGAGTGGGGACGCTCCTGCTGTCGGCGATATCGACGCCAGGGCCTTCTTTGGCGACCTCGTGACCGGGTACCTCGCAGGGGAGGGCGGTGCCGGCACGGCTTCGACTGTGCTCGACGTGACACGCGATCCCGCCGTGGTGTTGCGACAGGGACCGTTGACCGTCGACTGACAACCGCGTGTTCAGACCTTCCGACCGGTAGAATCGAGGTGAAGGGTGGGCGATGAAAGTTACAGATAGTCCAAAGGGGGTCGCGCGTCTCGTCGGAGATGTGGCGAGTCCTCGCGAGACGGTGTACCGGTACTTCACCGATTCCGAGTTGCTCGTGAAATGGTGGCCCGAAGAGGCCTCGGTCGATGAACGAGCCGACGGCCTATACGAATTTGCCTGGCCGAGCCAGGATGTCCGCTTGCTTGGACAGTATGTCGTCACCGAGTCGGGTCATCGTCTTGTGTTCACCTGGTCGTTCACCCATGAACCACTGTCTCCGAGCACCGTCGATATCCAATTTGAGGCATCTGATGGGGGAACCAGGCTCACCATCGAGCACACGCACGGCGACGATCCAGACGAACGGCAGGGTTACATCGACGGGTGGAAGCACTTCATCGAGCGGTTGCGGGCGGTTCTCGCGGAGGCCTGAGGGCGGGGCACTAGCCTGACTCCGTCGAAGGAGCGCATCAATGACCGACCCCCGTTCAGTATCCGACGTCGACCCCGCCGTCGCCGACCTCATCAGCTCTGAGCTCAAACGCCAGCAAACCGGCATTCAGCTCATCGCCTCAGAGAACTTCGCCTCGCGGGCGGTCATGGAGGCGAGCGGCTCGGTGTTCACGAACAAGTACGCCGAGGGCTACCCGCGGCGCCGGTACTACGAAGGGTGCGAGTTCACCGACCAGCTCGAGCAGCTCGCCATCGATCGCGCCAAGGAACTGTTCGCCGCCGACTTCGCAAACGTCCAGCCGCACTCGGGCAGCCAGGCCAACATGGCGGCGTACTTCGCCGTGCTCGAGGCGGGCGACACGATCATGGGCATGTCTCTCGACCACGGTGGGCATCTCACCCACGGGAGCCACGTCAGCTTCTCGGGAACTCTGTTCAACTTCGTGTCCTATGGCCTCGACCCCGAGACCGAGCGCATCAATATGGACGAGGTCCGCAAGCTCGCCGTCGAGCACCAGCCCAAGATGATCGTTGCCGGCTACTCGGCCTACTCCCGCCACCTCGACTACGAAGCCTTTCGCGCCATTGCCGATGAGGTCGGCGCCATCTTCCTGGTCGATGCTGCCCACTTCATAGGGTTGGTTGCCGGAAAGGCGATGCCTAACCCGATGGATTACGCCGACATCGTCACCGCCACCACCCACAAGGCGATCCGGGGCGCCCGGGGCGGTCTCATCCTCAGCAAGGAGGAGTACGGCAAGGCCATCAACAAGGCGGTGTTCCCCGGCTTCCAGGGTGGGGCCATATTCAGCCAGATTGCCGGCAAGGCGGTTGCCTTCTATGAGGCGATGAGCTCTGAGTATCAGGAATACGCCGCCCAGGTGATTCGCAACGCCCAGACCCTGGCCGGGACCCTCCAGGCCGGTGGGTTGCGGGTCGTGTCGGGGGGAACCGACAACCACCTCATGCTGCTTGATCTCCGCAGCCTCGACGAAGAGCTGACCGGCAAGGAAGCCGCGGTGGTTCTCGACGGAGTCGGTATCACGTTGAACCGCAACGCCATCCCGAACGACCCGCGGCCGCCGTTCGTGACCAGCGGCCTCCGCATTGGCACCCCATCGGTGACGACCTGCGGAATGCGAGAGGGCGAGATGGAGCGGCTCGGCACTCTCATCCTCGAAACCATCGCCAGGCGGGCAGACGAGTCGGCTCTGGGCGAAGTGGCCGATGGCGTCGCCGAACTGGTGGCCGCCTTCCCGCCCTACCCGGCTGATTTTCCCGGCCACGTATGAAGGGCAGGCGAGCCGCTCAACCACTTGGGATAGCCGAAGTGGCCTCGCTAGTTTGTGAACCGAATCACGAAGCCTGGGAGGGCGCCGCGTGAGCTCGATGGGCGAGGACTTCATTGCCGGAGGCGACTTCTTCGGCGCCATCATGGCCGGCTTCCTGCTCGGCCTCGGCGCCGATTTCCTGTTCGACACCCGCCCGGTATTCGTCGTTAGTGGCATCATCGCCGGCTCGATCACCGGCTTCTATGTCATGTTCCGGCACCTGGGGGACGCCAGTGGATAAGAATCTCGCCGCCACCGCCACACCGGGCAGCGTCGATGTCGAAGCCATCATTGCCCGCCATGTCGCCCGGCGGGCGTGGTGGGTGGCTCCGATCATCGTTGCCCTCTTTTGGCTCCTGCGGGGCTTCGATGGTGCGGTGGCCAGTGCTATCGGGGTGGCGGTGGTGGTCGGCAATTTCCTCTTGTCGGGGTGGATGATGTCGATCGCGGCCAAGATCAGCCTGGCGTTCTATCATGCGGCCGCGCTGTTCGGTTTTTTCCTGCGACTGATATTGATTACCGTATCGCTGCTGGTGCTCGGTAGCCTCACCGAGCTTGACCGGATGGCACTGGGATTGTCGGTTGTGGCCGCCTATCTGGTTCTTTTGAGCCTGGAGGCGGTGGCCGTCGCCCGGGGCAAGGAAAGGGAGTTGGATTGGACATAGAGATCCTCGCGTTTGCATGCGAGACCGAAACCGACGTCGTCTGCACCCCTCCGTTTGTGAACGAGCTCTTCGAATCCCACGATGTGTTCGAGATATTCGGGGTCGGCGTCAATCGGACGATGCTGCTCATGTTCTTGGCCGCCTTTATTGTGATGGCGCTGCTCTATGTTGCGCTTCGCAAGCGGTCGGTGGTCCCTACCAAGTTCGGAGCCGCCATCGAGGGGCTGCTCGGCCTGGTCAAAGACGAGATTGCCACCGGCATCATCGGGCCGCAGGGCGCCAAGTATGCCCCCTACCTCATCTCGATTTTCCTCTTCATCCTCGTCGGGAACCTCATGGAGGTGACCCCCTTCATCAACTTCCCGATTACCTCACGTATGGCGCTGCCTGCCTTCCTGGCCATTCTGACGTGGGTCATCTTCGTGTTCGCCGGGTTCAAGGAGCAGGGATTCGGCTACCTCGGCCACATCATCTGGCCCAAGGACGTCCCCATCGCTCTGCGCTGGCTGGTCGGCATCATCGAGCTCGTGTCGATCTTCCTGGTCCGGCCCTTCAGCCTTGCCGTCCGGCTCTTCGCCAACATGGTGGCCGGCCACGTCATGCTCACCCTGCTGCTGGTGACCGGCTACGTCTATGTCGTCGGCTTCTCGAACGCCACGTTCAACGGCCTCTTCGGGGCGCTGTGGTGGGTGCTGGCGCTGGCCATTTTCCTGTTCGAGGTCGTCGTGTCGATCCTGCAGGCCTACATCTTCACGCTGCTATCGGCCGTATACATTCAAACGTCGGTTCATCCCGAGCACTGATTCAAGGAGGAAATGAATGACAGAGATTGAGATCACAAAAGGCGCCATAGCCCTGATCGGCTATGGCCTTGCCGCCATCGGCCCGGGTGTCGGCATCGGCATTATCGCCGGGAACGCAGTCCAGGCAATGGCGCGACAGCCCGAAGCTGCCGGCATGGTGCGAACCACCATGTTCCTCGGCATCGCTTTCACCGAGGCACTGGCCCTCATCGGCTTCGTGCTCTTCTTCCTGGCGTAAGGGAGAAGGTAAGCCATGCTGCGCATCGCTGCGGCCATTCAAATCATCGCCGCCGAGGAGGAGCCCGAGGGTATCGACCTCATCCTTCCGGAGACCAAGGAGTTGATCGCGGGCATCATCGCCTTCAGTATCGTTTTCTTGTTCGTGCGGCTATGGGCTTGGCCCGCCCTGCAGGAGATGCTCGAGAACCGCCGCCTGGCCATCGTTGGCCAGTTGGAAGAGGCCGAACGTGTCAAAGGGGAGGCCGAAAGCCTGCTCGCCGACTATCAGGCCCAGGTTGCTGGAGTGAAACAAGAAGCCAACCAGATCATCGATGAGGCTCGCACCACGGCCGACTCCATGAAGGGCGAAATCGTGGCCCGGGCCGAGGCTGAGGCGGCCACCGTACTCGACAAGGGACGGGCCGATCTCGCCGCCGAACGTGGCAGGGCCGCCTCCGCTCTCCAGAGGGACGTCGCCAACCTGTCGCTCGACATGGCCGAGAAAGTGGTGGTCGGCTCGATTGACCGGGAAGCCCAGGGCGCGCTCATCGAGCGCTATCTGGACGAATTGGAAGGGCTCAACAACTAAGTGGCCACTGCAGATCAGATAGACGGCTACGCGACGGCGATCCTTGAATTCGCCAAAGCGGAAGGGCAGCTCGAAACCGTCGGCGACGAGCTGTTTCAGATCGCCCGCACCTTCGATTCCTCCTCGGAGTTGCGCGACTCTCTGACCGATCCGCGGCTTCCCGTCGAACGCAAGCAGGGCATCATCTCGGACCTGCTCGGAACGAGAGCCTCGGCCCTCACCGTCAACCTCATCAACTTCGTCATCGGCGTCGGCAAGGCTCGGGACCTCGCCGCCATCGCTGATCGTCTGGTGGCCAAGGCGGCCGGGGCCCGAGACCACGCCGTGGCCGAGGTCAGATCGGCCATCGAACTGGACCCCGACACCGTTCGTCGTCTCGAGGAGCGCCTCGGGTCGGCCACCGGCAAGACCGTCGAGGCGAAGGTCGTGGTCGATCCCTCAATACTCGGTGGCATCATCGCCCGTGTCGGCGACGTCGTCATCGACGGCTCCGTGAAGGGCCGCCTGCAAGACCTACGCGAAGAATTCGGAGCATAGAACCATGGCCGACTTGACCATCAACCAGGAAGAGATTGCGGCGTCCATCCGGCGCCACCTCGAGGGCTGGGCCCCCGAGGTGGATGCTGAGACGGTCGGCTACGTCCTTTCCGTCGGCGACGGGGTTGCCCGCGTCTCCGGATTACCGAACGCAATGGCGTCCGAGATGCTCGAATTCCCCGGCGGATTGCTCGGGGTAGCCCTCAACCTGGAAGCCGACAGCATCGGCGCCGTGCTCATGGGCGAATCCCATCACGTGCAGGAAGGCGATCCGGTCAAACAGACCGGCAAGGTGCTTTCGATCCCGGTAGGTGATGGCCTCCTCGGCCGGGTCATCGACCCGCTCGGCGTCCCCCTCGATGGCAAGGGACCCATCAATGCCACCGAGTCCCGATTCCTCGAGGAAACCGCCCCATCGGTAGTGGAGCGCCAGCCCGTGTCCGAGCCGCTTCAGACCGGTATCAAGGCCATCGACGGCATGATCCCGATCGGCCGTGGCCAGCGCGAGCTGATCATCGGTGACCGTCAGACCGGAAAGACCGCCATTGCCATCGACGCGATCATCAACCAGAAGAACACCGGCGTGAAGTGCATTTACGTCGCCATCGGTCAGAAAGCGTCAACGGTCGCCGAGATAGTCGACATACTCGAGCGATACGGCGCCCTGGAATACACGGTGGTGGTGAACGCGCCGGCCTCCTCGCCTGCCGCTCACCAGATGTACGCCCCGTACGCCGGGTCGGCCATCGGCCAGCACTGGATGTACAACGGCGAGCACGCGCTCATCATCTTCGATGACCTCTCCAAGCAGGCAGTGGCCTACCGGGCGATCTCGCTGCTGCTGCGCCGACCCCCGGGCCGCGAGGCGTATCCCGGAGACGTGTTCTATCTCCACAGCCGGCTGCTGGAACGTTGTGCCAAGCTCTCAGACGAGCTGGGTGGTGGCTCGCTGACCGGTCTGCCGATCGTTGAGACCAAAGCGGGCGACGTGTCGGCCTTCATCCCGACCAACGTCATTTCAATCACAGACGGCCAGATCTTCCTCGAGACCGACCTGTTCTACTCGGGGGTTCGCCCCGCCATCAACGCCGGAATCTCGGTCTCCCGGGTGGGAGGCAACGCCCAGATCAAGGCGATGAAGAAAGTGGCAGGACCGCTCCGGCTCAACCTCGCCCAGTTCCGTGAGCTCGAAGCGTTCGCCGAGTTCGGATCGGAGCTCGACGCAGCTTCCTCGGCACAGCTCGAGCGAGGCAGGCGCGTCGTCGAGATGCTCAAGCAGCCTCAGTACGCACCGGTCCCCGTCGAGGAACAGGTGGTCTCCATCTACGCGGCTAACGAGGGCTTCATGGACGGTGTCGACATGGCAAACGTCCGGCGTTTCGACGCCGAGATGCGCGAGTACCTCCAGGCCCGCCATGTTGGGCTCATGTCGCACATCGTGGACACCGGCCAGCTGCCGGACCTCGAGGAGCTCAACCGGGCGATTGCCTCGTTCGTCGAGACCTTTCAGGCCGGGTAGCGATCAATGGCAAGTGCTGAGCTCCGGCTGATTCGTAGACGCATTCGCAGCGTCCAATCGACGATGAAGATCACATCGGCGATGGAGCTGATCGCCGCCTCCCGAATCCTCAAGGCGCAGGCACGGGTCGAGGCCGCTCAGCCCTACACAGACAAGCTGGTCGACGTCATCGGCAACGTCGGCGCTGCCTCAGGCGGAGCGTCTCACCCGCTGCTCGAGAGCCGGCCACGGGAAACCGCCGGGGTTCTCGTGGTCACCTCTGACCGGGGCCTGGCAGGCGGGTTCAACTCAAATGTCATCCGAATGGCCGAGCGCAGGCTCATCGATCTCAAGGGCGAAAGCGTCGATGTGCGGCTCTATTGCGTTGGCAAGAAGTCGAACAGCTACTTCCGCTATCGCGGCTACCAGGTGGAGCGTACCTTCCTCGGAGTAACCGATACCCCCGGATACGGCGATGCCCGGGCCGTGGCTAACACGATCCTCAACGACTACGCCGAGGGCGCCGTCGACTCGGTCGAGGCGTTCACCACTCGCTACATTTCGGCCCTCACCCAGACCGCGGTCGAATGGCCCTTGTTGCCGATCGAACCTCCGGCCGCCGAAGTGGCTGAAGGGTCGGTGGCGACCGGTTACACCTATGAGCCGAATCCAGAGGCCATCCTCAACCGCCTTCTGCCCCGCTACCTGGAGGCAAGTGTGTTCGGGATGTTGCTCGAGGCCTCGGCCTCCGAGCACGCGGCCCGACGCCGGGCCATGAAGGCTGCCACCGAGGCAGCCGAAGAGCTCACCAAGCTCTTGAGCAGGCAGGCCAACCAGGCTCGCCAGGCCGAAATAACCACCGAGATTTCCGAGATCGTCGGCGGCGCCGAAGCGCTGACCGTCGGGTAGAGAACTGATAGGAGCACTTACGTGAGCACGGGACGAATCGTCAAAGTCGCAGGTCCGGTTATCGACGCCGAGTTCCCACCCGACGGGCTGCCGGAGATCCAGAACGCTATCGAAGTCGACATCTTCCTTGGCGGGAAGACGGTTACCGTCGTCGCCGAGGTTGCCCAACACCTTGGCAACTCCCAGGTCCGGGCGGTTGCCATGCGATCAACCGACGGCCTCGTCCGGGGAGCCGAAGTTCGCGACACCGGCGGTCCCATCAGCGTTCCCGTCGGCAACGAGACGCTCGGGCACATCTTCAACGTGCTCGGCGAGCCGCTCGACGTCCCGGCCGGTTCGATCGACTTCAAGCAGCGGTGGCCCATCCACCGGCCTGCCCCCGCCTTTGCCGACCTCAGCCCGCAGCGCGAGATCTTCGAAACCGGGATCAAAGTCATCGACCTCCTCGAGCCGTATGTGAAAGGCGGCAAGATCGGGATGTTCGGCGGTGCCGGGGTCGGCAAGACCGTGGTCATCCAGGAGATGATTCACCGGGTGGCCACCGAGCACGGAGGTGTCTCGGTGTTTGCCGGAGTAGGGGAGCGGACCCGGGAAGGCAACGACCTGTTCGGCGAGATGACCGAGTCCGGTGTCATCAACAAGGCAGCGCTCGTGTTCGGCCAGATGGACGAGCCGCCCGGCGTGCGCCTGCGAGTGGGCTTGTCGGCACTGACCATGGCCGAGTACTTCCGCGACGAGATGGGCCAGGACGTGCTCTTGTTCGTCGACAACGTGTTCCGTTTCACCCAGGCCGGTTCCGAAGTGTCGACGTTGCTCGGGCGCATGCCCTCTGCCGTCGGCTACCAGCCGACGCTGGCCGACGAGATGGGCGCCATGCAGGAGCGGATCACCTCCGTCGGTGGTCGCTCGATTACCTCGCTCCAGGCTATCTATGTCCCGGCCGACGACATCACCGATCCTGCCCCGCACACGACATTTGCCCACCTCGACGCCACCACGGTGCTGTCACGCGGCATCTCCGAGATCGGCATCTACCCGGCGGTCGACCCGCTCGACTCGACCAGCCGTATTCTCGACCCGCTCATCATCGGCGATGAGCACTATCAGACCGCCCGCGACGTGCAGCAAATTCTCCAGCGGTACAAGGACCTGCAGGACATCATCGCCATTCTCGGTATTGATGAGCTGTCCGAGGAGGACAAGCTCATCGTGGCCCGGGCCCGCCGTATCCAGAAGTTCCTCTCACAGCCGTTCTTCGTTGCCGAGCAGTTCACCGGTTTCCCCGGCAAGACGGTGCCGCTGGAAGACACCATCAGGAGTTTCCGGATGGTGGTGGACGGCGAGGTCGATGACCTGCCCGAGCAGGCGTTCTACATGGCAGGCGGCATCGATGACGTATTCGCCCAGGCGAAGGAATTGCAGAGCGCCTGATGGCAGAGAGCTTCCGCGTCGACGTCGTTTCGCCTGAGGCCGTGGTGTGGTCGGGCGAGGCCGAGCTCGTCACCGCCCGGACCACAGAGGGCGACATCGGCATCATGGCCGGTCACGAGCCGACCATGGCGGCCCTGGCCACCGGGTCGGCCGAGATCCATGCCGGCAAGGAGAAGATCACCGTGGCAGTCCACGGCGGATTCCTCCAGATCTACCGCAATCAGGTCACGCTTCTATCGGACCGGGCAGAGATCATCGAAGGTGATGCAGACGCGGCGCGGGAACACGCTCAGGCGCTTCGTCAGGCCGAAGAGACTGCCCTCGCAGAGGACGATCAGTCGTAGTACCGGCTGGCGGACCAGTCGGTTGCAATGATCAGCGAATCAGTCGTAGTACCGACTGGCGGTTTCTGTCTGTAGGTCGTTCCAGGTGCGGGGCATCTGCTGCTGGCTCTCTTCTACCCAGCCTGGCTGCGGTGTCCGCATGGCCGAGGCTGTGACGAAGACCACCAGCATCCAGAGAGATCCAAGGCCAAAGGCCAGGACGTGCGTCCAGTTCATGGTCCACTTTCTGTTCGCTATCTCGTAGCGAGCTCCGCGCCCTCTCGCTGGCGTCGAGACTAAACGTTCTGGCCTCCCAGGGCGAACGATTTTCGCGTTCTGGTGAGATTGACCGTCACCGAGGGTGTCGGTGCCCGAAGCTCAGACGAGGGAGGCGTCGGTCACGAAGAGGTTGCGCATGGCCGGATCGCACCGGCTCAGGATGCCCCGGAACGAGTAGCGCTGGCCGATCTCCATTCGTTCCTCGGCTCCGTGCGGGAGCCGCACGATGGCATCGACGTCGCGGCCCGAGTAGATGTCGGTTCCGAGAACGGCGATGGCGAACACGGCCTTGATTCCCGGGCCGTCCCCAAAGTCACGGTCGTGATCGAATCGCCTGAGTCGTTTCAACGCACCCGACCAGACGACCGTCTTCCCTTCATACTCCGTCTCGAAGATCTCCATCGTGTCGAAGCTGTAATTCTCCTTGCGGAAAAGGTGTTCGGCCACGGTGGCGGCATCAGCGATCGGCTCCGGTTCGCCGGCCGGCTCGGGTTCGACCGCCGCCTCCGTCGTCGACCGGTCGGCCGTTCCGTGTTTGGCCCATCGGTCAAGCTCCGGGTCGGCCGGGGTCTCCACCGCCAAATCCTCGAAGATCTCCCGGGCGCCCTCCCGGTCACCTTGCGCATACCTGATCGCGCCTGCCTGTTGCTTGCGGGCGAAATCGATGAAGGGATCGCCACTCGGTGGTGCTTGCGCCAGGATCTCGAGTGCTTCCCCGACGTCTCCTGCCAATCTCCGCTCGGCCGCCTCTCGATTGGGGCGGTCGATTGCCCGCAACTCCTGGGCCGCCGACAGAATGCGCTGCATGGTCGAGATCAGCTGGCGCGAATCCGAATCCAATCCCCGCTTGGAGTAGGCGATTTGCGTGTCGGTGACGGCCGATCCGGGGTAAAGCTCGATCAGGCCGGTGATGGCCAGGCGGCGGGAGGGAGTCAGGAACGAGGCCACCCGGTCGGGGTAGTCACCCTTCACGATGATCGCCTCGTCGAACACGGGGTCCCCGACCTCGATGTCCTGAAATCCGAGCAGCTTCCCGAACCGGGCAAGACCGTGCTGGCGCTTGGCCTGCAAGCCGAGGCCGAGCGATGGGTATCGCACCCGGTAGCGAGTGAACGTCGTGTCGTTTGATTGGTGGGTGTCGATGGTCACGGTCAGCCCGTTGATCCGGCCTGTCATGGAGTACTTTCCAAAGAAACCCCAAACACCGGCGGTCGGCTTGAGCGTGATACCGAGCTCACGGGCGGCGGCCGCCCATGCCTGGTTGGACCGCTGGCGCCTGGATGAAGCGGCGGCGACGACAGCGCCGGCGACGGCGACGAAGATGAAGAGACCGGGCATTCCGTCAGGTTATCGGACTTGACTAGTCCCGAGTCCCCGGTCCCCAGCAAGAAGGCATAACACGCCTCTGGGGTGCGGAGGCCAGAGCAAAGCTCTAGCCGACCTCCCACGTTCCGTTGCTACCCAACACGGAGGTGAGGTCTCCCGGGCCCTTGGCGGCGGTCGCTGAGCTGATCTGGGCTTCGAGGGCGTCCTCGTAGACGGCGCGGGCGGCGTTGCGGAAGATGCCGATGGGGGTGGGGCCATGCGGCCCGTGGGAAAGCCGGCTGAGGGCGAAGGCGGTTGAGGGATCCTGCAGGGTGGCATCGTGGGTGTGGACGATGTCGTCGCCGAATTCCTCGACATCGACGATGAATGCCCGGCCTTCTTCGAGCGCCACACCCTTCCTGCCGCCGTCGAAGAGGATCTTCTCTCCGTGCACCAATCGGATCTGGTTTGCGTCGCGGGAATCCTTGGCGGTGAGGTCGGCAAACGCCTTGTCGTTGAACACGTTGCAGTTCTGGTAGATCTCGATGAGGGCCGAGCCGCGATGTTCGTGGGCCGCCGTCAGCATCTCGATGGTGTGGGCGCGATCCATGTCCAGGGTGCGGGCCACGAACGAGGCCTCGGCCCCGAGGGCGAGACTGACCGGGTTGAAGGGGTGGTCGATCGATCCCATCGGGCTCGATTTGGTCCGTTTGCCCGCCTCGCTGGTCGGCGAGTACTGGCCCTTCGTTAGCCCGTAGATCTGGTTGTTGAACAGAAGGATCTTGATGTTCATGTTGCGCCGGAGGGCATGGATGAGGTGGTTGCCGCCGATGGACAGCGCATCGCCGTCGCCGCTTACCACCCACACCGACAATTCGGGTCGGGCCGCCGAAATCCCCGACGCAATGGCCGGTGCCCGTCCGTGAATGCTGTGCATGCCGTACACGTCCATGTAGTACGGGAACCGGGCGGCGCATCCGATGCCGGACACGAATACGACATCTTCCTTGGCGATTCCGGCCTCGGCCATGAAGGTCTGCACGGAGGCGAGAATGGTGTAGTCGCCGCACCCCGGGCACCATCTGACTTCCTGATCGGACTGGAAATCCTGGCGGGTGAAGGTGGTCGTCATGTCACGCCTCCAGCATCTCGATGATCTTTGCCTTGATTTCGGCGGCCATGAACGGCTGTCCCTGAACCTTGGAAAGCGAGACGGTCGGCGTCAGGTACTCGGCCCGCAGCAGGCGTGACAGTTGTCCGCGGTTCAGCTCGGGGACCAGCACCTTCGGATAGCGAGCGAGCACCTCGCCCAGATTCCTCGGGAAGGGATTGAGATGGCGGAGGTGGACATGGGCGACCTTGTGCCCCTCGAGACGGCTGTTCCTGACGCCGGCCAGGACGGCCGAATAGGTCGATCCCCAGGCCACGACGAGGATCTTGGCGTCGGCATCTTCCTCGATGACAATTTCGGGGATGTCGTTGGCGACCGCCTTGGTCTTGTTCTCCCGGGTGATCGTCATGGCCCCGTGGTTGGCCGGCACGTAGCTGACGTTGCCGGACAGCTGGTCCTTCTCGAGACCGCCCACTCGATGCTCGAGGCCCGGAGTGCCGGGGACCGCCCAGGGTCGGGCCAGGGTCTCGGGGTCGCGCAGGTACGGCATGTACCCGTCGTCATGATTGGCTTCGGTCGCAAACGTCGTTGGGAAGGTGGGGAGGTCGGCAACGTTCGGAAGCCGCCACGGCTCGGAGCTGGTCCCGATGTAGCCATCGGAGAGCAGGATGACCGGGGTCATGTACTTGACGGCGATGCGGCAGGCTTCGATGGCAGCCTCGAAGGCGTCGCTCGGGCTGGAAGCCGATACCACCGGCAGGGGGGCCTCACCGTGGCGTCCGTGGATAGCCATCATGAGATCCGACTGCTCGGTCTTGGTCGGGAGCCCGGTTGAGGGCCCGCCTCGCTGGACGTCGACAATGACAAGAGGCAGTTCGGCCATCAAGGCCAGGCTGATCGTCTCGCTTTTGAGAGCGAGTCCCGGCCCGCTCGTGCCGGTGACGCCGAGCTGGCCGACGAACGAGGCTCCGAGGGCGGCGCCCACCGCCGCGATCTCATCCTCGGCCTGGAAGGTCTTGATCCCGAAATTCTTGTGCCGGGACAGCTCGTGGAGTACATCGCTGGCGGGAGTGATCGGGTAGGAGGCGTAGAAAAGCGGCAATCCGGCTGCCCGGGCTCCCGCGATGAGACCCCAGGCGATGGTCTGGTTGCCGACCACATTCGTGTAGGTGCCAGAGGGCAGGTCGGCGGGAGGAACCTCAAAGGTGGTGACCGCGAAAGCCTCCGTCGTGATGCCGTAGTTGTACCCGGCCTTGAAGGCGGCCGTGTTGGCGGCCAGAACGGTGGGCTTTCCAGAGAACTTGTCGGCTACCCAATCGAGTGTCGGCTCCTGGGGGCGATCGAACATCCAGGCGAGGGCTCCGAGAGCAAAGAAATTCTTGGAGCGTAGGACCTCGCGGCCCTTGACGCCGCTGTCTTTGACTGCTTCCTTCGTCAACTCATCCATAGGCGCCGTAAGGAGGTTGTACCCGTCGAGGCTACCGTCCTCGAGGGGGTTGACGTCATAGCCCGCCTTGGCGAGGTTGCGCTCCTCGAAACTGTCGGTGTTTGCCACGATGACACCGCCCGGTTTCAGGTCATCGATGTTCTTCTTGAGGGCAGCCGGATTCATTGCCACCAGTACGTCGGGCGAGTCGCCCGGGGTGAGAATGTCGCCACCGGCGATGTGGATCTGGAAGGCTGAAACACCCGCCAGCGTGCCGGCCGGGGCCCGGATCTCGGCCGGGAAATTCGGGAGGGTGGCGAGATCGTTCCCGAAGGCGGCCGACGCGTCTGTGAAACGAGCGCCTGCCAACTGCATGCCATCGCCCGAGTCACCGGCAAAGCGGATAACGACGCGTTCGCGCAATTCGCGGTCGGTAGTTGGAGGTGCGGAATCTTGAGTGGTGGCCACGATCGAGCCGAAGGTTAGAACACCCGCGGGGGTTCCCGGTCGCTTTCTATCCCGCGGCCGGCGGTGGGCGGAATCGGACCACCCCGGCCCGTTCCATCGCCACTCCGATCTCGAGCAGTCGGTGCTCGGACCAGTCAGGTCCGATGAGCTGGAGGGCGGGAGGGGGATCTCCGGCCTCATGAATCGGAACGACGAGCGCCGGGTGCCCGGCGTGGTTGACGAGTGCGGAGAACGTCGCAAACGCGCTCCGGTATCCGACCTCCGTGCCATCTACCACGACAGAATCCGAGCCGATCTCCTTTCGGTTGCCGGCAACGGCCGGCGTCACAAGCACGTCGCATTCACGGAACAAGTCAAACGTGTGCTCGCGGAGGTCCTGGCGCCACTGCTTGGCGTCGACGCTGACTGCCACGGTCACCCCCATGGCCGGTCCGAGCCGATCAGCCACCTCCGGGCCGTACTCGTCGGCCCGGGAAGGGAACCACTTGCCGTGTACGACGGCCACTTCACTGTAAACGGCCTCGTTGATCATGCCGGGCGGCTGCACGAATTCGTCCTCGAGGTGACGGATCTCGGCGCCGAGTCCGGCCAGGCGGCCGAGGGCGGCGTCAAATGCAGCCCGCAGCGGCGGATCGACCCGCTTGTCGACCCACGGATGCGGAACGCCGACGATGAGCCCTTTGACCCCGCCCGCCGGGTCGGGAGTCTTGACCGGCTCGATCAATGAATAGGGGTCGGACGGATCGTGCCCCGCCATGACGGCGTACACGAGAGCGGCGTCTTCGACTGTGCGGGCGAGGGGTCCGACGGTATCGAGGCTGGGTGCCAGCGGGAAAACCCCCGTGAGCGGCACCCGTCCGTGGGTGACCTTCAATCCGACGGTACCGCAGATCGCGGCGGGCACCCTCACAGAGCCACCCGTATCGGTCCCGATGGCCACAGCGCTCAACCCGGCGGCGACCGCCACCGCCGAACCACCCGATGAGCCGCCGGGGGAGGTCGTCGTATCCCACGGATTGCGGACCGGGCCGAACCAGTGATTCTCCGAGGAGAATCCGAACGCGAACTCGTGGAGCCCGGTTCTGCCGATCACGATGGCGCCGGCTGCCTCCAAACGCTCAACCACTGTCGCCGAATGGGACGGGACGTTTCGGTAGAACGAGGAACCGGCGGTGGTGGGCAGCCCCTTCTGGTCGATGATGTCTTTCAGGGCGACGGTGACCCCGGCGAGCGGACCGGCCTCTTCTCTCTCAAAGAGCCGCCGATCGATGAGCTCGGCCCGGAACAGCGCCTGTTGGCGGTCGATGAGCGTGAATGCGTTCAGGCGGTCCTGTGATGCCTGGCTCCTGTCGAGATAGGCGGTGACGAGCTCGCGCACCGTCACGGCCCGAATCCGGACGAGCTCCATCTGTTCGACGGCGGAGAGGAACGGATCGATCATGTCGCGAGATTACCGCCCACCGTCAACCGCCTACCGTCGGCCGCCCACCGCCCACCGCCCACCGCCCACCGCCCACCGCCCACGGTCAACGGTCAACGGTCAACTGCTTGCTGCCGTAGCCTCACGACATGAGTAGCAAAAACCCCACAGATCCATACCAGGCTGTTCTCGGACTCCGCGTTGTTCGCAAGTACCTTCCCGAGCCGGTGTCAGAAGAGGACGCCGCGGCCATTCTGGAAGGGGGGCGGTGGACGGGGAGTGCCAAGAACCGGCAGGATTGGGCGTTCCTGGTGCTCGACGATCCAGACCAGCAAGCCCGGCTCGCCGAGTGTGGTCAGTTCTCCCAGCCGCTCCGAGATGCCCGGTTCGTTGTCATCCCGGTCCGGTTGCCCGGCGGGTACGAGTTCGATATTGGCCGGGTGTCGCAGAACATGATGCTGGCGGGGGCAGCCCGCGGGGTCGGTTCGTGCCCGGTCACCCTGCACGACGATGCCTGCTCTGCCCGGGTTCTCGGCCTGCCCCCCGATCATCAGGCGCGCTATGCGCTCTGCTTCGGATACCCGGATGAGGAGGCCGAGGCCGAGTTGCGCTCCTCGCGGTCCATGGGCGGGCGCAAGCCGCTCGAAGAGCTCGTCATCCGCAACCGGTTCTAAGAGATCCGCCCGGCCCGGCTCGGAGGCCAATAGCGAAACCCCACTCGCCAGAGATCACCGACCGGCAGCGGCCCGAGCTCGCGGCTGTCCTCGGTTGAGACCGTCCGGTTGTCGGACAGGACCACGAGGTGCTTGCCGTCCAGTTCCCATTCATGGGATCCCAGGACTGCCCCGTTTGCCCAGGGCTCGGGCAGGACGTGCCCGTTGGCGGCGATTTGCCCGTGCTCGATCTGCACTCGTTCACCCGGCAGCCCGATCACCCGTTTGATCATCAGGAACCCGGGGGAGTGCGGATGGGGAAACACCACCACGTCCCCTCGCAGCGGGCTCGACACCAGTCGGGTGGCGACCACGTAGTCGCCGTCGGCCAGCGCGGGAGACATCGAGTTCTCCGTGACTTCGAAGCGGCGCAAGCGACCCCGCCACATGCCGAAGCCGACCAACACCGCTCCGATCAGGGCGGCTCCAAGGGCTCGTGATTTGCGCATGATGGTTGCCTCCACCCCGAGTGTATCGTGAGGTCCGCTCACGAAAACCAGGAGGAATCAATGGGACTCTTCAAACCGAGTCGTCTCGCCCACGCCCACTGTCATGTCCCGTGTGGCATCTATGACCCGACGTTTGCCATCGTTGCTGCCGAGACCGTCGCCAAGATGGTCGACCAGCTTCTGGCCATGGAAGTACCTTCGCCGGACGCATCAAGCGCCGAGAAGATCAAGTTCCACCATGATCTCGAGCGCCGGGTGGCCAACAAAGAAAAGCACGCCGAGAAGTGCAAGTACGAGCTACTCGATGTCCTGTGGACCCAGTACTTCAAGCCCGAGCACCTCGAGCGCTGGCCCGACCTTCACGAGAAGTTCCACCGCGCCGGGCATCTCTGCACCCAGAACATGCAGAACATCGACGCCGGGCTCGCCCAGGAATTGTGGGACCTCACCAGGGAAATCGGGGAGATCTTCACCGCCAGCAAGAGCTGACCTCCATCAAGGTCCCCGACGTTCCGTCAGTCCCCGGTCTGGCCTTTCGGGGTTTTGCCGGGCCGATGGACTATCCCTCCATGGTGGCGGTCATCGACGCCGCCAAGGTGGCGGATGGGATCGAGCGGTCCGACAACGTCGAAGACATGGCCCGCAACTACGCCAATCTGACCAACTCAGAGCCCTTGACCGACATGCTCGTCGCCGAAGTCGATGGCGAGGTGGTCGGCTACAGCCGGGTCATGTGGTGGACCGAGGTCGAAGGGGTGCGGCGGTATCTCGCCTTCGGCATGCTCAAGCCCGCCTTCCGGCGGCGTGGCATCGGGACCGCCATGCTGCGATGGAATGAGCGCAGGATTGGGGAGATCGCGGCCGGGCACCCGGCCGACCTTCCCAAGCTGATCAAGGTGTTCGCGTCAGATGGCGAACCGGGCGCGGCCGCCCTGTACGCCGCTGAGGGCTACGCGCCCTACATGTACGACGCCGACATGGTGCGCTCGCATCTGGACGAGATCCCCGATGCCCGGCTTCCGGTCGGTCTGGAGGTGAGAACGCCCGGTTCGGACCAGATGCGCCAGGTGTGGGATGCCGATCAGGAAGCATTCCGGGACCATCCCGGCTCCGAGGAGAACTTCGAGACGTTCGAGCAGTGGTTGGCGAGGCCACATCGGGACCCGACCCTGTGGCGGGTGGCCTGGGATGGCGATGAGATCGCCGGCCAGGTGCGCAGCTTCATCGACAAGGCCGAAAACACCGAATACGGCCGAAAGCGCGGGTACACCGAATACATTTCGGTGCGAAGGCCATGGCGTCGGCGAGGAGTTGCCCGTGCGTTGTTATGCCAGAGCCTGGCGGCGGCGCGCGACCGGGGCATGGAGGAGGCGGCACTCGGCGTAATGACCGGTAACCCGCGGGGAGCGTTGCGCCTCTATGAGAGTGTCGGGTTCGAGGTGGTCAGGCTGTACACCTCGTATGAGAAATCGGTCGGTCCCTAGGCTTCGGCGATGTTCCTGAGAGCCCGGGTGTGGGCCGCCTTTGGTGTCCTCGCAATCGGCGCAGCCGCCTGTTCGGGTGGCAACGGAGAGGTTCTCACCATCTACACCTCGGTCACCCAGGCAACCGTCGATGCCGTCGTGACGGGCTTCGAAGCCGACAACCCGGCGGTGGATGTCGAGGTGTTCCGGGCGCCGACCGGCGAGGTCGCTGCCAGGATCGAAGCCGAGCGTCGCAACGGGACCACCGCGGCCGACGTGATCTGGCTGAGCGACCCCCTCTCCATGTATCAGTACGGCTCGGACGGCCTGCTGGCCGAGTGGCAGCCATCTGCCGCCGCTGCCCTCCCGGCCGAGGTGCAGACACCGACTTTCTGGGGGACCAGGATCCTGCACCTCGTGATAGTGGCCCGGGCCGGCAATCCCGCCGGGATCGCCGACTGGCGGGATCTCGTCGACCCGTCTCTCGCAGTCGCCATTCCCGATCCACTGTTTGCCGGCTCGGCGTTCGCCGCGCTCGGCTATTTCGGGCTCGAGTCCGGCTTCGGGCTCGAGTTCTTCGGTGACCTGGCGGCGGCCGGAGCCGTCCAGGTGTCGGCGCCGGGAGATGTGGTTACCGGAGTTGCCGAGGGCCGATACGACGCCGGGCTCACCCTCGAGTTTTCGGCCAGGTCGGCGGCCGCCAAGGGCTCCCCGGTCGAGGTGATATGGCCCCGCCCGGCCGCTATTGCAGTGACCAGCCCGATCGCCGTGTTCGCTCAGGCCGACCCCGCCGACGAGGCCCGGACGTTTGTCGAGTATGTGCTCTCTGTCGGCGGCCAGGCCGCCATCGGAGCCACCGGATGGTCTCCGGTGCTGGCAGGGGTACCCGGCCCGACCCTGCCCGAGGGGGTCGCGGTCGTGTTCCCCGACTGGGCGGCCATCTTCGAACAGCAGGACGACCTCGTAGCCAGATACGGCGCCTACTTCAATGGCTGACGTGACGGCCGCTATCGCGGTTCAGGGAACCCATCGACGCCGGTGGTTGCAGGCAGCCGCCCTCGGCGTGCTCGGTGCGCTGGCCGGCTATCCGCTGTGGCGCCTTCTGCTGACGGCGCTCGAGGATGGCGGCGTGAGCGGGGCGCTCGGCACCGGAGCGGTCCGGACCGCGGCTTTCAACAGCCTCTGGACTTCGGCGGCGGCGGCAACCGTTGCAGTCCTGGTGGGGACCGGGGTTGCGCTCCTGACCGAGCGTTATCTCGTGCCAGGCGCCGCCGCTTTGCGAGTGGCGATGGTCGGAACGCTCATTGTCCCCCCGTTTGTCTCGGCAGTGAGCTGGCAGGCAACCTACGCACCGTTCGGCTTGCTCGATGACCTCACCGGTCTATCCGCTCCGTGGCTGGAGGGTCGGATCGGGGTCGCCGTCGTCATCGCTGTGAACGTTGCTCCACTGGCCTACCTGGTGGTGGCCGCCGCCCTGCGCGGCTCGAACATTGCCGACCTCGAGCGGAGCGCCCGTGCCTCCGGCGCCGGCGACCTGACGACCTTGCGGAGGGTCACACTGCCACTCATTCGCCCGGCGCTCGTTGGC
>CAXMQV010000071.1:0-1511 GCA_964195905.1 uncultured Gammaproteobacteria bacterium
GCCTCCGGCAGTGGTGTCCGTGTCTCCAGAATCGTCACTCCCACAGGCCGCCGCGATCAGCGCGATCACGGCCAGTAGGGCTAAGAGCCGAAATTTCATAGCACTTCCTTGTTTCCTTCCCCGCCGATTAGTGGTGGAGAACAATCACATCCCGGGCTTTGCCCGATTTGATACCTCTGACCCTAGTGAAGCCGATCGGACCGGGAGGCGCCTGGCTCGACAGACCGATCGGCGAGCCTCATCATCTATTGGGGAGGGCGGTGAGTTCTGTCCTTGCCCTTGAGTCCCTCGATGAGGCGGTCAACACGGGCTGTGCAGGTCTCGTTCTCGGCCGGCGGGACCAGTTCCACGATCCGCCTGGCGCCTTCGATCACTGCAGCCGCCGCAGGAGAACCCGGATGGGTGCGGACCACCGGTGAGCCATCGTCTCCGCCCTCCACTACGAAGGGATCGAGCGGTATCGACGTGATGAGCGGCACTCCCAAGTCATCCGCCAACTCCTGGCCTCCGCCCTCCCCGAACAACTTGAAGTGCTCGCCCGATGGCGCGGTGAACCCGGCCATGTTCTCGATGACGCCGATGACCGGCATGAAGCTTCGCCGTGCCATATCGGCAACCCGGGACGCCACCTTCTGGGCCGTCTTCTGTGGCGTCGTGACGACCACCATCTCGGCCTGGGGGAGGAGGCGGGAGAGAGCCATCTGGATGTCACCGGTCCCGGGTGGCATGTCGACGACGAGATAGTCGACCTGGCCCCAGGCGACATCGGTGAGAAACTGTTCGAGTGCCTTAGAGAGCATGAGGCCGCGCCACATGAGAGCCTTGTCCTCGTCGTCCACGAGAAGGCCGGTTGAGACGAGCTTCAGCCCCTGGGCCATGAGCGGGATGATCTTGCCGTCGTCGTTGGCTTCGAGCCGGTCGGCGCCAACTCCGAGCATCCGGGGAATCGAAAAGCCCCAGATGTCGGCATCGAGAAGGCCAACGGTGAACCCCTGATCCGCCAGCGCCAGGGCCAGGTTGACGCTCACCGACGACTTGCCGACCCCACCCTTGCCGCTGCTGATAGCGATGACCCGGGTAACCGGGTCGACCATGGTCGGCTCGGCCTCCTGGCGGGCCCTGAATCGGGCCTTCGACATGACCTCGGAGCGTTCCTCCTGGGTCATCTCACCCATTTCAACGACGACAGAGTCGACGCCTTCCAGGGCGCCGACCTTTCGTTTCACATCACCGTCGATCTGATTGCGCATCGGACAACCGGCGATGGTCAGGGCCACTTTGATGGTGGCGACCGCATCGGTGAGGTCGATTCCCTTGATCATGCCGAGCTCGACGACGTCGCCCCCTAGCTCGGGGTCGACAACGCCGCGCAGGGCTTGTTCGATGTCCTGGGCGCTGGTCATTGGATTGATGAGCGTATCGGACACCGGACAACTATCTATACAGTTGTTTCGGCTCCTGCCGTATACTGCTCCAACACCCGGACAGGAGACCAGGCACATGCTGACGCT
>CAXMQV010000072.1:0-1662 GCA_964195905.1 uncultured Gammaproteobacteria bacterium
CGGACCCGCAGCTCCAGTGATTCGAGGCTCGCCTGGGCGGCGTCGGCATCGATGCCCACGAAGTTTCCGAGAGGGAACGGCGCGGCAGGCGCTCCGGTGGTGGTCGGTGGAGTCGTGGTGGCCGTCGTTGTCGGACCGGTGGTGGTCGTCGCCGGGCGGGTCGTGGTGGCGGAGGCGTTATCGCCATCGCCGCCGCCCCCGAAGAGGATGATCCCGAGCACAATGAGAGCGATGGCGGCCAACACGCCGCCGCCGATGAGCATCGGCGAGAGCCGGCGGAGCCCGAGTCGTTGCAGCAGGTCCCGGAGATCGTTGTCGAAGGAGCGGTCCCGTAGCTCGAAATCCTGGCGAGTAGGGAAGCGGGCGAGGTCGGCCGGCAGCTCTTCAGCGGTGGGGAGGGCAGCACCTCCCACTCGCACCGGAACCACCCTGGTGGACGCCGACCGCAGGCCCGCCACGATCTCCTGACGGAGCAGATCATCTTCCTGATGGAGCCGGGGCCCGTTGGTCTCGTCCAGGAAGCGGGGGCCGACCAGGACGAGCTGGATATCGCATTGCGCCATCGCTTCGGCGATGGCCACATCCCATTGCTTGCCGGGGGCTATGTCGGCGACGTCCTGGAACACGTTGTCCTTGCCGACGGCTCGCTCGACGCGACTGTTGATGCGGCCCGCATACCCGGACGTGTCGTCGCGGCGATAGCTGATGAATACCTTCGACATGGATCCCCGTAGTGGCGTCAACCAACGCTACCAATCAGGATTCACAGCGGCTCAAGCAGTGGGATCGGCGTGACCGGAGCGTTTGCGCAGCTCGGCCACCGCCTGTTCGAGAGTCGCGGTCGGTTCCCGTCCAGCGCGGAGAGCGAGTACGAGCTCCAGGTTGTCAGCGGTGGTCTGCAGCATCCAGGGCTCGGACTTGACGGTCACCAGCCGGGGGAGGGTCCGTGCCGCCAGACCATCGTCGCGGCCGATGATGGCCAGCTCGAGCACCGTCGCCACCGTCCAATAGTCATTCGAATCGGCGCCGCCCCGGCGCACGGCGGCGAAGGTGACCAGTGGGACCAGGCGGTCGGCTTCGGCCTGGGCGTCTTCGGTGCCCTTCTGCAAGAGCAGATTGATGGCGTTGACCCCGGGGTAGAAGTCGGCCGGCTCGATCTCGAAGCCCCGGGTGTAGGCGTCGATTGCCTGATCGAGGTACCCGGAGGCCATGAGGTCGTCGCCGGCGTCCCGGGCGGCCCGGTAGCGGTCCTTGTAGATGCGACCCAGGATTCCATAGGTCTCGGCGCTCTCTCCCGATGTCGCAAGGAGCCCTTCGAGGATCTGAACGGCGATATCCTCCTCGCCCGGCTGCTTGCGCCGATTGTGGGCCAGCGCCAGCTGCTGGCGGGCCACCACCGATGCTCGCAAGTCGGCCGGGAGCGCGTCGTAGAGCCGGATCATGTCGGCCCACCCCTCGACGTCCCGGTATGACAGGTACAGATCCATGAGGATGCCGCGTTCGGTGGTGGCCAGGTCACCAAGTTCCGCCTCGACGGCCTGCAGGTCGTCGAGGCCATTGGCAGTGGCTGTTGCCAGGCGGGATCGGAAGCGCTCGGCGTACTCGGCGCGGTCCCGAAAAACGTCTGTTACCTCGTGGGACATCTCGATGCCCGGGTAGTGG
>CAXMQV010000073.1:0-3147 GCA_964195905.1 uncultured Gammaproteobacteria bacterium
AAGGCGTCTGCAATGACGTCCTTCACCAGCATCTTGTCGCCCGGGTCGCCGCCGCAGTCGTCCCATCCGACGGCTCGATCAGAGAACTCATCGCGGACGACCTCATAGCCCCATTCACGGAAGGCACCCTCGGTGTATTTCATGATGTTGCCCTTATGCACGAACGTGACCGACTTGCGGTTGTTGTCGAGTGCATAGTTGAGGGCGGCCCGGATGAGACGCTTGGACCCGGTAGCCGATATCGGCTTGAGGCCGAGCCCGGCATCGGGACGCGGCGTCCAGCCGAATTCGCTGTGAACGAAATCAATGAGTGCCTTCGCTTCTGGCGTGCCGGATTCGAGCTCCATGCCGGCATACACGTCCTCGGTGTTCTCCCGGTAGATGACCATATCGATGAGCTCAGGGTGCTTCACCGGTGATGGCACGCCGGTGAACCAGCGGACCGGGCGAACGCAGGCGTAGAGATCGAGGATCTGGCGCAGGGCCACGTTGAGGCTGCGAATCCCCCCGCCGACCGGGGTCGTGAGTGGTCCCTTGATTCCGACCAGATACTTGCGGAACGTTTCCACCGTCGCCTCCGGCAGCCACTCGCCGGTCTCTTCGAAGGCGGACTCGCCGGCCAGGACCGGCAGCCACTCAACCTTGCGAGAACCTCCGTAGGCCTTTTCGACCGCAGCGTCGAACACGCGGACCGAGGCGGCCCAGATGTCGGGGCCAATGCCGTCGCCTTCAATGAACGGAAGAATCGGATCGTCCGGTACTTGCAGGCCGTCCGGGCCCATCGTGATAGCAGTTGCCATGCGTGCTCCTCGTAGTTGTGTTGTGGAAAACCGTTGGGGTCAGCCGGCCTCGGCCCGCGCTTCCGCCAGGGCGACGGTATTGAGCAGGAGGCTGGCAATGGTCATCGGGCCGACTCCCCCGGGAACGGGAGTGATGGCCGAGGCCACCTCGGATATGGAGTCGAAGTCGACGTCGCCGACGAGCTTGTCGTCGACCCGGTTGATACCGACATCAATGACAACCGCTCCCGGCTTGACGCCGGCCGCCTCGACCAGGCCGGGGCGCCCGGCCGCCACGATCAGGATGTCGGCCATGGCGGTGATGGACGGGAGATCCTTGGTGCGGGAGTGGGCGAACACCACGGTCGAGTTGGCCGCCTTGTGGTTGAGCAGCAATCCCATGGGACGACCCACCAAACGGGACCGGCCGATGACGACTGCCAGCTTGCCCTCGGTCTCGATGTCGTAGAAGTTGAGCATCTTCATGATGCCCTGCGGCGTGGCCGGGACGGCTCCGCCCGAACGCTCGAGAACGACGAGACCGAGGCTGTGGGGGTGAAGTCCATCGGCGTCCTTGCCGGGATCAATACAGTCGATGACGGTATCCGGGTTCAACCCATCGGGCAGCGGCAGCTGCACGAGAATGCCGTCCACTGCCGGGTCGGCATTGAGGCTCCGGACCAGGTCCTCTACCTCTTCTTGCGGGGTGTCACCCGGCAGTTTGTGGTCGTAGGTATACATGCCGACTTTGGCGGCGGCCTTGTGCTTCATGCGCACGTAGACCTCGCTGGCGGGGTCCTCTCCAACGAGGACGGTGGCGAGTCCGACTCTCTTGCCGAGGGCCGCGATACGGGCGGCAACGTCGTCTTTGATGGCTTGAGCAGGTTCTTTTCCTGTGAGCAATTTGGTCATGCGCCAAGCCTAACGAGGGCCTTGCGGCCCTCGGTCACCTGTCACCCGTCACCGGTCACCGGCCCGAAACCCGCTTCCCGCGGCCCGCGACGGTGGGCGGTGGGCGGTGGGCGGGGGGCGGTGGGCGGTGGGCGGACTGTCAACTGGGGAGGATTCCCCTAACCGCGTTCCCGATCTCGGTGGGGTCATCGAGGACGGTGACGCCGACTGCGGCGAGGGCCTCCATCTTGGCGGCGGCGGTGCCCTTGCCTCCGGAGATGATGGCACCGGCGTGGCCCATCTTCTTGCCGGGAGGTGCCGTCACACCGGCAATGTATGACACAACCGGCTTGGTGACGTTTGCCTTGATGAAATCGGCGGCCTCTTCTTCGGCAGTGCCGCCGATTTCACCGATCATGACGATGGCGTCGGTCTCGTCGTCCGCCTGGAACAGGTCGAGCACATCGACGAACGAGGTGCCCGGCACCGGATCGCCGCCGATGCCGATGCAGCTTGATTGGCCGATCCCGAGCATCGTCAATTCGTGCACGGCCTGGTAGGTGAGGGTTCCCGAACGGGACACGACACCGATCCGGCCGGGCATGGCGATCTCGGGCGGCATGATCCCGACGTTGGCTTTGCCGGGCGAAAGAAGACCGGGACAATTGGGTCCCAGCACCCGGGTGGTCGAGGTGTGCTTGACGTAGTTGTAGACGCGGGCTTCGTCATGGGCCGGGATGCCCTCGGTGATGGCCACCACCAGGGCAATGCCGGCGCCGGCTGCTTCCATGATGGCGTCGGCCGCGAACGGGGGTGGCACGAACGTCATGGCGGTGTCGGCGCCGGTGGCCTCGACCGCCTCGGACACGGTGTTGAAGATGGGAACCCCGTCGAGGTCGGTGCCACCCTTGCCGGGTGTGACCCCGGCGACGAGGTTGGTGCCGTAATCGCGATTGCGGAACCCGTGAAACTGGCCTTCCTTGCCGGTGAGGCCCTGCACAACCAGCCGCGTGTTTTCGTCGATGAGGATTGCCATTAGTTGCTCTCCGCCAGTTCGACGGCTCGTTCGGCTGCTTCTCGCATGGTGGCTGCCGTCAGGAGTTTCTCGTTCGGCGAGGCGGCCAGGATGGCCCGGCCTTCCTCGGCGTTGGTACCGTCGAGTCGCACCACGATCGGCCACGGCAGGTCGAGCCGTCCAAGCGCTTCGACGATCCCCTGCGCCACCAGGTCACAGCGAGTGATCCCACCGAAGATGTTGATGAGCACCGATTTGACGCTGTCGTCCCCGGTGAGCACTTCGAGTGCGTTCGTGATGGTGTCGGCACCGGCACCGCCACCCACATCGAGGAAGTTGGCGGCCCGTCCGCCGACCAGGTCGACGACGTCGAGGGTGCTCATGACCAGACCGGCGCCGTTGCCGATGATGCCGACGCTTCCGTCGAGCTTGATGAAGTTGAGGTCGGCTTCCATCGCCATC
>CAXMQV010000074.1:0-5399 GCA_964195905.1 uncultured Gammaproteobacteria bacterium
GGATCGAAGCCTGGTACAACCGCCGGCGACTCAGCTCTGTCCTCGGATACCTATCACCGACCGAATGGGAGGCCCGCTACCGTCACACCACCAACACCATGGCCGCATGAACAACGTGTCCGGCCAGAGGGGGGAACTCCAGAGGTTGGCGTGGTTATGCGTCCGGTACAGCCCTTGGCTTCGTCGTGGCAGGTCGTCCTATCTGCGGGTTGTTGTAAGCGGCGGGGGATCGACGCGGGGTCGGTCTGAACGAGAACCGTGGGTTAGATGGCGAGTGCCACGCGGCCAGATCTGTCTTGAGTGGCCAGGGTGGCGACCTTTGCCCGAAGATGAGATATTTGGAATGGTTTCCCGAAGACACCATCGACTTGGGCGGCGGCGGATTTGGTCCTCGACTCAGCGAGGTCGTAGGCGGTGATCACCAGGACGGGGAGGTGTCGCCCAACCGGATCAGCCCGTAGCTGCCTCAGCACTTCCCATCCATCTATCCCTGGCAGCCCGATATCTAAGAGCAATACGTCAGGACTCCTGGTTAGGGCCGCTTCCAGCCCGGTAATGCCGTCCGCACACACGATGACATCAAAACCGTCCGAGGTGAGGGTCACTTCGAGTAGCCGACTTGTCGCCTCAGCGTCCTCGATGACCAGCACTATCTTCTTTTCCATGACCGAGTCCTGACTTCATCGATCAGTTGTCGTGTTCTTCGACCAGAAGCAGCATCTCTGGAGTCAGGGTCATCTCGTCTCTTTCGGAATTGGTGCTGAGCCTCGACGAGCGGAGGCCTTTGTCGCCTCGGTTGTGGATAGAGCAACCCGTAGTACGACGACCCGGCAACCTTTGTTGAAGTAATGGGAGACTTCTTCACCCCTACACAACGGCACAGATGAGCGCTGGTCGCTAAGTTGACTGCCTGTGAATCAAGGTGGCCACGAGGCGTCTTCTGGAGAGAACACTGAGGCTTGGCGCCTGATGCTGACCGGCGATCATCCCCACATGAGGAGCGGCCGAGAATTCTGGGCGCATGTTCCGGCTCGGGAACGCTGCAAGATGTGCAACGCTCCCTATACAGGCGTAGGCGGGGTCGTTTCGAAGATGCGAGGGAGGGGTCCGAGCAACTGGCATCCAAGGATCTGCCATGCGTGTGAGACCTTCTCCAAAGGTCACCCCGGTGGTGTCGAACTCGAAATATCCATGGTGTTCGTCGACGTGCGCAACTCAACCGAAATGTCCGACGGCATGTCTCCATCCGAGTATGCCCGGACCATGAACCGGTTCTACGCAGCGGCTACGAATGCGTTGACCGACGCTGACGCCATCATCGACAAGCTGGTTGGTGATGAGGTGATGGCACTCTTCTTGCCTGCATTTGCCGGAGGTGACCACGCTTCGAAGGCGGTCGAAGGCGCTCTTGCCATCATGGAGCGAGTCGGATATGGGACAGCTTCGGGACCGTTCATCACGATTGGTGCTGGGGTCAATACGGGCACGGCCTATGTTGGAGTCGTCGGGGACGAAGGCAACTACAAGGATTTCACCGCGCTGGGCGATGAGGTCAACCTCGCTTCCCGACTTGCCCAGGCGGCGGGATCTGGTGAGGTTCTAGTCTCCCAGGCGACCATCTCCGCAGCTCAACTGGCACCAGGTGAGGTCCGGTCGATTGAAGCTAAGGGGTTCGCCAACCCCATCCCGGTGACGGTCCTAACCCGCCCATATCGGCACATATAGAGAGGGCATCGTGACGTGCGGCCACGCGTCAAACCCCCTCCGAATCGTCACCAACCACGGTTAGGGCAAACACGTTCAGCCTGGAGGCTGAATGGCTTCACCATCTCCACAAACCAACACGTAAGGCGAAGGGGGTGAGGCCGGTGTTCGTCGGGTTGGGTTCGACTCCAAAGGGGTCCGACAATCCGGATCGTATCTCAAACCTCTTCGACTATCTCTTGTCGGTACCGGTGTGAAGCGAACACGATCTACGATCAGACCATGACTCATCGAGCAACCTCCGATGTCAGGTTCGACATTGTTGGCCGACAGGAAATCGCCAAACGACTCGGAGTCCAATCCCGCACCGTGTCCCAATGGAAATGGCGAGGCGTTCTCCCGCCACCGGATTTCCGGCTGGCGGGCGGGGACGTTTGGTTGTGGCCGCCACTCTGGAAGCCAGGGAGAAGTGGGCAGAGGCCGCAGAGCTCCGCGAGCTAGAAGGCGCCCCGGTCTTCGTAGGATTGTCATCAACACAACTGGAGGATCAACCTTGATCATCGTCAACACCGAAACTGTGCCGGGGATGGACATCACGGCCTTCCACGGCCTTGTCCAGGGCAACACCATTCGGGCCAAGCATGTTGGGCGCGACATCGGTGCCGCCCTCAAGAATCTGGTGGGTGGCGAGCTTCGGGCCTACACCGAGCTGCTCACCGACGCTCGCAAGCAAGCGCTCGAGCGCATGATCGCCGAGGCCGAGGGAATGGGCGCCAACGCCGTCGTCAACGTTCGGTTCACCACTTCGTCAGTAGCCGGGGGAGCGGCCGAGCTCTACGCGTACGGCACGGCGGTCACGGTCGCCTGATGGGGAGTCTCATCCTCTCGCTCGCCATCACGGCCGGATTCATCCTGCTCGGCTACTTCGTGGGAGATGCCCGCGAGCGCAAACACCTCGCCGATTTGGACCGGCGCGAAGCCGCCGCGGCGGGGGTGACCGTCGTTGACGTGAAGCGGATTCCGCCCGGGTTTGCCGCAGGCGGCGGAAGCCTTGTCATGGGCGAGGTTGTCATTGCCACCGACTACTTCAAATCGTTCATGGCGATGCTTCGCAACATCGTTGGCGGCGAGGTCAAGACCTACCAGATCTTGTTGAGCCGGGCTCGCCGCGAGGCCAAGCTCCGAATGATCGAAGAGGCTCGGGCCCTCGGCGCCGATCTCGTCGTGAATGTGCGGTTCGAGTGGTCAAACGTCGGTCCCAAGATCGTCAGCACCGAGATCTTCTGTTACGGGACGGCGATCACCTCGACGCCGGTCTAGAGGCAACTGGTTCGTTCACTCGTCTGAATCGGGTCGATTGCCTGTGCCCTGGGGCCAGTAGAGCGCCGACAGTTCTTCGACCTGACCGACCGCGCGATGTGATGCCAGCAACTCGCGAACCATCGTGACGTTCTCGGCGCTGCAGGCCAGCACCATGAGACCGGTCCCCTCGCCCGTGAGTTTGAAGTCGAGTTGGGACGAGGCCGGGTCGATGCGGTGGATGAACTTGAGCAAGGCCTCCATCTTGTTGACGTCGGTGACATGGACCTCGAGCCGCCGGGGGACCTTGGTCTTGTTGCGGGCGATGGCGGCATCGGCCACCTGCAGCCCGTACAGGGTGGCCAGGGTCACGACGGTGCCGATGCCGGCCAGCCAATAGCTGCCTGATCCGGCCGCCAAACCGATGGCGGCGACTACCCACAGGCCGGCGGCGGTGGTGAGACCGCTGACGACCGCTCCCTCCCGGAAGATGGCCCCGGCGCCAAGGAAGCCGACACCCGTCACGATCTGGGCGGCCACGCGTGACTGATCCGATCCTTCGAATCCGATGATGGAAGCTACGGTGAAGATGGCGGCACCCACGCCGACCAGGGTGTGCGTGCGCAGGCCGGCAGCCTTCTGGGCAGTCTCTCGTTCGTACCCGATCAGCCCGCTACAGAAAGCCGCCAATGCGAGGCGTCCGAGGATTTCGGCTGGTTCCAACGCTGGTCCTTTCCGCGAAGGTGGTGGTCCCGAACGCTATCGAATTCATCACGCCCGCGCTCGGGCGGCCGGACTCAGCTCATGACCTCATCGATGCGAGCCATCACGTCGGAGTCGAGACGGTCGATGACGTCGAGCGCCTTCAGGTTCTCCGTGACCTGTTCGACCCGGCTGGCACCGGTGATCACCGTCGTCACGTTCGGGTTGGCGGCACACCAGGCGATGGAGAGCTGGGCGAGCGTGCACTCGAGCTCATCGGCGATGGTCTTGAGGCTGCGCACCTTCTCGAGCCGGGCCTCGTCGGTGAGCGAATCCTTCAGCCACTCGTAGCCGGGCAGGTCGCCACGGCTTCCCTCCGGGATGCCGTCCAGGTACTTGCCGGTGAGCATTCCTGAGGCGAGCGGGCTCCAGGTGGTAGTGCCCAGCCCGATCTCGCTGTACAGGCGGGCGTACTCCTCTTCTACCGGGCGGCGGTTGAAGAGGTTGTACTCGGGTTGCTCCATCTGAGGCTTGTGGAGATGGTGTTTATCGGCAATCTCCCAGGCAGCCCGGATATCGGCGGCCGGCCACTCGGACGTTCCCCAGTAGAGGGCCTTGCCGGAGGCCACGATGTCGTGCATGGCGAACACCGTCTCCTCGATCGGCGTGTCGGGGTCGGCCCGGTGGGCGAAGAGGAGGTCGACGAAGTCGAGACCGAGTCGTTCGAGCGATCCGTCGATGGCCTGCATGAGGTATTTGCGGTTGAGAGTGTTGCGCATGTTGGGACCGCGTCGAAGACCCCAGAAGAGCTTGGTGGAGATCACGTAGTCCGAGCGATCCCAGCCGAGATCCTTCACGACCCGGCCCATGAGCCGCTCGGATTCGCCGCCTGCATATACCTCGGCGTTATCGAAGAAGTTGACGCCGGCCTCGAAGGCGGTCTGCATGGTCTGGCGGCCCAGATCGTCGCCGAATTGGCTATGGAACGTGACCCACGAACCGAACGAGAGCACGCTGAGCTTGAGTCCCGAGTTGCCGAGTCGCCGGTATTCCATTGTGTGGCCCTTCTCTTGGTCCCCGGAGGATAGAAGTCGTGGCGCCTAAAGGAGCTCGGCCGCGTCGGCGGGAACAGGCTCGTGCGTGGGTGGCGAGCGTCGGATGACAAGAGCGACCGCGGCGGCCACCACCAACAATCCGGCCGACAGTTGGAAGCCGCCGACAAATGCTCCATCGTCGGCCAACGATCCCAGAACGAGCGGCCCGAGCACCAGGCCGAAATCGCCGGCCAGCCGGTAGAGGCCCACCGCAGCGCCCTCCGCTCCCGGGGTGGAGAGATCACCCGCCAGGGTTGGTGGGGCGGTGCCCATGATTCCGGCGGCCAGTCCGAACCCCGCCGAGACTGCCAGCAATCCGGGCAGCGTCGTGACGGCACCGTGGGCGGCGATCGTGACAGCCGTTGCCAGCAGTCCGACGATGAGAACCGGCACTCGTCCCACCCGGTCGATCAACCAGCCCCCGAGGTTGACGACGGCGAGGGTCATGATGGCGCCGACCGCCAGCACCAATCCGATTCGGGCCTCACTGAGACCCAATTCCTCGCCGGCGTACAGGGGCAGAAGTGTCAGGCGGGCGCCCGCCCGCATGAAGAACACCGTGACGCTGACAAACATGAGGGCCACGAAGGCGGAGCTCCG
>CAXMQV010000075.1:0-2010 GCA_964195905.1 uncultured Gammaproteobacteria bacterium
GTGGCGAACTTGCTCCTGGGGAGGGTTACCTGATGCGGGTGGTACTTGCGTATTCCGGAGGTCTCGACACGTCGATCATCCTCAAGTGGATCAAGGACACCTACGACGCGGAAGTGATCGCCTACACCGCGGATGTGGGTCAGGGCGAAGAGGTGGAAGAAGCACGTGTCAAGGCCCTTGAGACCGGGGCCGTAGAGGCGATCGCGGAGAACCTGACCCACGAATTTGTCACCGAATATGTGTTTCCGGCGCTGCGGGCCAACGCCATATACGAGGGCTACTACCTATTGGGAACGTCATTGGCACGCCCGGTCATCTCGAAAGGGTTGGTCAGAGCCGCGGAGAAGTTCGGCGCCGATGCCATCGCTCATGGGGCGACCGGCAAAGGCAATGACCAGGTTCGATTCGAATTGTCGGCGTTTGCCCTAAAGCCGGATATCAAAGTGATCGCGCCGTGGCGGGAGTGGAAGTTGAGAGGGCGTGCCGATCTGGTGGCATATGCCAAGGAGCATGGAATCGATGTGCCGGTCACTCCGGAGGCGCCGTACTCGACGGATGCCAATCTGATGCACATCTCTTATGAGGGCGGGGTATTGGAAGACCCGTGGACGGCCCCACCGGCGGGGATGTTCAAGATGACGACCGACCCCGAGGATGCTCCCGACGAGGCCCAGATCGTGACGATTACCTTCGAGCAGGGGACACCGGTGGCCATCGACGGCGAGCGGTTGGACCCGGTCGCTCTGCTCACCTCAGCCAACAAGATCGCCGGAGCTCATGGGGTTGGTCGCGTCGATATCGTCGAGAACCGGTTTATCGGTATGAAGAGTCGTGGCGTGTACGAGACCCCGGGGGGAACCCTGCTCCATCACGCACATCGGGCGGTCGAGTCGATCACCCTTGACCGCGAGGTTCAGCACCTGCGGGACGAGTTGGTGCCGCGCTATGCGGAGATGGTCTACAACGGATTCTGGTTCTCCCCAGAGCGGGAGGCACTTCAGGCGTTTATGGACGATGTCCAGGTGCGGGTCAATGGTGAAGCCCGGATGAAACTCTTCAAGGGATCGGCGACGGTGGTTGGCCGCCGCAGCGACGGCCATACCCTGTACGACCAGGCGACCGTGACCTTCGAGGCCGATGACGTCTATGACCAAGCCGACGCCGCCGGGTTTATCAGGTTGCAGGCACTCCGACTACGGATGCTCGCCGAGAGGCGACTCGGGGAGGGCGAGTGACCCTGTGGGGCGGTCGCTTTGACGACGACCCGGACGCCGCGGTGTGGGCATTTACCGCCTCAAGAACGGATCGCCGCCTGCTGGCTGTGGACGTGGCGGGATCGATCGCACACGTGATCGCGTTGGGCACCGCAAACATCCTTCCGGCCCCCGAGGTGGAGGCGCTCGTGGCCGGCCTCGAGACAATCGCAGCCGAGGAGGCGGCCGGTGAGTTCGAGTTTCTCGACACCGACGAGGATGTTCATACCGCGGTCGAGCGACGCCTTGGTGAATTGGTGGGAGCGGTCGCCGGGAAGCTCCACACCGGTAGGTCCCGCAATGATCAGATAGCGCTCGATTTGCGGCTCTACCTGCTGGGATCGGTAGATCGGGTTCAGCACGGCGTCACCGGGCTGATCACCGGCTTGCTCACTGCTGCCGAAGAGGCAGGGGAGGCGGTCGTTGCTTCCTACACCCACATGCAGCACGCCCAGGCCGTGCCCTTTGCTCATCACTTATTGGCCCACGCTTGGGCATTGAGCCGCGATCTGGGGAGGTTCGATGACGCCCGCAAGCGGCTGGCGGTCTCGCCACTTGGTGCAGGTGCCGGTGGTGGGACTCGACTCCCGCTCGACCCGTCGGCGTCTGCGGCTCACCTCGGCCTAGGGGGAGTGTTCGACAACTCACTCGACGCCGTTGCCGCCAGGGACCAGGCGGCCGAATACGCCTGGTGCTGTACCCAGACCTTCTTGGATCTGTCCCGGGTTGCCGAGGAGATGGTGTTGTGGTCCTCGGC
>CAXMQV010000076.1:0-5104 GCA_964195905.1 uncultured Gammaproteobacteria bacterium
GACAAACCGGTCACGGGCCGCGGTGGGGTTTGAACCGAAGCAAGCTGTAGCCGACGACACCGGCGACGAAGGAACCGACAAAGATGCCGATCTTGGCCTCATCGGTGAGGATTGGGTTCTCGAAGGCCAGTTCGGTGATGAACAGCGATACGGTGAACCCGACGCCGGCCAGCGCCGACAGCCCCACAATGTCGGCCCAACCGGTACCACGCGGGAACACCCCGAGACCCAGGCGGATAGCAATCCAGGTGAAGAACGTGATACCCACGATCTTGCCGAGCACCAACCCGACGGAAACACCGAGGGCGACCGAACTGGTGAGCGCCTCGCCAACGTTCATGTCGGCGAACACCACCCCGGCATTGGCGAGCGCAAAGATGGGGATGACCACGAATGAAGACCACGGGTGAAGAGCCTCCTCGAGTCGGGTGAGCGGGGACACCGACTCCCGGGCCACCGTCGCCAATTGCAGGGCTTCGTGTTCGACATGCTCGCGGGCAGGCGTCGTCGAGTCGTCGGCCGAGTACAAATCAAGCGTCTCGCGCGCCTTCCGGTCGTACTCGCGCCCGCCGTAGTAGGCGCCGGCCGGGGTCAGGAAACCGAGGGCCACGCCCGCCAGAGTGGCATGCACCCCCGACTCGAATATGGCAAACCAGACGGCGATCCCGACCACCCAGTAGAACCCGAAATTGCGAACATGATTGCGCTTGGCCCCAAACACCACGGCCAGTAGCACCAGGCCCGTAATGAGCCAGGGGATGCTGAGGTCGTCGGTATAGAAGACGGCGATGACGGCAATGGCGCCGATGTCGTCGGCGATGGCGAGCGCCAGCAGGAACAACTTGGCCGTGCTCGGCACCCGCGACCCGAGCAAGGCAACCAGGCCAACCGCAAAGGCGATATCGGTTGCCATCGGGATTCCCCATCCGCTCGAGGCTTCGGTGCCGGCGTTGAACGAGACGAAAATGAGGGCCGGCACGATCATGCCGCCCAGTGCGGCGATCGCCGGCAGGGCGGCAGCCTTCGGATCCCGGAGATCACCGAGTCGGAGCTCGCGCTTGATTTCGAGTCCGACTACAAAGAAGAAGATGGTCATGAGGCCATCGTTGACCAGATGTTTGAGATCCTCCTGGAGGTGCAGGAAGCTCCCGAAGGACAGATCGAACTCGGTTTCCCAGAACTCCGTGTAGCTGTCGCCGAACACCGGCAGATTGGCCCACAAGACGGCAGCCACCGCCGCCGCCAGCAGCACAAATCCCGAAGCCGCCTCCAACTGGACGAAGCGGCGCAGCGGTCGGGCGAACCGGGTCGGTATTACTCGATCGGATTCGACCCAGGTTTGCGGGAGTTTCGTCTCATCGGCCATCGGCCGAGAGGATACCGGACCGGCTACAAGGAGATGGTGGTCAGGTCAAATTCGATGAACAGGCCGAGGATCCAGAAGATCCCGGCCAGCAGCGCAACCGCGGCCGCTCCGCCGGCTGCGCCGTAGAGGGCGTGCTGGGCGACGTCTTCCTGTTCCATGACGGCCGTCCCGCCGTTGAGGAGAGCACCGAGCAAGATGATGAGGAGGATGAGTATCGCCATGCACGTTCCTTCGGCAGGTCGAGAACCGGGCTGAAGACGAACTGGTCAAGGCGCGGTACGCACGGTACGGTGATTCACCATGGCGACCGATGGGAACAACTCTCCAGCCGGTATTTATGCCCGCATCGGCAAGCCGATCCTTGACCGATTGGTCGGGTTGATTGTCGCCATCCTCACGCTGCCGGTAGTAGCCGTGCTCCTCGCAATGGCCTGGATCGCCTTCGGTTGGCCGCCGCTTGCACGGGTCTCGAGGGCGGGGCGCGGCGGCAAGCGGTTCAATCTGTACCGGGTCAACACCCGCAAGGACCATCAAACCGACCTTCGGGGAAGGCACCTGCGCTTGAGTAGCTTCCTTCGCTCCACCAGCCTCGACGAGCTTCCCCAGCTGTGGAACGTCGTTCTGGGCCACATGAGCCTGGTCGGCCCCCGCCCGCTCGATCCGGTGATGGCGCTCCGATTAGAGAAGGACTCCGCTAGACGGCATACCGCCCGGCCGGGCGTGACGGGGCCGTGGCAACTGGAAGCCCGCGGCGATGGTCGCCACCTCACCGACCACTTGGCCCTCGACCTTGCGTACGTCGACACCATCTCCTTGATAGGCGATCTCGCCATCCTCATTCGCACCCTGCCGGCCCTCTTCCGGGCTCGCGAGGAGATCTAACGAGGCCCTGTCACAGGGGCGCCCTACGATCGACGCCGATGGACTCACTCGTCGACGGCTGGCTGAATGATCCCGATAGCCGCGTGGTCCACGTCGAAACCGTGGCAGCCACCGGCGCCATCTTCGGAAACCTCGACCGGCCCCTTCCCCCGGCTCTGATCGATCGGCTCTCCTCCCTCGGGATTGAGCGCCTCTACCGCCACCAGGTCCACGCCATCGAGTCCGTCCGGGATGGCGACAACACGGTCATCTTGGCCGGGACCGCCTCGGGCAAATCGCTCTGCTACCAGGCCCCGATCATCGAGTCGCTCCTGGCCGACGACGGTTCGACCGCGCTCCTGCTCTACCCGACCAAGGCCCTTGCCCAGGACCAGCTTCGCTCCATC
The DNA here is from genome assembly GCA_964195905.1 of uncultured Gammaproteobacteria bacterium. Taxonomy (GTDB): domain Bacteria; phylum Actinomycetota; class Acidimicrobiia; order Spongiisociales; family SHLN01; genus SHLN01. Next base: position 2,635 of record CAXMQV010000076.1, read on the forward strand.
CACAAGCTGGCGGTGCCGGCCATGGTCGAGGCCACCTACGACGGAGACACCGACACCGACCAGCGCACCTGGGTCCGCAAGCACGCCAACGTTGTCCTCACCAATCCCGACATGCTCCACATCGGAATCCTCCCCCATCACGGGATGTGGGCATCGTTCCTCTCCCGACTCCAGTTTGTGGTGGTGGATGAGATGCACATTTTGCGCGGCATCTTCGGCAGCCACGTCAGCCACGTGCTGCGCCGCCTCCGTCGCCTGGCCGCCCACTACGGCGCCGACCCCACCTTCATCTTCACCTCGGCGACGATCGGGAACCCCGGCGACCTGGCCGAGAACCTCACCGGCCTGCCGGCGGTGGTGGTCAACGAGGACACCTCCTCAACAGGCGACAAGACCTACGTGCTGTGGAATCCTCCGCTCCTCGAGGACGGAGACGGCCAGCGAGCCTCGGCGCTCGGAGAGGCCACCGACGTGTTCCTCAATCTCGTCGGTCACGACCTCCACACCATCGCCTTCACCCGCAGCCGCAAGGGCACCGAGCTCATGTACCGGTGGGCCAAAGAAAGGCTGGCGCCCGACGTCGCCGAGACCATCGCCGCCTACCGGGGTGGCTACCTCCCCAAAGAGCGCCGCCAGATCGAAGCCGACCTGTTCGCAGGCAAGCTCCGGGGGGTGGTAACGACCAACGCCCTCGAGCTCGGCATCGACGTCGGCAGCCTCGACGCGGCGGTGCTCACCACCTACCCGGGAACCATCGCTTCCTTCCGCCAGCAGACCGGCCGGGCCGGACGAAGCGTTGAGGAATCGCTGGCGGTGCTGGTGGGCGGCCAGGACGCCCTCGATCAGTACTTCATGACCCACCCCGAGGAGTTGTTCGACCGGCCGCCCGAGGCGGCCGTCATCAACCCTGCCAACCCCGAAGTCCTGGCCGCCCACATCGGCTGTGCCGCCTACGAGCTTCCTCTCACCCCCGACGACCGCCTCTACCTGGGTGAGGACCTGGAGGAACGGGCCGCCGAGCTCGTCCAGTCCGAACATCTGCGAGTACGCGAGGGGAAGCTCTACTGGGCCAGCCGCCGCTCCCCCGCGCCCGACGTCGGCATCCGCAGCGCCGGCGGCGGCCCGTACAACATCGTCAACGACGCCACCGGCAAGCTGCTCGGCACCGTCGACGAGGGCGCCGCCTTTATGCAGACACACGCCGGCGCTGTCTACCTCCATCAGGGAGAGACGTTCCTGGTCGAGAAGCTCGACCTGGCGGTCCGGGAGGCTCGAGTGGTTCCCTCAAAGGTCGACTATTACACCCAGCCCAAGGAAGAGAAGTGGATCGGACTGAAGGAAATCATCGCCCGCACCCGACTGGGCCGATTTGAGCTGGCCCACGGCCGGGTTGAGGTGGAGTCGACGGTGGTCGCCTATCAGCGCAAGGAGATCCGTACCCGCCAAATCCTCGGATACGAACCACTCGACCTTCCGACCCGGCGCTACGAGACCCAGGCATTCTGGATCGAAGTCCCCGATTCTCTCATCGACGCAGCCGGCATCGAGCCGCTCGACCTACCCGGCACTCTGCACGCCGCCGAGCACGCCGCCATCGGGATGCTTCCCCTGTTCGCCATCTGTGACCGGTGGGACATCGGCGGCCTCTCCACCGCCATGCACCCCGAGATCGGCGGAGCCGTTTGGTTCATCTACGACGGGTACCCGGGTGGAGCCGGCATCGCCCCGGTCGGGTATGACCACGGCCGCCGCTTGCTGACCGCCACCATGGAGGCGATCCGGTCCTGTCCGTGCGACACAGGATGCCCGAGCTGTGTCCAATCACCCAAGTGCGGCAACTTCAACGATCCGCTCGACAAGGTCGGCGCGGTCCGATTGCTCGAAGCGGGGCTTGACTAGGTCTTCGTCTCCAGGGGGATCGCGCCGCGCAGCAATCCGACCATGTAGATGCCGAGCAGCAGCCACGGCACGGCCATGAGTGTCCCGGCAGCGCGGACCGCATCCACAATGAGACCGAGCACGACCAACGGCCCGGCGGCGACGGTCGATACGCCGGCCGGAAGCTGAGATTCGACCACCCGGCGCACCATGCCGACCGCAGCCATGTCGGAGTCCTCCATCACGATCGCCGAAGACATCGTCGCCGAGGACAGGACGACCGGGGCGGGAAGCTCAGCCATGTAGAGGACTTCGGACGCAGGCGGCGGCCGGGGAGGAAGAGCGGGAAGCTGAGCGGCGGGAGCTGGCCGAGACCACCGGCATCATCCTCTCGGAGGCCAGCGAACTCAACCGCATGGTCGACGACCTGCTGACCGCGGCAAAGCAGGAGGGCGGATCGCTGCAGATGGTCCTCGAGGACCTCGAGGCCGGGCAGGTCATCGAATCCGCCGTTGACCTGTTCCGGCGCCAGGATCTCTCTGTGACCGTCGACTGCGAATCGGCCGTCGTCAGCATGGACCGCCATCACCTC
>CAXMQV010000077.1:0-2249 GCA_964195905.1 uncultured Gammaproteobacteria bacterium
GACAGGTATCGCCGGATTCGAGGCAATACCGGGTAACCAAGGATCTCACTTGATCAGCCGACCGGACGGCGATCGGACGGAGTTCATGGTGGTCAGCTTCTGGGATACCTACGACGACATCGTTGCCTTCGCCGGATCAGAGATCGACAGGGCCGTCTTCTACCCCGAAGACGACAAGTACCTCATAGACCGGGAGCTAACCGTTCAACACTTCACGGTGCACTGAACGAAGCCCGCACATATCGGGCACTTATGGGGGTAATCGAGTCGAGCGATTCCGTGATATGGGGGTAATCGAGGGGCATGCGGTGGCGGCTTGACTGTGGTTGAGGATCATCTGGCAGGTGCCGACTCCGGGGCGGCGGGGAACTCGAGAGAGCCATCAAGAAGCCCGATTGCCGAGCTCAACGTCCACCCCATCGGCAGGAGCGACGGTATCGAATCAAGCACAGAGACCCCCCATATCTACACATATCGAACGGGTCATTCACAGGGGGTAATCGACGTTTCCCGCCCCGCACCCGCATCACCAGCCGCACGCCCACATCCTTGTCGTGGTGGAGGCCGTGGTGCCGGGTGAGAAATTGCGAGCATCGGATCGGTTCCGGCGGCGCTGCCCGGTGTGGCGACTGGGGAAGAATCGGCCTGTCGCTGGCCTGCCCTGATGATCAACGAGGGTGTCGTTTCCCCAACCATTCCCCAACCAGACCCCATGCGACATCGGTTTCGACCCTCGAAAACCCCAATAAGTACGGTGTCTTCTGACTCTCGGAGGTCCTTGTAAGGGAAGCGCTCTCCCAACTGAGCTAAACGCCCGGAGAGGGGACGGTATCGAGCTGCGGAGCAGCTCGCAAGGAACCCGGAGGGTTCCCGCTCTCCCAACTGAGCTAGACGCCCGTGCTACATGACCGTATCGAAGTGTGACGCAGGTCGCAAGGAGCCCCGAGGGTTCCCGTACCTACGGAGCATGCTCGTGGAACTCCAGGTGCCTAACCAGGACGACCGTTCGGCCCCAACCCCAATCCTGTTCGATGCCGGGCTGGGCGACGAGAGCGACTTCGATGACGGATTCGCCGTTCCCTTGTGGCGCATCGAAGCTCAACGAGTACCAACGGTTTTCAGAACCTACGTCCGCATCGAACACGACCGATCCGTCGACGGCCACCTTGACCCGGATCCGGCCGGTGAGCACCCCGTGTCCATTCAGGGCCCTCAGCTCGATTCGTCCCGAGAGGCTGCCTGTCGGGTGATCGATTGGCCTCGAGATGGTGGCGACTGCGCCTGCCGGCGGGTTGTCGGCGCCGAATCTGAGCGGAAGGTACGGAGAGGCCGGGAGAGGGATCTTCCGTCCGGTCTCGTCCGTGAAAGACCATCGTTCACACTGGTTGCACGGCGGTGGGCTGGTCTCGCCATCGAGACCGGTAATGAGCCACGATCCGACCGAGGATCCCGCGGTGAGCTCCTGGATTGGAACCCGGAAGGCCCGTACCTCGGCGTCCAGGTCTGTCGTGGCCGGACGCACCCGGTTCCCCAGGAGGCTGGTGAATATTTGGATCTGTTCGGGCGGAGCGCTCAGCACGATTGGATCACCGGAATAGGAATCCCCAATCCATCGGGCTGCCTCGATCAGGTCCTCGGCGGGGCTCCACTCCTCAATCTGGGAGTTGGTGGTGATCCGAACCACTGAGACCAGGCCAACAGTGGCCGCCAGGACGACTGCGGCGCCGGTTCGCATCCGTCCGGGCCGCAGGAGGCGCCTGGTGAGCACGGCGATTCCACCTGTGAGTGGCGCTAATCCGACGGCAAACGCGAACACGAACCGTTCGGGCACCAATCCGCGGCCGTTGGCGACGAGCGAGCTGGCGTAGAAGAGCAGGAAATGAACGGCGACGAGCGCCGCCAGCGCCCGTACGAGCCGCATTGAGCGAAACGTCCACACCGTGATGATGCCGAGGATGAGGATGACCGGTGCCGCGTGCACGAGAGCCGCCGGGTAGTAGGTGGCAGCCGGTCCGAGCGCTACCCGATCGGCGGTCTCGGAAACGATCGACCTGAAGAACAGGGGATCGCCATGCCTGAATAGGCCTGCCATCAGCCAGACAATCGGGAAGACGGCCGGAAGGGCGAGGGCCGGCAGCGTCCGGCTGGTGAGGTCGCCCCGGCGCCACAGCTGCACGCCGACGAGCAGGCACCAGGCGGCCGCCAGCCACCAACCTTCGTAGCGTGCCGTCGTGGCCAGCAGCGCCGCG
>CAXMQV010000078.1:0-17352 GCA_964195905.1 uncultured Gammaproteobacteria bacterium
GGATCCGCCTGAGCCACTTCGATCATCGTGCGCATGGTCGCCAGCGGAGTCTTGAGCTCGTGCGACGCATCCGAGACGAATTGGCGCTGTCGGATGGACGATGATTCGAGCCGGTCGAGCATGAGGTTCAGGGTGTCGGCCTTCACTGATTTCGGCCACCCGTTGAGAAGGGGCGTCGATCACCAGTGCCCCGTCGGTGGCGAGCACTGACCCCACCCATTCGAGGGCGGCGAGGTGCTGATGGGCGGCGGCGTTGTCGGTGGTCGAGAGATGGATGCGGTCGCGATGGCCGATGAGATCGGAGACCGTGCCTTCGGCTATCACGCTCCCGTGGCTGAGGATGGCTACGTGATCGCACACCTGCTCGACCTCGTTGAGCAGGTGACTGGCCAGCACGACGGTCCGGTTGCCGTCTCCCAGAGTCTTGAGCAACTGCCGCACTTCTGCCATGCCATTCGGGTCAAGCCCGTTGGTCGGCTCATCCAGGAGCAAAAGCTCCGGATCACCCAACATGGCATACGCGATGCCCAGCCGATGCTTCATGCCGAGTGAGTAGGTGTTGAACCGGGCACCCGCCCGGGCCGACAGTCCGACCAGGTCGAGCAGCCGGTCGATCTCTTCGGGGCCGCCTGTGCCCGAGATTCTCTGGAAGTAGCGGAGGTTGTCGCGGCCGGACATGAAGGGATAGAAGGCCGGGATCTCCATGATCGCCCCGATGCGGCGCACCGCTTCGTCGGTTGACCCGTTGATCTCCGATCCAAACAACCGAATCGTTCCCGAGGTGGGTCGAATCAAGCCCAGCAAGGTGCCGATGATGGTGGTCTTGCCGGCTCCATTCGGTCCCAGCAGCCCAAACACCGTTCCCTTTGGGACCCGCAGCGACAGCTCGTGGATGGCTCGTACGTCCCCATAGTGCTTGGTCAACCCGGCGGTTTCCACCACATTCTCAACCATCTGCGCCCTCTCCCTGGCGAGCCTCCATTCAGTGTCTGCCGGCGAAGCTGAACGCAGGCTGAAAGACCATTGCCCGGTGCCGTTACCGGCCGACCGGTCTGCGTGTGCGAGAATTCACTGGTGAAGATCTCTTGGCGCCGCCTGATGGGGCTCATCGTCTGTGTAGCGCTCATCGGTTCCGCCTGCAGCGCGGGTGACGCCGAGACCATTCCGCTCGGGACAACGCTGTCAACGCTGACAACCGTGGACAGCACGACGACTACGACGACTGCGCCAGCAACCACCACGACGCTCGACGGAAGAGTGGGCCCCGGCACCGAATCGGTGGCGACTGCCACAGTGCAGATCCTGCAACTCGACTCGAGCAGTGGCAACCTCGAACCCGGGTGCTTCTCCGGATCGGGCACCATCATCAGCTCCGATGGCCTCATCCTGACCAATGCCCACGTCGTCGAGGTTGACCAGTTGTGCCCATACGACACCATCGGAGTCGCCGTGCTTGGCCGTTCCGATGAGCCACCCGAGCTCCTGTACATCGCCGACCTTCTAGTGCTGGACTCGGCCCTCGACCTGGCGGTGGTGAGGATCGCCGCCGACCTCGATGGAGCCGCCGTCACTGTGGATCTCCCGTTCATGGCGCTCGGCGACTCCGCGAGCGTCGACCTCGGTGATCAGCTGCGGGTTCTGGGCTATCCCGGTATCGGCGGCGACACCATCACGCTCACCAGCGGGACAGTGAGCGGCTTCACCGAAGAGCGCGACATCACTGGCCGGGCATGGATCAAGACCGATGCCACCATTTCCGGAGGCAACAGCGGCGGCTCGGCGGTGGACTCAGACGGCAATCTAGTGGGTGTCCCGACTATCGCCGGCTCGGGCGCCAACGTCGACCCGACCGACTGCCGGGTGATCCAGGACACGAACGGGGATGGCCGCCTCGACGATGACGACAGCTGTATCCCCATCGGCGGCTTCATCAACGGGGTCCGACCCATCAACTTGGCGCTCCCTCTCATTGCCGCGGCAGACACGGCCGAACCCATCTCCCTCGACATCACCACCACACCCACGACTATCGGGCCGGCCCTCGATGCCGTCTTCGGCCCGATCTCCTTCTCAACCGGAGTGACCGAGGCCGATGAGCCGGTCGATGAGGTCGGCTTCATCCCAAGCGGGACGGCCGAGCGGGTGTGTGCCTTCTGGGACTACGACGGCATGGCCGATGGGCTCAGCTTTGATGCCCTGTGGTATCTGAACCAGGAGTTCGATGAGGATGCCAGCTTCATCGGTGCCGATTGGTTTGGCGGGGCCTCCGGTAACTGGTGGGTGTGCTTCATCTCACCGGAGGGCACCCTCGAGGACGGGGTCTACGAGTTGCTGCTCAATGTCGAGGGTGAAACTGCTTCGGGCGAAGCCATCATCGTTGGCGGTGACCACCCCACCCAAACCTTGGAGATCGTCAACGACACGTCGGAGGACATTTGCTTCGTCCTCATATCCCTGTCTGAAGCACAGGATTGGGGATACGACGAGCTGGGAGAGACCGAGGTCATTTCGCCCGGCTCCTCGCGGGTGTTTGAGGTGCCCGGCGCGTTCTACGACGTCCAGGCCTTCGATTGCGCTTTCAATCTGGTGATCGAGGATTTCTTCCTCGACCTGACCGACTCGCAGGTCTACACAGCGGCGGGGTGAGAGGGACCGGCCGAGGGACGAAACTGACGGAACCTCGATCCTCTGTCGAACGTCTCAATGGCATGACGAATACCAGGTTTCTTGCTGCCCTCATTGCCATTGCCCTGGTTGCGGCCGCCTGCGGATCGACCGGCGAAGCTGCGACCACCACGACTACCGGAGGCCCCCCCGTGACCACCGTCGACCCCGGCAACCGGACCGAAGTCTTCGCACCGGGCGATGTCGTCAAGGTTGATCTTCCTCGGACCGGCTCCGCCGTGACCGATTCCGATATCGCCGCGGTGGTTTCCGCCGACACTCAGTTCGGGCTCGACCTGTTCGAACTCGTGGCCGCCGACGAGAACCTCATGATCTCGCCCTACTCCATCGCCACCGCCCTGAGCATGCTGTACCCGGGTGCGCGCGGTGTCACCGCCGAGGAGATCGCCGACGTCCTCAATGTCACGGTCGACGACCCAACGCTGCATGCGGTGCGCAACTACATCGAAGACTCCCTGGCTAGCCCTCCCCCTCCCATGGGCGGCGAGGACACTCGCCAGCCGTTCACCATCCGACCGGCCAACTCTGCCTGGGGTCAGGGTGGCTACCCGTTCCTCGATGATTACCTCACCGTTCTGGCGGAGAACTACGGGGCCGGGTTGCGATTGCTCGACTATGTCGGGGACCCGGAGGGGTCGCGGGCCATCATCAACCAATGGGTGGAAGACGCCACCGAAGACCGCATCAAGGACCTGATTCCTGAGGGCGCCATCACCGTAGACACCCGGCTGTCATTGGTTAATGCGATCTGGTTCAAAGCCAATTGGTTCGAGCAATTCGATCCCGCGCTGACGGCCTCCGGCTCCTTCACATTGCTCGACGGATCGCAGGTCGAAGTACCGCTCATGCACGCCAATCGGCGCAATGCCTACGCCACCACCGACCTCTTCGACGCCGTCCGGCTGCCCTATGCCGGCGATGCCGCCATGGTGGTGCTGCTTCCGAAGGCAGGAAACCCGGCTGAGTTGGCCGCCCAGCTCACGCCGGAGGACCTTGACATCGCCTGGTCCGACTACAGCGTCGATCTCACGCTGCCGTCGTTCGAGTTCGAGGCCGAGGTCAGTCTCAGCGATGCCCTCAAGGCTCTTGGTATGCCGACAGCATTTGAGGCCCCGGGTCCCGAGAGCGGCGCCGACCTCACCGGCATGACCGCCATTAGGGAGCTCTGGGTGTCCGATGCCTTCCACAAGACGTTCATCAAGCTGGACGAGGAAGGCACCGAAGCGGCGGCCGCTACCGCCATCATCATCACGCTGGAGTCGCTTCCCCCGCCTGCCACCTTCACCGCCGACCGCCCCTTCCTGTTCTACATCGAGCACTCCTCCACCGGTGAAATGCTCTTCCTCGGCCAGGTGACGAACCCGTCCTAACCGGGCCGGCGCAGCCGGGGAGGGGGTTGATTTTCTCCCCCCGCAGGGGGGAGTCCCGGCGCAGCCGGGGAGGGGGGTTGGTCTTCTTGCCTCAATCGGACGCCCCCTCCGACCCTACGGGCCACCTCCCCCTCCGGGGGAGGAAAGGCGAGCGACCTCAGCTTCGATGCCCTGAACGATCGGGTCGAGCTCATCTCGGACCTCAACGTTGGAGAATCGAAGAATCACGAACCCGTGGCTCTCGATGAAGGCCGAGCGCCTTCTCTCATCGCGGAAGTCGTGCGATCGGTCGTCAACCTCAATGACGATCCTCGGTGAAAAGCTAGCGAAGTCGACAATCCAATGCCCCATGGGCACCTGGCGGCGGAAGCGTGCCCCAGTCGCTCCTCCCCTGATGCTCACCCAAAGACGCGCTTCCGAGATAGTCATATCGTTTCGAAGATCCCGTGCCCGCCGAGCAGCCAATCTTGTGTGAGGGGGTCGAGCCATGGAAGGAAGATGCCGGAATCTGAGTGCGATGGGAAGAGAGTCGTTTTCCCTCGATGAGGAGAGGGCAGACCCATCGGCTTGCTCCGGCGCAGCCGGGGAGGGGGTTGGTTTTCTCCCCCCGCAGGGGGGAGTCCCGGCGCAGCCGGGGAGGGGGGTTGGTCTTCTTGCCTCAATCGGACGCCCCCTCCGACCCTACGGGCCACCTCCCCCTCCGGGGGAGGAAAACCAACCCCCTCCGACCCTACGGGCCACCTCCCCCTAAGGGGGAGGAGAACGCACGCGGCTAGGGCGACGAAACCGGTTCAGCCTCGAGCGCATCGCGGTCCCAGAACGCGAACAAACCGAGGCCGACCACTACGAATCCGGCGGCAGTCAGGAACATGGATTGATAGCTGAACCAGCGGATGGTGACGCCGAGGATGGGGCCCCCGACAAGGGTGCCGACGTCGAACAGACCGGTGTAGACGGCCATGGCGGCGCCTCGCTCTGCGACCCGGGCTCTGGTGACGGTGAGCGCATAGAGGATGGGGAACGTGTACCCGTGGCCGGTTCCGCACAGGACCCCGGCCACCGCAACGGCGGAGTCGGTGGTGGCTCCCGACAGCACCACGAGACCGGCTGCCAGGAACAGCATGGCGGGCATGAGCGCACGTTTCGGACCGATCCGATCGGGTACCCAGCCCAGCGCGAGGCGGAGGATGATCGCCGTCCCCGCATAGAAGGCGAAGAACAAGCCGACTGAACCAACCCCGGTCTCATTGACGAATGTCTTGAGGAACGTGAAGTAGGCCGTGAGCACGAACGAAAAGACAAAGGTGATCCACCACAGCGGAAGCAGGTGGACTCCGGTGATCGACTCAACGAATCCGCGGGCAGGTGGCTGCTCGGCCAGGTGAGGGGCATCCCGCAGCGGAATTGACAACAAGAGCGAGGCGAGTGCAAACCCCGTGGCGACCAGGAAGAACACGTCGAAGTCCCACCGGTTCAATACGACATCACCGAGGACACCGGCCAGCGCGATCGGGAGCATGCCCGAAACGCCGAACAGCGCCAGCCCCTGGGTCCGCTTCTGCTCGGGTACCCAATCGGCCGCGAAGGTGAACAGCACCGTGAACAGAATCGCCTCCGACAAGCCATGAACGATCCGAATGGCGTAGACCCACCCGTCGATCTGCTCCACCGTCAGGTAGAGCAACAGCGCCACGACGTTGAGAGAGTTCCCGAACAGGATGAGCGGCCGCCGTCCCCTCGTGTCCATGAGCCTTCCCACTAGCGGGCGGACAATGATCGAGGCCACTGCGGCGAAGCCGACGATGAGACCGATGACGATCTCAGTCGCCCCAAGGTCCTCCAGGAACCCCGGGAAATGAATGAACAACGCGAAGGCCATGCTGTGCGTGAAGGTGGCGAGCGACGCCAGCACGAAGGGTCGGCTCAGGAGCTTGTCTGGCATTCAGCGATTCTCGCGCCGATGAACGACTCGTAGATCCGACCAGGTCTCGGCAATGACTTCGAGTGTCGACCCCGGCTTGATGCCGGGCTTCTTGGGAAGCGGCGTCCCCGAGTACCCAGCGGTCATACCCCGGTCGGCCCGATCTCCACATGCAGCACCCTCCGGCGGCTGGCGGCGGTCACCGTCAGCACGAGTCCGGCCACATCGGCAGTCTCACCGACTCGAGGTATGCGGCCGACGAGCCCGAGGACGAGGCCTCCCACCGTATTCCAGTCCCCTTCCGGAAGTTCGTGTCCGATCACAGCTTCGAGATCGGCAACCGGCACGCGGGCGTCCACCCGCCAGCGGCCGGGACCAATCTCCTGAATGACGGTGGGCCGATCTTCACCTTCGTCGGCAACATCGCCGACAAGCTCCTCGACCACGTCCTCGATGGTGACGATGCCCGCCGTACCGCCGTGCTCATCGACGGCGACCGCGAAATGGCGGCCCGAACGCTGCATTTCTCGCAACAACTCGAGAACCCGCTTGCTCTCCGGCACAACGAGCACTTCCCGGGCCAGCCGGCCAACGGGCTCATCCTTCCCGTCGGCGAGGTGGCGGGCAAGGTCGCGCATGCGGACCACCCCGGAGATCTCATCGGGGTTGCCGTCGTGGACGGGAAGGCGACGATGCCCCGACTCGATGGCGATGTCCAATGCCCGGCGAGCCGGCGTGTCCGAAGAGACCGATACCACATCGGTGCGGGGCACGAGGATCTCATCGACCCGCTGGTCGCCGACCCTGAACGCCCGCTCCATCAGCTCGAGATCACTGTCGGCGATCTCCCCACTCTTGGCGGCCTGGGCGGCCAGCAGCCGCAACTCTTCTTCGGTCACGCCGGCGGTCCCGGCGATTCCCTGCCCCGGAGCCTGCAGGTCGGCAAACCAGATGAGCAGCGAAACGATCGGATGAAGCGCTGCCTTGAGGAGGGACACCACCGGCGCGACCAGCCGGGCAACCCGCAGCGGGTGACGCACGGCGTAGGTCTTCGGGATGGCTTCGGCGTACACGAACATGACGAGCGTCAGCACGACCGAGGCAAGGGTGATTCCCAGGCTGCCGAACCACCGCTCGGCTAAGAGCCCGGTGACGGTGGCAGCTCCAATCTGCACGAGCAGGACGGTGAGGAGCACGGTGTTCATCACTCGCGGCAGGTCCTCGACCAATCTCAAGAGTCGGCGCGCCCCGGCATCGCCGTCCTCGGCCAGCACCTCCACGGCGCTGCGCCGCACCCGGAGCAGGGCCGCCTCGGCCGCGCCGAGATACACAGCGACTCCAACCAGAGCCACGAGAAGCAGGATTAGGGGGAGGTTCTCAGCCACCCGGCAACGATACGCCAGCCAAGACCCAAGACGTTCGCCCGCATGGAGCCACGAAGTGGCTCCTAAGGAACCCGAAGGGTTCCCGTACACTCCGACCATGGCCCGACCAGAGAACGAGGTGTACACCCATTCTCACCAGCCGGTGGTGCTGGCCGCCCATGCCAGCCGCACCGCCGAAGAAGCGGCCGCCTTTCTCCTTACCCACCTCAAGCCGGGGATGCGGGTCCTGGATATCGGATGTGGTCCCGGCTCGATCACCATCGGTCTGGCCCGGTACGTGGCCCCGGGCGAGACCATTGGCATCGACCAATCGGACGAGGCCCTCGCCGCCGCCCGGGCGCTCGCCGAGGAACAACGGGTCACGAGCGTTCAGTTTCAGCGGGCCGACGTGTACGAGCTCCCGTTTGAGGATGCCAGCTTCGACGTGGTGTACGGCCACCAGATACTCCAGCACCTCGCCGACCCGGTCGGCGCCCTGGTTGAAGCCGGTCGCGTGCTGCGATCGGGCGGGTATGTGGCAGTGCGGGACGCCGACTACGGAACGATGACCCATCATCCCCATGATCCGATCCTCGACCGATGGCTGGAGCGCTACAACGAGGTCGCCCGCGCCAACGGAGGAGAGCCCGACGCCGGGCGGCGGCTGCTCGAGTGGGCTCAGGCTGCCGGATTCGAAAACGCCCATCCAACCGCCTCTTCGTGGCTGTTCGCCACGCCGGAGGAACGGCAAGGATGGGCGGAACTATGGGCAGGGCGTCGTCTCGAGCAACCGGAAGGGTCGGCCTACGGCGACGAGCGCAGGTCCATCAGCGATGCCTTTCGTCGCTGGGCAGCTCAACCGGACGGCTGGTTCGCCTTCATGCACGGCGAGGTCCTCGCCCGCAAAGCCTGAGCGTCGGCTATTTGGAGGCCGGAACGGTCGCCACCCACTTGGCGGCCTCTTCCTTACCGAGAAAGAGGCGGACCGGCCGGACCGGCCGGCTCAGCTTGAGAAACAGCGTTCCCATCGCCCGACTGATGGCTGAACCGACGATGACGGCGGTGGCCACTTCGTCGCTGTCGTCGATGGATGAGGCGATCGCATCCCGCGCCGCCCGATCGGCGAACTGGACCCCCGAGATATCGACAACCGCCCGTACCGGTGCCGCGTCGCTCACGACCTGAATGGCTTCCCGAATCCCGGCGGCATGTTCGACCCGGACGGTGACGCCCTCATCGAGTCGATGCCAGAGAAGACCGGCGTCGTCCAGCCACATCATTCCTACGGGAGTACGAATTGGTTCGCTCACCATGCCCTCATTGGACGCCGTCCATAGGACGAGTAGATCGGCTCGAAGCAGGCAGCAGTTAAGGGGAAATGGGTTCGAATCGAGCAGTGAAGTGGCGCAACCAGGGCGCCTGTTCGACAATCCGGTATCCGGATAGGGTCTCAGCGCGAGTCGCCACGCTGGCGATGACCTCGCCCACGTAATCGACGTGGCTCTGGGTGTAGGTGCGGCGCGGAATAGCCAGGCGAACCAGTTCCATCTGTGCGGGCTCCTCGGTGCCGTCTTCGTTCTGGGAGCCGAACATGACGGATCCGATTTCGACTCCCCGGACGCCACCGTCCCGATACAGCTCAACGACCAGCGACTGCGCCGGATACTGGGATGCCGGGATATGTGGGAGCAACGCCTTGGCGTCGAGGTAGACGGCGTGCCCACCGGGTGGCTGAACGATCGGAACGCCGGCCGCCATCGCTTTGTCGGCCAGGTAGGCGGTTGAGCGAATCCGATAGCGGAGGTACTCGTCTTCGAGCACCTCCTCCAATCCGATGGCGATGGCCTCCATGTCGTAACCCGCCAGGCCGCCGTAGGTCGGGAACCCTTCGGTGAGGATCAGGAGATTGCGACACCGCCCGGCCAGGTCAGGGTCGTTGACGGCTACGATCCCGCCGATGTTGGCGAGACCGTCCTTCTTGGCCGAGAAGGTGCAGCCATCCACCATCGAGAACATCTCCTGGGCGATTTCCTTGGGCGTGCGATCGGCGTATCCGTCTTCCCGCATCTTGATGAACCAGGAATTCTCGGCAAAACGACATGCGTCGAGGAACATCGGCAGCTCATAGCGGTCGCACACCTCGCGTACCGCCCGGAGATTGGCCATCGAGACCGGCTGGCCACCGCCCGAGTTGTTGGTGACGGTGACCATCACGAGCGGGATCCGATCGCGGCCCACGTCCTGAATGGTGGCCTCGAGAGCCTCCACATCCATGTTCCCCTTGAACGGATGGAGATTGGACGGATCCTTCCCCTCGGCGATGACGAGATCGCGCGCTTCGGCACCCTGGTATTCGACGTTGGCACGGGTCGTGTCGAAATGCGTGTTGTTGGGAACCACATCGCCCTTGCTCACCGCCACGGAGAACAGGATTCGCTCGGCGGCCCGGCCCTGATGGGTCGGGATGATCTCGGCGAGACCGGTGATGTCCTGAACGACCTCCTGGAGTCGGTAGAACGAGCGGCTACCGGCGTACGACTCATCGCCGACCATCATCCCCGCCCACTGATTGGCCGACATAGCGCCGGTCCCGGAATCGGTGAGCAGATCGATGATCACTTCTTCAGCGCGAAGCCCGAACACGTTGTAGCCAACCCGCTGGAGGGCGGCCTCGCGGGCATCGGCGTCGGGAAAGTCGATGGCCTGGGTCGAGTGAATCTTGAACGGCTCAATGATGGTGCGATAAGGCATCCCCCGAGGCTACGCCGAGCGGCGAGCCTCCGGCCCGGCCGGTCACCTGTCACCGGTCACCTGTCACCGGCCTCAAGAACGAACCCTCGAATCCCTCCTCGCCCTGGCCGAACCGCTCATGCCCGAGATCGGGTAGTAAGAGGAGGGCCACACCAAGGTGACCCTCCTCTTGCTGTTTCGTTTAGTGCGGGGCTAGTAGCCGGGCCCCAGCAATGGGCAGAGAAAGAAGTGATCTCCTTCGGAGGGCAGGTCGTCTCCATCTGCGTCCACGAACCAGCGGCCACCGAAGTACCCGACGTCACCGGGGCCGTACATGGTCGACAGCGTGTCGCCGGGAATCAGCTGCTGCCAATTTGTTGTCCCGTTGAAGGGAAGAGGGTCGGCCACAACGATCGAGTCATAAGTCAGCCCCTGGCTAATCACATAAACCGTCGTCTGCGGATGCGGGTTTCCTTTGCCGCGTGCCAAAGCGGGAACTGCCAGCGCCCCCACCAGTAGTCCGGCGAGCGCCATCACAAGGATGCTTCTACGCATGCTCCATCTCCATTCTCAACGTTGTCCGGGATTGCACCGGTTCGAGAGAAATCATCCCGCCGAGACCTTACGGGGGCCTGAACCAGTCATTAACGAACCATGAACAAGCACCACTCACAATGCGACCCTGGACAGCACGAGATCCCTCGGGTGTCCGGTGACAGGTGACAGGCGACAGGTGACCAGTGGATTGCATATCTATGCAATCTGTTGTATAGTCTCTCAGTCATGAAACGAGTCGGAATCATCGGAGCGTCCGGGTTTGCCGGAGCGGAGCTCATGCGGTTGTGCGCCGGGCATCCGGAGTTTGAGGTTGTGTTCGCGTCCGGAGAAAGTCAGGCGGGCACGCCGGTCGGAGAACTCTACCCGAGCCTGGCGGCCGCCTATCCGGGGACCACACTCGAGCCGTGGGAGGCGATTCCGGCGGCGCTCGACCTCGTATTCATCGCTCTCCCCCATGGTGCCTCCCAGGCCATCGTCCCCAAGCTCGATGCCGCTCACATCCTCGACCTCGGTGCCGACTTCCGACTCGCCGACGCCTCGCTCTACCCCACCTGGTACGGCCAGGAGCACACCGCTCCAGAACTCCTCGCCGACTTCGCCTTCGGAATGCCCGAGTTGTTCCGGGACGACCTGGTCGGCGCCACCGCCGTTGCCGTTCCCGGTTGCTACGTCACGACCGCCACCCTGACGCTGGCTCCGCTCGTCAGAGCCGGGCTCGTTGAATCCACCGGCATCGTGGTCGACGCCGCAAGCGGCGTTTCCGGCGCCGGCCGGGGAGCCAAGCCCGGCACCACCTTCTCGGCGGTGGATGAGAACTTCACCGCCTACGGGCTCCTCAACCACCGCCACACCCCCGAGATGGAGATGGCCATCGGCCGCCACGCCGGAACCGACGTGCAGCTGCTCTTTACACCTCATCTCGCTCCCATGAACCGCGGCATTCTCGCCACCTGTTACGCCCGCCCGACCGGTAGCGAGACCGGTGAAGAGCTCCTCGCCGTAATGGCCGAGGCCTATGCGGACGAGCCGTTCATCGTTGTCTCAGAAGCGGTGCCCTCCACCAAGGCCACCCTCGGATCCAACGCGGTCCACATCACCGTCCGCAAGGATGAGCGGACCGGGTGGGTGGTCGCGATCGGAGCGCTCGACAATCTCGTCAAAGGCGCGGCCGGTCAAGCCATTCAGTGCGCCAACCTGGCGGTCGGCATCGACGAGACCGCCGGACTTGCCAAGGCCGGGTTGTATCCATGAGCGCCATCACCGCCCCGAAGGGTTTCGTAGCGGCGGGCGTCCATGCCGGTCTCAAGAAGTCCGGCAAGTTCGACCTCTCTCTCATCGCCACTGCCGACGGGAAGCCGGTCAGCGCGGCCGCCGTATTCACTTCTAATAAACTGGCAGCCGCCCCGGTTCAGGTGTCCCGGGCCCATCTGGCCGCCACCGGAGGACGAGCCACCGCCGTCATCGTCAATAGCGGAAACGCCAACGCCGCCACCGGGGTGGCTGGATACAACCACGCCGAGACGATGTGCACCCTGACGGCGGCCGGGCTCGAATGTGAGCCCGAACAAGTGCTCGTGTGCTCGACCGGCTTGATTGGCATCCCGATGCCGTTCGATCTGTTGGAGGCCGGGATCCCGGAGGTGGTGGCGAACCGGTCGACGATGGGCGGAACCGACGCTGCCACCGGCATCATGACCACCGATACGGTGCGCAAGGAGGTCATCCACCAGGGCTCAACGTTCAAGGTCGGCGCCATGGCCAAGGGAGCCGGCATGCTCCAACCGAACATGGCCACCATGCTCGCCTTCATCACCACCGACGCCGACGTGGAGCCCGGTGAACTGCACACAATCCTGCGGTTGGCCGTCGACCGGTCGTTCAATCGCCTGACTATCGACGGCGCCCAATCCACCAATGACACGGTCATCGCCCTCGCCTCCGGTGCCGCCGGACCGGCCGATCCAACCGAGCTCCAGGAGGCGTTCGACGCGGTCTGCTACGACCTGGCCATGCAGATGGCCGACGACGCCGAAGGCAGCACCAAGACCGTCATCATCCGGGTCGAAGGCGCCGTCGACGACCTCCAGGCCCTCCACGGGGCCCGGGCCGTCGCCAACAATCAGCTCGCCAAGTGCTCCTGGTACGGCAAGAACGCCTATTGGGGGCGAGTGGCGGCCGCCATCGGCGCCAGCGGCATCGAGTTCGACCCCGACCTCTTCACCATCTCCTACGGGGACACGATCACGGCGGCGGCCGGAGTAGCGGTCGAATTCGACGAAACCGCCATGGCCGAGTACTTCGAAAACCGGCGTATCCACATCACCACCGACCTCGGGCTCGGAGACGGTGTCGGTGAGATCATCACGATTGACCTCGGCCACGGGTACGTCGACGAGAACATGGGGAAGTCGTAGTGGAGACCAGGACCACCTCCGAGGTGCTCCTGCAGGCCCTCCCCTACATCCAGCGGTTCCGGGGCAAGGTGGTCGTTGTCAAGTACGGCGGAAACGCCATGGTCGACCCGGCGCTGGCCGCCCAGTTCGCCGAGGATGTCGTACTCATGCACCAGGTGGGCATCAAGCCGGTCATTGTGCACGGCGGAGGGCCCCAGATCACCGAACTGCACGGCCGCCTCGGCAAAGTGACCGAGTTCAAGGACGGACATCGGGTCACCGACGCCGAGTCCCTCGAAATCACCCGGATGGTGCTTGTCGGCAAAGTGAACCGGGAGATCGTCAGCCTCATCAACCGACACGGGCCTCATGCGGTTGGCATCTCCGGTGAAGACGCCGGGCTGCTGCTGGCCGCCGAACGCCACCCCGAGCTCGGTTTCGTCGGCGACGTCGAAGCCGTCAACCCGAACATCATCGAGCGGCTGCTGGCCGAGGACCTCATCCCGGTGGTGTCGACGATCGGATCCGACGCCTCCGGTCAGTCCTACAACATCAACGCCGATGCGGTGGCCGGAGCGGTCGCCGCCGCCCTCGGCGCCGAGAAGGTCGTGTATCTCACCGATGTCGAAGGGCTCCAGCGCGACGTCGAGGACCCGACCACCCTCATCAACCGGGCAACCGCTGCCGACCTCGATGCCTTCGTCGAGGAGGGTGTGGTGGGAACCGGGATGATCCCGAAGGTCGCCGCCTGCATCCATGCCGTCCGTCACGGCGTGGCTTCCGCCCACATGATCAACGGAACGATCCCCCATGTGCTGCTCATCGAATTGTTCACCGACGCCGGGATCGGGACCATGATCACGCTCGAGGCATCCCCATGAACACCCCGGTCGAGACGGCCGGCCCGCTCCTCCCGACCTACCCGCCCCAGCCGGTCACGTTCGTCAAGGGCCGGGCAACCGAACTGTGGGACGATCAGGGAAAGCGTTACCTCGACTTCCTGTCGGGCCTGGCCGTCACCAGCCTCGGCCACTCCCATCCCGAAGTTGCCGCCGCGGTCGCCGACCAGGCCTCACAGCTCCTCCATGTCTCCAACCTGTTCGGCACCGAGCCGGGCCGGGAGGTCGCGGCCACCCTCGATCGTCTCATCGGAGGCGGCGGTGGGGTGTTCTTCTGCAACTCGGGCGCCGAAGCCAACGAGGCCGCCATCAAACTGGCCCGCAAGTGGGCGGGATCCGGCCGGTATGTGGTGTTGACGGCCGAAGGATCGTTTCACGGACGGACGCTCGCCACCTTGCACGCCACCGGCCAGCCTGCCAAACACGGCCCCTTCCAGCCGCTTCCCGAGGGATTCCGGCACGTCGCCTGGAACGACCTGCAGGCACTGGAAGCCTCCATCACCGATGATGTGGCCGCCGTCTTGATCGAGCCCATCCAGGGCGAGGGTGGGGTCCGGCCCGCCGACGTCGACTACCTGCAGGGTGTCGAGGCACTGTGCCGGGAGCGCAACATCCTCTTCATGGTGGACGAGGTGCAGACCGGTCTGGCCCGTACCGGTGAGTGGTTCGCTTTTCAGCACTACGACGTCAGGCCCGACGTCGTGTGCATGGCCAAAGCACTCGGCAACGGCATGCCGATCGGCGCTATCTGGGCCAGGACCGAGGTTGGGGCCGCCTTCCAACCGGGCGATCACGCCACCACCTTCGGGGGCCAGCCGCTGGCTACCTCCGCCGCCCGGGCCGTCCTCGAGGTCATGGAACGCGATGACGCACCCTTGGCGGCTCGCTCCGCCGGAACCCGTCTGCGGTCAGGCCTCGAAGCGCTGCCAGGGATTGGGGCGGTTCGGGGCGCCGGCCTGCTGCTGGCCGCCGAGCTGACCGATGCCTCCGGTCCGGAAATCGCCCGCCGGGCCCTCGAAGCCGGTCTGGTCATCAACGGCGTCACCCCGACCGCGCTGCGGTTCGCCCCTCCCCTGTTCGTTTCCGACGATGAGATTGATGAAGCCCTTGAAATTCTGAAAGGAGTCCTCGGTTGAGACACCTGCTCGAAATCGACGATCTGACCACCGACGAGCTCACCGACGTGCTGGCCCGCTCGGCCGCTTCCGACCTGGCGCCGACCCTGACCGGCCAGGGCGTCGCCCTCGTGTTCGAGAAGCCGTCGGCAAGAACCCGCAACTCGCTGGAAATGGCGGTGTACCAGCTCGGAGCCAATGGGGTTTACATCCAGGGCTCGGAAGTGGGTTTCGACGTGCGCGAGTCGACCGAGGACATCGCCCGCACCCTGGCCGGCTACTACGACATCGTGTGTGCCCGGGTCTTCAAGCACGAGACCCTCGAGCGGATGGCGGCGACCGACAGCATCCCGATCGTGAACTTGTTGTCAGATCAGGCCCACCCGATGCAGGGACTGGCCGACATCCTCACCCTGCAGCAGGAATTCGGACCCGACATCTCGGGCAAGACCATCGCCTACGTGGGTGACCCCAACAACGTGTGGCGGTCGCTGTCCATCGCCGCCGGGATGCTGGGCGCCAACCTTCGTCTGGCGGCTCCGGCCGGTCATCAACCGTCCGACGCCGACCTGGCACGGATCGCCGCCGCCGGCGGGGATCCGGTCATCAGCCAGAGCCCGGCCCAAGCCGTCGACGGGGCCGACGCCGTCTACACCGACGTGTGGGTATCGATGGGCGAGGAAGGCGACGCCGACGCCAAGAAGGCCGCCTTCGCCCAGTTCACCGTCACCAATGAGGTCATGGAAGCCGCCCGGCCGGACGCCATCTTCATGCACTGCCTCCCCGCCCACCGGGGAGAAGAGGTGGCGGCCGAGGTGGCCGATGGACCGCAAAGCCGCATTTGGCCCCAGGCCGAGAACCGGATGCACACCGCCCGAGGACTGCTGTCCTGGCTGAACGAACAGTGACCACCACCGGCCTCTCGAAGCATCAACGGCAGTATCGAATCGCCGAATACCTCCAGCGAGAGGTAGTCACGAGTCAATCCGTCATCGTTGATCTGTTGGCCGCCGACGGCATCGAGGCCACCCAGGCAACCGTGTCACGCGATCTCGATGAGATGGGTGCGGTCAAGGGCCGCCTCCCGGGCGGCGACGTTGCCTACGTCGTTCCCGCCCAGCCCCACGACCAGGTGGCTCCCGCCGAGCACCTCAGGCGTGTGTGCCGGGAATGGGTGGCCGGGATCGACTCGTCGGCCAACATCGTGGTAGTCCGCACTCCCCCCGGATCAGCCCACATGGTCGGCTCCGCCATCGACCGGGCAGGCTGGACCGACGTCATCGGTACCGTCGCCGGCGACGACACGGTGATGGTCATCGCCGCCGAGGGTGTAAGCGGTGTGGAAATTGCGGACGAGCTGCGGGAGCTGGCGGGGCTTTAGCGGGCCCACCGCCCACCATCAGGCACCAGGCATACATGATTCGAGTTTCTTTTATGGGTGGCTGATGGTGGACTCTGGGTGGTGGTCCCGTCGAAGCCGGAACTGGATGCCCGCATGTTTCGGTCCTCGCGTTTGATTCGATCCTGTAGTCCTTGCTAATGGCGTGCGTTGAAGCCTGGCCATCGGGGTTCTTGATGATTGTCTCGAGTTCCTGGCAACCCTGGAGTCCGTCTTCTTCCAAATGCTCTTCATCTCAACCAACAAGCCCCCAGATGACTCTCGATTACACGCATATCACGGAATCGCTCGACACGATTTCACGCATAAGTGCCGTTATGGGCGGGCTAGCGGAGCGCTCAACTGTCTGTCGTTACCCGATCCATCACGTCGCCGAAACTGACAACTGGACGGGTTTCAGCCCAGCCAATGTCAATAACCGGAGCCAGGGCTTCTTCGATCTCAGCGGCAGAAGTCGCATCCAAAATGAGAAAGGTCGTGTGGGCGGGAGCATCCACGTATGCACCCACCAGCTCGACATCTGATTCCATGATCCCGGCCATGGCCTTACCAAACGTTTCTTTGGCTCGATCGGCGTCGTGGTACGGGCACACTTCCCAACTGTGGGTGTGTTTGACGTGAAACAGCATGGTTCCTCCCTTGGAGCGCTGACCGGTCCGACACTACACACAGACCCAGCCATCATGCCGCCCGCCACCCCCGCTCTATATGTGCCTGATTGATGATGTGGGGGTGCTACGGGGTGTGCGCTCTTTGTCGCTGCCCATCATGTGATCTGCGCGGCACGGTCTCCGAGTCCTGGCAGAGCGGTTCAGCTCTGACCGCCGATGTCGACGGTGTAGGCGTCGTACACCAGATCTACGCCCCGTTGGCGGTGGCGGCTGAGTTGTCCGAGCAGGTCCAAAACGGCGTCTCGAA
>CAXMQV010000079.1:0-5788 GCA_964195905.1 uncultured Gammaproteobacteria bacterium
GATCCCGACGGCGCCCAGAATCGGTACGACGCCCATCTGGGGGAGAAGGATGGCGGCTGCCACGATTCCGGCGATCTGAACCCAGGGGTAGAAGGGGGATTTGAAGTCGGGCTTGTACCAGTCGAGGCCGCTCTCGCGGAAGGCGATCACCGCTACGTTGATGAGAGACAGCACCAGCAGCTGAAAGGCACTGGCCAGCTTGGCCAGCTCGAGCAACGGTACGAAAGCGATGAGCAGCAGCATCGATGCCCCCGTCACCAGGATGGAAGTGACGGGTGTCCCGCGTTGTCCGATGCGTTGGAAAAACGCCGGGGCCAGCGAGTTGCGAGCCATGGCAAACGGGTATCGCGAAGATGCCAGCAGCCCGGCGTTCGCCATGCTCGTCAAAGCGAGGGCGGCTGTGATGGCAATGACGTCGACCCCGAGGGCGCCCATGAACTGGCCGGCGGCGTCGGCCACCGGGACCTCGCTCGAGGACAGCAGGGCGGTTGGCGTAACGCCGACGATCACGTACACGATGGTCGGGTACAGGATCATCATCAGCCCAATTGAGACGAGGATCCCGAGCGGGATGTTCCGGCTCGGGCGCTTGACCTCCTCGGCAACGCTGGCGATCTTCGTGACCCCTGCGTATGAGACGAAAATGAGGGCGGTTGCAGTCAGGAGCCCTTTCACCCCCGACCTCAGGAATGGCTCGAAGTTGGCACTGTCCACGTGGATCGAGCCCCGCATCACGAAGTAGGCGATCACTCCCATCACTCCGGTGACCAGGAATGCCTGGGCACGGCCCGTCACTTTGGCGCCGTACAAGTTGAGGGCGATGAGAAGCACGCCGATGCCGAGTGCCACCAGTTTCCCGTTGATGTCTGCCAGGAAGGCGAGATACCCGGCCAGTCCGGCGAGCGCGAAGGCCGACTTGAAGACGAGCGAGAACCACACGCCGAGCCCGGCCACTGTTCCCATCAGGGGGCCCATCGCTCGGTCGATGTAGAGATAGGCGCCGCCGGCTTCGGGCATAGCCGTGGCCATCTCCGATTGGCTGAGGGCGGCCGGGAGGACGATCACTCCGGCGATGAGGAACGCCAGCATGACGCTCGGTCCGGTGATCTTGTCGGCCAGACCGGGCAGCACGAAGATGCCGCTTCCGATCATTGCACCGATGCTGATCGTGAAGACCGCGTACAGCCCGAGATTCCGTTCCAGTCCCTTGGCCATTCACTCCCTCGGTGCCCTGGGTGGGAGGAGTTTACGGGCGAAGAGCCCGGCGCGCACCTGATCGCCGGATGCCGCCCCTGGCTGGCTACGCTCGCACCATGGCCGCGACTCGTCCCCTTGCCCCCTCCGACCTGTGGCGCATGCGCCGGGTCGGCGCACCCGAGCCCGCCCCCGATGGATCGTTCATCGTCGTCCCGGTGACCGAGTTCGATGTTGAGGAGAACCGCGGGGTCACCCGTTTGTTCAAGCTCTCTTTGGACGGATCGGACCCCGAACCACTCACGAGCAAGGATCGGACATCAACCAACCCGGCGATCTCCCCCGATGGGCGCCGCCTGGCCTTCCTCGGCAAGGCGGTCGGCGATGATGACGCTCGCTCGCAGCTGTATCTCATGCCGCTCGGCGGCGGCGAGGCTGAATGTCTCACCGACCTCCCGCTCGGGGTGCTCGATGCGCGCTGGTTGCCGGACGGGACAGGCCTCGTGCTCATGTCCGAGGTGTTTCGGGATGCCCGCACCGTTGAGGAGGCCCGGTTGCACGGGTCCTCTTTGAAGGACTTGAAGGTCCAGGCCAAGGTGACCGAGGACCGCGTCTATCGGTTCTGGACCCGATGGCTCACCGACGGTGCCGTGCCTCATCTCTTTCACCTCGACCTCGCCTCCGGCGACCTCGCCGATCTCATCCCCGACGCCACCCGCTGGATGTATTTCATGGAGCCGGCAGGTGCTTTCGACATCTCGCCCGATGGTGCCGAGGTGGCGTTTGCGGCCGAGATCAGCGAGTCGCCCCACGATCGGCTCCAGAGCGCCATGTTCACGGTTCCGCTCGCCGGCGGTCCCGAGCGCCGTCTGACCGCCGACCTGCCTGCTCACCAGCGGCGGCCGCGGTATAGCCCGGACGGGAAATACCTCTTGTACGGGATCCAGCGCGAGTGGGACTTCTACGCCGACCGGGTGCGACTCGTCGCCTATGACCGGGTATCCGAAACCGAGACGGTCCTGACCGAGGACTGGGATCGGTCGGCCGAGGGGTGGGAGTTCTCGGCCGACGGCAGCCGGATCGTGCTGGCCGCCGAGGACAATGCCCGCACCAACCTCTACACCCTGCCGGTCGCCGTGCAGAAGCCGGTGCTGCTGGCCCCCGGTGGGTCTGCGGGTGCGGCCCGTCCCGGCCGGGATGACTCGGTCTACTTCCTCAATCAGTCACTGACATCGCCGCCCGAGGTGCATCGGGTGGCCATCGGCGGCGGTGAAGTCGAAACGGTAAGTGCCTTCAACCGCGCCATTCTCGAGGAGATCGAGTTGGGTGCGGTCCGTGAGATCGAGTTCCGCGGCGCCAACGGTGATCAGGTTCAGGCTTTTCTCGTTCTTCCGCCCGGCTTCGATGAGGCCAAGCAGTGGCCCCTCGTGCATGCCATACACGGCGGTCCCCACGGGCTGTTCGGCGATGCCTGGCACTGGCGATGGAGCGCCCAGGCATTGGCGGCTCCCGGCCAGGTCGTGGCGATGGTCAACTTCCACGGCTCGACGTCGTGGGGCCAGGACTTCGCGGCCCGAATTCATGGCTCGTGGGGCGACGAACCCACCGCCGATGTCATGGCTGCCACCGACTACCTGCTCGAGCAGGGGTTCATCGATCCTGACCGGATGGCCATTGCCGGCGGCTCGTACGGCGGGTATCTGACCTCGTGGCTGACGGGTGAAACCGACCGCTTCGCCACTGCCATCGTCCACGCCGGGGTGACGAATCTTCTCGGCCAGTACGCCTCGGACGTGACGGCCGGCCGCGACCGGGCGATGGGCGGAAACGCCTGGGAATCCATCGACGCCGTCCACCGGTGGAGCCCCACCCACCACGCCGCCGGCTTCTCGACCCCCACCCTCGTCATTCACGGCGAGAAGGATTACCGGGTGGTGGTGACCCAGGGCCTCGAGCTATACGGCATCCTCAAAGCCAAGGGCGTCGAAGCCCGTCTCGTCTACTACCCGGACGAAGGACATTGGATTCTCAAACCCCAGAACTCGCTCCACTGGTATGGGGAAGTGCTTGGTTGGCTCGAGCGATTCATCGGATAGTCCCCGGTCCCCGGTCCCCAGTTCCCGGCCGGAATCCAGAACTTCCAGGTCCCGAGTCAGAGAAGAGTGAGCCGCCATGGGTGCTCGGGAACGCTCCGTCTGGGGTCTGGGGTCTGGGGTCTGGGGTCTGGGGTCTGGGGTCTGGGGTCAGCTCCTCTTCAGAAACACACACCCCAGCGGCGGTAGATCCATCTCGATGCTGAAGGGGCGTCCGTGCATGGGGATTTCGTCGGCGGTAGCCGTTCCTTGCGGGCCGGCACCGGTGCCCCAGAATCCGGGCCAATCGCTGTTGAGGAGGACTTCCCATTCCCCTCCGGACGGCACGCCGATGCGGTAACGCTCCCGAAGGACGGGTGTGAAATTGCCAACGAAGAGCACGGTTCCGCCCTTCCGATCCTTGCGTAGGAAACTCAAGACGCTGGCGGCCGCATCAGAGGCATCGATCCATTCGAAGCCTCCCTGCTCGTGGTCGAGCTCGTGAAGGGGCGGCTCCGCTCGATACGCCTCGTTGAGGGCTTTCGTCCACTGCTGGGTCCCGGCGTGGTTCGGGTAGTCGAGCACCCACCAGTCGAGATCGTGGTCGACCGCCCATTCTTCTCGTTGCCCGAGCTCGCCACCCATGAAGAGCAGCTTCTTGCCGGGCATGCCGTACATGTAGCCATAGAGGAGCCGCAGGTTGGCGAACTGCTGCCACTCGTCACCGGGCATCTTGTTCACGAGCGAAGACTTGCCGTGCACAACCTCGTCGTGGGAGAGGCTGAGGACGAAATTCTCATCCCAGGCGTAGATCATCCGGAAGGTGAGCGTGTCCTGGTGGTGTCTGCGATGAACCGGGTCTTCCTTGAAGTACGACAGCGTGTCGTGCATCCATCCCATGTCCCACTTGTAGCCGAAGCCGAGGCCCCCTGTGTCGACCGACCGGGAGACGCCGCCCCATGCGGTGGACTCCTCGGCGATCATGACGATGTCCGGGTGGGCGCCGTAGCAGGCAGTGTTGAGAGCCTTGATGAAGCCGATGGCTTCCAGGTTCTCGTTCCCGCCGTACTCGTTGGGGATCCACTGGCCCTCCTGGCGGGAGTAATCCAGGTAGAGCATTGAGGCCACCCCATCCACGCGGAGCCCGTCGAGGTGGTAGCGGTCCAGCCAATGCATGGCCGAGGAGATGAGGAAGCTCTGAACCTCGTTGCGACCGTAGTTGAAGATGTTCGAGTCCCAGTCCGGGTGCCAGCCCTTGCGGGGGTCGGCGTGCTCATAGAGGTGGGTCCCGTCAAACAGCCCGAGGCCGTACTCGTCGTTGGCGAAATGGGATGGGACCCAATCGAGAATCACGCCGACACCATGCTGGTGCAGCGTGTCGACGAAGAACATGAAGTCCTGGGGGGTTCCA
Organism: uncultured Gammaproteobacteria bacterium; assembly: GCA_964195905.1. Lineage (GTDB taxonomy): Bacteria > Actinomycetota > Acidimicrobiia > Spongiisociales > SHLN01 > SHLN01. The sequence goes on from CAXMQV010000079.1 coordinate 4,678, forward strand.
AACCGGCTGGTGGGAGCGAAGTATCCGGTCACCTGATATCCCCACGAGGGGTAGTAGGGGTGCTCGGTCACGGGCATGAGCTCGATGTGGGTGTACCCGAGATCGCTCACATACTTGGCGAGCAGGGGTGCGAGTTCGCGATAGGAGTACGACTCGGTTTCTGATTTCTTGGCCCACGAGCCGATGTGCACCTCGTAGATCGCCATCGGCCCGTCATGCCGATTGGCGTGCTCGCGGCTGTTCATCCACGTTGTGTCGCTCCACTCATAGGCCGGATCCCACACGACCGACGCCGTCTTGGGAGCCACCTCGGCGGTGACCGCGTATGGATCGGCTTTCTCGAGCCGTCCTCCGTCCCGGGTCGCGATCATGAACTTGTATGTGTTGCCCGGTTTGGCCTCCGGGGCGATCGCCCTCCAGATGCCGGCATCGGTTGGAAGCATCGGATGGCGCTCCGTGTCCCAACCGTTGAAGTCCCCGATCACGGATACGGCTACCGCATCGGGTGCCCACACGGCGAAATGAGTTCCATCGGCGCGAATCTGGGCACCGAGATGCTCGTACAGTCGCGTATGGGTTCCCTCATTGAAGAGGAAGATGTCGTCGTCGCTCAACAGGGGAGGCGGGTTATACGTCACCCCCTGAAGCTAGCGTCCCGGGGACGCCTTCAGTTGGCCTCGAGCGACATGATGTGTCCCCGCAGGTGGTGGATCTCGAGCTCCAGAGCGTCCAGGTCGAATGAGTCGAGGGACGGCGAGGAGAACCCGTGCAGATTCCAGCGGGACATGCCGGTGCCGGCCGCCATGGCAGGCGAGTTGGCATGGGGCACATGGGCCGACACGAGGGAGAGGCGCCGGTCTTCCAGGTGATCGAGCTGGGCTCGTGCCTGGTCGAGAGACATCTCATCACCGGTTGCTTTGAGGAGTTCCCGGCTGGAGGCCCGCAGCTCTTCTTGCCGACTGTGAAGGACGGCTCGCTCCTCCAGGGCGGGCTCGGCGAGGAGGCGCTCCTGGATTGTGGCGAGCTCGCGAACAAGTTCGTCTAGTTGTGTGCTCATCTCACCACCGTCGGCCAGCGCGCCCGCCGACTGAAGGGACCTTCGACCCTTTCT
>CAXMQV010000080.1:0-2799 GCA_964195905.1 uncultured Gammaproteobacteria bacterium
ACACCGATCCCCAAGGCGATAGGTACATCTCCAACTCTGTTGGCTGTTTCCCAAAGATGCCCGAGGCGTAGGTGGTGCCGTCGTGAACGGACCACTGACCCCTGCTGGTGCCTGATGTCGTGGTGATGCCGAAGCTGACCAACATGCTGGCCAGTTCGTTCGGAGGAACCATCGCCCATGGTCCTTCGAACACCGTCTCGAGCCAAAGGTCGCCAGCTAGATCGAGGTGTCCGAACACCTGGGAGATGTGTGTCTGGCTCTGGGCGCCACACACCGGTCCGAGGAAATCTTCGCCGCACCCCGCCAGGACCGGACCATCGGGTACGGGCGCTAGAGGATCGGTGGTGGAACCGACCACGTCGAGACTGGTCACGCCGTCGGGCGACGTCTGTTCGGCGGCAACCCGGAAGCCGGCCGCGGTTCCTCCGGCCACCTCGTCCATCGGCACCAGGAAGGTCACGCTGTCTCCCTCGACAATCGCTCTGGCGTTCGATGGGATCGCTCCGGCCGCGCCGTATACCGACATCGACCAGCCCTTGGCGGGGTCGTACAGGGCTCCAAAGGTGGTGTCGGTACCGCCTGTGGTGTCGGTGTCACCCTGGCTCTCCCGGTCGTTGGCCGGGTCCCCGTCGGTGTCCATGTCGATCCGAATCTCGAGATTTGAGTCGAGCAGGCCATCGAGACTGTCGAGCTTTACTCCAATTCCCAGCAGATCATCCAGGCCCAATTTGCCGGTCCCAGGAGGACAGATGATCGTGCGATCGCCCTCGGAGGTACCGCACCCGCTTCCGGCTGCTGCCGACCCGTCCAAGTCGGAGGCGACGGCAGTGTGAATACGGACCCCGTTGAACTCGACCACATCCGCTCGCAGTTCTTGGTCCGAGGGGATCGGGATGAGGATGTCACTGATGTCGATGGCGGTGTATCTGAAGAATGTGTCGTCGTCAGCCCTGGCTTTGATCGCGTCCGAAATCGGGGTCTCCGACAGATAGAACGGGTCTCGGGCCAGTGTTTCGGTGATATATCCGCCCAGCTGGACCTGGAATAGCGCATTCGTCGTGTCGGCTCCAGCGTGCAAGACGTCGTGCAGGACCCTTTGAGAGGAAATGGGTGCGCCTTCGAGCTTGATCTCAGCGTGGCGCATCTCGTGGTGGATGGTTTCGGCGCCCTCGAGCAATCCCTGGTGTCCGTCTCGAACCAGCTTGATCTTGACGAGATTGGGGGTATCTCCATCCCAATCGAGCCCCTGGGTGGTGCCGTAGGCAGTGCCGTTGCCTACCTGCTCATCAGGAAGGACCTCGATGGTGATGGTCGCATCCGATTCCTCCAGCTTCTCCAGGATGCGACGTCCCTCCTCCTGGGCAACGAACGCTTTCCACATCTTGCTCAGCTTGCCGGGTCCGGTGCTCTCCCCGTTTTCATCGACGCCGAATGCCTCCTGAGCCGATTCTGCAAAGACGACATCGGCGCGCGCCTCCGGCGCGGCGAGAGCCACAGCTCCGATAAGTCCGACGATCAAGGTGAGACGAGCCAGCAGCCGCATTAGGGCACCTCGATCGTGATCGGCGCGGCGGCGATGCCTTCATTCGGTTCGAAGATCAGCGCAGATGTTCCCTCGTGGCTGCCCAGGGCGGCGTTGCGATATTCGGCCGTCACCTCGTAGGTGCCGGTCCCGAGGCCGTACAAGTCGGTGAGGTCGAACTCGTGGGATGTCGTCTCGCCAGGGGCCAGGGTGGCGAATCCGGCTGGGCCCAGTGGCTTCAACTCGGCGTAGATGCCTCGGTACTGCAACTCTGCGCCGGTGCTGTCGGTGACGATGAACACCACGAAGTTCGGCGTCACTGTGGGGCGGACGACCTTGATCTCCTCGTCGCCGGTATTGGTGAGGGTCACCGTCACCGCAGTGCCCTCCGCAGACAGCGTGGCGCCGAGGGGTCCCGACTCCGTCTCGACGACGACGTCGCTCCCGCTGCAGGCGGTCAATGTCAGGGTTGCGACAAGCGTCACGAGTGTGGCTCGTCGGAATCGCATCGTCATCGCGGTTCGCGAGCGCGAGTTGACCGGCAGGTGCAACGCGGCGTCATGGAATCCCCTCTGCTGTCGCCCATGGAAACTAGTTGATGGTGGCTCGGCTATCCACATGGAGAGGATCACCGAAACTGCAGTTAGTGGCCAAAATCACTACTCAAGGTATTGGTCCTGATCGTCGATACAGGTGTTAGTACGGGCGACCGCAACGTCCCACTCCACTGGAACTGGAGGGCACCCTTCCTCCGACTTCCTCAATTGCGGTCGAACGGACGACTGCAGCCCCCGCCGCGCACCCGGCGGGGGTTGCTACTTTCTGAGAGGGAAAACCACTCCCCCCTTGAGGGGGAGTCAACGGCCATAGGCCGTTGGTGGGGGGTGCCGCTGTCCCTCGCTTTTCTTTGCTCCCCCCTCAGGGGGGAGTACCTGAGCGAGCTCGGCCAGCGAAGGGGAGGGGGGTCCGGCGCATGTTGACGCCTGGAGCGTGACCCCCTCCGTCATCACCTTCGGTGATGCCACCTCCCCCTGAGGGGGAGGAACAGATCAAGAAGACCATCTCCCCCTGCGGGGGAGGAACAGATCAAGAAGACCACCTCCCTCTGCGGGGGAGGAACAGATCAAGAAAATCACTCCCCCCTTGAGGGGGAGTCAACGGCCATAGGCCGTTGGTGGGGGGTGCCGCTGGCTGACTACTGAGTACCGAGTACCCCTTCCGCCAGCGCCAGCGCTCCAAACAGCCCTGCCTCTTGACCCAGGGCCGCAGGTGCCACT
>CAXMQV010000081.1:0-11152 GCA_964195905.1 uncultured Gammaproteobacteria bacterium
CATGGGCACTCCGACCCAGCGGTTGCGAAGCAAAGGTCAAGGAACCCGAAGGGTTCCCAGCCACCCAACGTGAGGAAACTGCCACGGAGGTCGCGAAACCTCGATAACATCCCGGGACACCCATGAGTGACCGATGTCCCATCTGTGCCGGCGCGCTCAGCGCCGAATCGTCTTCGTGCCCATCCTGTGGCCATGAGTTGACCAGGCGCGCCCCGACCGGCGCTTTCGTGGCCCGCTACGACGAGGTCGAACTGACCACCGACTCGTTGCTGGCTGCTCCGTCGGTGTATCGCAAGTTGATGGATGCCGAGGCTGCTCCGAACCCGTTGTGGACGGAGGTCGAAACCGACGATCCCCTCGCCATGCCCCTCCCCACGCGCGATCGCCCCCGCGAGTTCTGGCCAACCGCCATCCTGGCGAGCGTCATCGCCCTTATCGCCATCTTTGGGCTCACGCGACTCTTTGGCGGCGGAGAGCCAGTCGAAGTGCTCGGAATCGAGGTCCAGAGCACCACCATCCCGACAACTGCTACGACCCTGGCGGCAACCACCACCACCCCGGCCCCGACCACAACGACCACTGTCGCTCCGACCACCACAACGCTTCCTGCATTGACCGTGATACCGAGCGGTCCACCGATTCCGCTCAGCGAACTACGCCTGGGCGCCTACGGGCTCGAGCCGTTCGATTTCGGAGACAACTACAACGCGGTGCTCGGCCGGCTCGGCGCCAGTCTCGATGAGGCGTCAGAGGTCGGGCGTTCGGGGCTCTCGAATGGTGAGTTCGGCACCTGCGCAGGAGACATCATCCAGACCGTTCGCTGGGGACGGTTGCTTGTTATCGGAGTCGAAGACGAGGCAGGAGTCATGAGCTTCGCCGGATACCGGATCGACGCCACCTACGACACGTTCCGCTATCCGGCCGTCCGCACTATCAGCGGAATCGGTGTTGGCGACAGTATCGGTGCCCTCGAATCGGCGTACAGCCGGGTGAGCTACCTGAACGACGAGAGCATCGGGCTCGTGTTCCAGGTCCGGGGCGGCGCAGGCGAGCTCCTCTTGTGGGGCCCGGTTACCTCCAATGACGCCGCCGGCGAAATCGTCGGCATCTATTCGCCGAACAGTTGTGCCGGCTAGCGCCGGCACAACTGGGTCACCGGTCACCAGTCGCCGGTCACCGGCTCGGACACCCACCATCGGTTAATTTGACGGCGCAAGACCCGCAAGACCAGCGACTTCCCCATGTGCTTGGCCGGTGACGGGTGACAGGTGACCGGTGACTAGCGGGTTGCGGAGCAACTCGCTAAACCCAGGTGAGCATTTCTTTCACGGCGGCCGGCAGTGAGCGCTCCCAGGAGGGAAGTTCGATTCCCGTCCCCCGCTCCGATGCGAGCACGCCATAGGCCGGTCGCATCGCCCCGGCACCGTACTCCTCGGTTGATATTGGCTGAACGAGCTCGGGATCCATATCGGCCAGTTCCAGCGCCCGACGCGCCAGGTGGAACCAACTCGTCTCCCCGGAGCTGGAGAGGTGGAGAATCCCGCTGAGGCCGGCGTCGAGCGCCTCGAGGGTCGCGACCGCGAGATCGTCTGCGATGTTCGGGACACCGATCTGATCGTCGACCACCCGCATCGCTCCCTCACTTGCCCGCCGGAGCACCGTGGACACAAAGTTCGGACTGCTTCCCGAGACCAGCCAGGAGCTGCGGATGAGCAGCATGTCCGGGTGCTCGGAGAGCCCCTCCATCTCGCCGGCCACCTTGCTATTCCCATAGGCATTCATCGGATTGGGCTCGTCCGACTCCACGTACGGCGTCCGTTTGGTCCCGTCGAACACGTAATCGCTCGAGAAGTTGACGAATGCAACCGAGCGGGCGGCCGCCCACCGCGCCATCTGCCCAACGGCTGAAGCGTTGAGGAGATACGCCAGCTCGGCCTGCTGCTCGGCCAGATCGACCGCGGTGTGCCCCGCACAGTTGATGACGGCGGCCGGGCGGAACCTATCGAGGACCGGCGCAATGCTGTCGAAGTCGCGCAGGTCCAGTTCATCGATCCCGAGGGACCGGCCGCCCGGACCGAGCAGGCTCGCCAACGAGGAGCCGAGCTGGCCGCCCTTGCCAATGATGACGATCATCAGCCGATGATCTCCGATCGCTCGCCGACCGTCAATTCGACGAAGGCCGGGGGGGCCGATCCGCCGATAGAGGCGCGTCGTCCAACCAGGGAGTCCCGCAGCCGCCAGTGGGTGAGCTCGACCTCTTCCATGAGAATCGACTTGCGCACGACTGCGTCGGTGATCTGGCAGCCGTCGCCGATGGTGGTGTTCGGGCCGATGGTTGAGCGTTCGATCTCGACCCCTCTGCCGATCACAACCGGCCCGATAATGTCGCAATCGACAATCCGGGAGCCAAGACCCACCTGAATCTCACCGCGCAAGCGGCAATCGATGACCTCACCCTTCAGGGAGGTCCGGAGGCTCTCGAGCACCAGCTCGCTGGCGTGCAGAAGGTCGTCTTTCTTCCCGGTGTCCTTCCACCAGCCACCGATCATCGACGCCCGGACGTTCCGGCCCGAATCGATCATGTACTGAATGGCGTCGGTGATCTCCAACTCGCCCCGGGGAGAGGGCTCGATTGCGTCAAGCGCTTCGTTGACCGTTTCATCAAACAGGTACACCCCGACGAGTGCCAGGTTGGTAGGCGGATCCTCCGGCTTCTCGAGGAGCTGATAGACCTGGCCTTCGTCGTCGAGTTGGGCGACGCCGAACGCACTCGGGTTCGGCACCTCGGCGAGCAAGATCTGGGCATTCGGCTTGTGCTCTTCGAAATCCCGCACCACGTCGGAAACACCCTGGCGCACGAGGTTGTCGCCGAGGTACATGAGGACCGAATCGCCGTCGGCAAACGGCATGGCCAGCTTGAGAGCGTGGGCCAGGCCGTCCGGGCTCTCCTGCAGGATGAACTCGGGCTTGATGCCGAACTGCGAGCCGTCACCAACCGCCTCACGGATCTCCTTGCCGGTCTCGGGCGAGATGATGATGGCGACCTCAGTGATGCCCGCCTCGGCCAGATCGTGCAGCCCGTAGAACAGGATCGGCTGGTTGGCCACGGGGACCAATTGCTTGGACATCGCGAACGTGATCGGACGCAAGCGACTGCCGGCGCCACCTGCGAGAACGACTCCTTTCACCGGGCCTCCTTGAGCGGTTGCCACCAATCCTGCCGGGATCGGTACCAATCGATGGTGTCTTCCAGCCGATCGTCGAGACTATGAGCGGGCTTCCATCCGAGGGCCCGGATCTTCGAGGAGTCAACCGCGTAGCGGCGGTCATGGCCCGGCCGGTCGGTAACGGGCTCGATCAACGAGTCGTCTTTGCCCAGCAGGCCAAGGATCTTGTGGGTCAGTTCGATGTTCGAGACCTGGGCGTTGGCGCCGATGTTGTACACCTCACCGGGAGTCCCGGCATCGACCAGCAGGTGAAGCGCCGAGCAGTGGTCGTCGACATAAAGCCAGTCGCGTTCGTTCAATCCGTCTCCGTACAACGGCACGGGGCGGTCCTCGAAGAGATTGGTCACGAAGAGCGGAATGACCTTCTCGGGGAATTGGTATGGGCCGTAATTGTTCGTGCAGCGGGTGATGATGGCGGGGTAATCGAAAGTGACGGCGTATGAGCCAACCAGCAGGTCGCTGCCGGCCTTTGAGGCCGAATAGGGAGAGGAAGGATCGAGCAGGTCGTTCTCGGTCGCGAACCCCTCCGGAATTGACCCGTACACCTCATCGGTAGAAACCTGGATGAAGCGCCCGATTCCATGGCGGCGGGCCGAGTCGATGAGAACGCCGGTCCCGACCACATTGGTCTCCAGGAACACCGAGGGGCCGTCGATCGATCGATCGACGTGGCTCTCGGCCGCGAAGTTGATGACGACATCGTGGCCGGCCATGAGAGAGTCGACGAGCGCGGTGTCACGGATATCGCCGAGGACGAACGTGTGACGTTCTGAGGCGTCGAGCTCATCGACGGTGGCTTTGACCCCTGCGTACGTCAGCAAGTCGAGGTTGGTTACCTCGGCGCCCGGCTCATGCTCCAGCACCCGCCGAATGAAATTGGAGCCGATGAATCCGGCTCCCCCCGTTACAAGGTACTTTCGAGTCACGAGGGTCGAAGCTCGGGAGGCACATCGGCCCATTTGGGAGCCGACTGATCGCGGTCGGACAGGATGGGTGCCTCGACCGGCCATTCGATCTCGAGGTCGGGGTCGTTCCAGCGCACGCCCAACTCGTCGGTCCCGTCGTAGTAACCGCTCACCATGTAGGACATGAATGTCTCGACCGGCGCGTAGAAACCGTGGGCAACACCGATCGGGATGTGAACCGCCTTCGGTCCGGATAGCTCGAATTGCTCAACCGCCATCCTGGTGGGCGAGGAGGCTCGAAGGTCGACGAGGGTGACGAGTGCCCTTCCGAAGGGGATGAACCACAGATCCTCCTGTTGCAGGTGGTAGTGCAAACCCCGCAGCACTCCGGCCTCAGATTTCGAGGTGTTGTTCTGCACGAATGTGGTGGCAGGCAACCAGCTCGACCGGTGGGTCTCCATGAAGTAACCGCGACCGTCGAAATGCTGATCCAGCGCCAGGTGATGGACGCCGCTAATGACTGGTGATGGCCGGATTTCCATCACGCCTCCCTCGGTATATGCGAATTGAGTGCCGCTCTGTCAGCGTAGTGGCTTTGCACGATCTCTCAATCGGTCGATAGGCCCACCTGTTTGAGGAACTATGCAGCCAATTCCGAGCCGGGGTGCTGAGGCCGGTAGTATCCACGTTCGTGAATGAGCCAGTGACGACCACCGAGTATCGCACCATACCCAATCTCTCCGGGACCGCCCTCGCCGGCGCTATCGCCGGTAGCGTCGCCGCCATCGCTGTCGTAATCCTGCTCGCACCCATCCTCCTCGAGCGGGTTTCGGCCAACTCCCTCGAGGACGGCACCGCCCGGGTGGACACCGTTTTCCAGTTCACCGGCCTCGATGTCGCCCTCCCCGAGCTCATCACAATGGGCGATACGACGCTATTCGACGGAGATTGGACCCTCACTCCGCTGTTCATGTTCTCACTGCTGGCTGCCATTGGCTTTGGGATCGCCGGGGCCATCACCGTCGGGCTAACCCGCTGGCTCCCCAGAACCGTTGATGAGACGGCGGTGACAACCGGCCAGAGCCGCCGGCTGTACGCCAACGGCATCGGGATCGGCGTCGTAATCGGAATCCTGGCGGCTCAGTTCTCGGCGACCTGGCTCGGTTCAAGCACCGGCATCGCCCTGGAGATCCCCATGTTCCGGTTTCTCCTCACCCTGGTGGGGGCCGGAGCCCTCCTCGGGGTCAGCGTTGTCACCACCACTCATCTCATTGGCCGGCCCGACGTGATCGGAGCCGAAGGCCACACCTGGGAAACCCGCCCTGAATTTGTGGGAGCGACTCGCCGGGCACTCACCGTTCCGCTCATGGCGGCGGCTGTTATCGCCGTCGTAGTCGTGGTCTTTGGCATCCTGCTTCTCGCCTCCGAGGACATCGGCGCCGCCGGCCCGCTCGTGCTCGCCAGCCTTGTCGCCATCGGCATACTCGGCGGAGCGTCGTTCTTGGCCTACAAGAAGTAGCCATCCCCCTTCAACCGGGTGGCGGCGCTTCAGATCCCGGCGGTCATCTCCGATAGCAATGGGATGGACAATCGACTGAAGTACCAGGCAGCCGGTGGACACCTGCTGTCGGGAGCTCTCGCTGTTTCTGCCCTCGTCCTTGGTGCGCGCTGGGTGTACGCCGGCGGGGATCCTGTGGCGATTCCGGCCACTCTCATCGTCCTTGCGCTCATCGTCCTCACGCCGATTGCCATGCACCGGAGCTGGCAAAGTCGGGGTGAGTTCATCGATGCCCACATGGAGGCGTCCTGCCGCTTTCTGACCGCCGTTGGAGCAGGAGCCGCCCTGGTCATCGGCCTTCCGGCCCTGGTTTCGTGGTTCCTCCCGGCCGGGACCGAGCTGTGGAGCAGCATCATGGTCCTCCCGTATCTCGGGGCCCTGGCACTTCCGGTCGCATGGGCATTCTTCGCCGTGCGGGCCGCCGTCATGGCGGTCAAGGGCGCCGAGCGCCCGTTCCCTCAATGGACACTCCCACAAACGGTGTCATTGCGCTGACACCGCCTTGGGCCGAAAGGCCCTGTAAATCGGGACCGTTCTTGGTGATCATGGTCGGATGCATTTCGTCGCCGGCATTGCTGTCCTGGTGCTGTCGCTCTTGTGCTGGGGTGGCCAGACGATCTCCTGGTTGAGCCCCGCCACCGCGAAAAAGCTCACCCTGATGGAGGCAGAAGAGGACGTCGAGCCTGCCTATTGGGCCGACATCCGCGGAGAAGCCGCCTGGGATGTTCTCACCCTCTGGACGATGGTGGTAGCGGGGATTCTGCTCATCGCCGGCAATGACGCCTGGGCCTATTTCGGCCTCGTCGGCGGCGGCGTGTACGCGTATTTCGCCGGACGCGGAATCTTTACCCGCCTGGCCATGCAGCGCCGCGGATTTCGAATCGGGGCGCCCGCCAACGTCAGAATCGGCTACGCGTTCCTCGTCATCTGGGGTGCCATGGGCTTGATCGCTATCGGGGCCGCCATTGCGGCACTGCCCGCACCATGAGGCAGCCGCAATGGAAGTAACCCTCCTCACCCGGATTGTGGCCATCACCGGCCTCGTACTCATCGGACTCCTCGGCACCCTCCAACTGGTGGCGGTCCTCAAGCCTCGTGGTGCGTGGACCATCAAGAATGTGTACGGCGGCAGCCCCGATGGAACCGACCCGAAGGCCTACTTCGCATTCAATCAGGGCTCAGCCTGGGCGGACCCGTTCTTCTGGGCTCCACTTCAGGTGGCGGGAAGCATCGGCATGTTGCTGGGAGAGCGCTGGGGGTTCTTGCTGGCCCTGGCGGCCTCGGTGCCGTTCTGGTACACGGCCATCTTCTTCTTCATCTGGGACCGCGACCTCGGGTTCCGCGAGAAGACGTTCACCTACTGGGTCATCATCTGGGGCATGTGGCCTGCATTCGGTATCTTCGAAGGGGTCTACGTTTTCGTGAGGTTGCTGGAGTAGGGCAACGCCTTCGGCGTTGCTAGCGGCGAACGCGGCTGGGGCGTCGGCCTCCGTTCTCTCCCCCCGAAGGGGGGAGTACCGGCGCAGCCGGGGAGGGGGGCGCCCCCTCCGACCCTGCGGGCCACCTCCCCCTCCGGGGGAGGAAAACGCGGTCTATCTACCTCGGGACCCGCTCGGGACGGCCAGGGGAGAAACGCTGCTCGTCCTGCCACCAGCGGAAGTAGATGGTGATCATGACGCCCCACAGGAGCAGCCCACCGCCGATCTTCATGACGAGGCCGGCGATGGTCTGGTCGGTGATGACGTCAAGGCCCCACAGCCGGGGGAAACCGTCGTAGACCGGATACACGGTGTCGGAAGCAAAGGTCAGGAAGCTGGCCGGAATCGTGGGGACCAGGCCATTGGCAAAAAGGTATCCGATCGCCGCCATTGCGCCGAGCTTGGGGATATCGGGGATGGGACCGAGCACCGGCCACCAGAGCAGGAAGGCGGTTCCCATGAGGACGAAGTGGGCGACGAAGTGGAACTGATCGTTGGTCACCATGAGCTCAACCGCCCGCGGGACGTGAATAGCCGCCAGCACGACGTTGAAGATGATGAGGGCGATGAGCGGCTTGGTGAGAAACCTCATCGGGCCCATGAACGGACGGACAAGCAGCCGGGTGAGCCACCACGGCGATCCCATGAGCAGCAGTGGCGGCACCACCCACGCCAGGGTCATGTGCTCGATCATGTGGAAGGTGAAGAGGCTCTTCTCGGCGATATCGTGGAATGGCCAGGTACTAACCACCACCCAGGCAACCAGGCCTATCCCGAAGAGCCACTTCTGGCGACTCGTCACCGCGACCTCGCCCTGCGGCGCGAACCGGGCGGCGAGACGGGGCATGCCGACGTAGTAGCCGATGGCCAGCGCGGCAATCAGCAGGTAGACATCCCAATGCGGATGGAACGCAAGGACATCACTCGTGTGATCGACGACTTCACCGTGGGCGAGAACGTGCATCAGAACGTGTCGAACAAAGCCCGGAACGACAGCAACACGGCGATGAACAGGGCGAGGGCCCCGAGCAGCCCGATGTAGAACATGAAGTTCATCGTGAACGGCTCGTACTTGAGGTGCATGAAGAAAGCCACCACGGTCAGGAACTTGACTACACCCAGCACGAGCAGCGACACCACCAGGATGGTTCCGTCGTAGCCGGGGATGTAGGTGATGGCCACTTCGACGGCCGTCACGATCGCCAGAAAGAGGGCAATCATCCAGTAGCTGGCCGGGCTCAGGTGGTCGGCATGCTCCTCGGTGGTTTCTTCGACGGTAGAAGCTTCAGTGGCCATGGTCACACCTGCAGCAAGTAGACGACGGTGAAGATGACAATCCAGATGATGTCGACGAAGTGCCAATAGAGGGCGATCAATTCGACGTTCATTCCCCGGGACTTGGTGAGGCCCACCCGGAAGCTGATAATGACCATGGCCGACAGCATGAGGACTCCGACCGCCACGTGGGCCCCGTGGAATCCGGTCAGCATGTAGAAGCTCGACCCGAACGGGCTCGTGTTGAGCTTGAGACCCTCATGGACGAAGGTCGAGAACTCGAAGAACTGTCCACCGAGGAACACCATGCCGAGACCGGCCGTGGACAGGAGCCACAGACGCATCTGACGCTCGTCATCCCGCTCCCAGGCGTTGTGGGCCAGCACCATGGTGAGGGAGCTCATGAGCAGCACGAACGAGCTGACCGAGGTGAAGGGAATGTCGAACAGCTCGTGGGCATCGGGACCGCCGTTGGTGCGGCTCCGGTACAGGAGAAACGTCGAGATGAGAGCGCCGAAGAACATGAGCTCCGAGGCGAGGAATGCCCACATGGCGGTCTTGCGAATGTCGAGCCCGCCCGAGGTGGTGTGTGCCACCGCCATTACGCGCCCCCCTCGCTACCAACCAGCTCGGCCGCCGGGTCATGGTCTCCCCCATCATCGCCATGTCCACCGCCGTCACCCATCGGATGGTCGATGTCTTCCATCGCCCAACCGAAGATGGCCCACAGCATGATCCCGAGCCCGAGCGCCATGAACAGGAACCCGACCGGGATCCACAAGAAGCCGTAGGCGAGCGTGACGATGCCGAGCGCCAGCAAGATCGGGTAGTACGAGGGCGACGGCAGATGCACGTGATGGTCCACGTCGGGTGCGAGAGCGGAGGGATCGAGCGGATTGGTGTCGAGCCGCACCGGCAAGTGGTCCTCGTCCTCGCCGTACTTCTTGTACCAGAAGTCGTCGATGGCCTCGACCACCGGAACCTCGGCGAAGTTGAAGTCGGCCGGCGGTGACGAGGTCGTCCACTCGAGGGTGCGCCCGTCCCACGGATCGGCACCGGCCGGCTCACCGCGCCGGTAGCTGCGAACCGCGTTGATCAGGAACACGAGGACGCTGAGGGCAATGATGAACGAACCGATCGTGGCCATGAAGTTCCAGTAGTTCCAACCCAGCCCATCTCCATAGGTGGCGATCCGCCTGGGCATCCCGTTGAGGCCGAGCAGATGCATGGGAGCGAATGTGAGGTTGAAGCCGACGAACATGATCCAGAAGTGCCACTTGCCGATGGTCTCGTCCAACATCCGGCCGAACACCTTCCCGAACCAGTAGTAGATGCCGGCGAAGATCCCGAAGACCGCACCCCCGAACAGCACGTAGTGGAAGTGGGCGACCACGTAGTAGCTGTCGTGCTGCTGGGTGTCGGCCGGCACGATGGCATGGGTAACTCCGGAGAGTCCTCCGATGGTGAACATGGCTACGAAACCAATCGAAAACAGCATCGGCGTGGTGAACTCGATGTTGCCGCCCCACATGGTTCCCACCCAGTTGAAGATCTTGATGCCGGTCGGCACTGCGATCGTCATGGTCATGAGGCCAAAGGCGGTTTCGGCCACCGGGCCGAGACCGGCGGTGAACATGTGGTGGGCCCACACCCCGAATCCGAGGAAGCCGATGGCGGCCCCGGCGAACACGACGAACTGGTAGCCGAACAAAGGCTTGCGGCTGAAGGTGGGAAGCACCTCAGACACGATGCCCATGGCGGGGAGGATGAGGATGTAGACCTCGGGATGGCCGAACAGCCAGAACAGGTGCTGCCAGAGGATGGGATCTCCTCCGGTGGCCGCGTCGTAGAAGAGGGTTCCGAAGTTGCGGTCGAGGATGACCTGGAACAAACCAACCGTTACGAGCGGCAACGAGAACGCCAGCAGGAAGCCGACGACGAGCTGCATCCACACGAAGACCGGCATGCGGAACAGCGTCATGCCGGGGGCCCGCATCGTGAAAATGGTCGTGATGAAGTTGACGGCTCCCAGCAGCGACGCCACCCCGAGAATGAGCAGCCCGATAGCCCAGAAATCCATCCGGATCACTTCGCTCTGCTGGGCGAGCGGCGCGTAACCCGTCCAGGCACCGTCGGGGAAACCGCCCAGGAAGAACGAACTGGAAATGAAGATGCCGCCCGAGATGAAGATCCAGTAGCTGAGGGCGTTGAGGCGAGGAAAGGCCACATCGCGGGCACCGATCATGATCGGCATGAAATAGTTACCGAAAGCGGCGGCCACCGGCATCACAAACAAGAAGACCATGGTGGTGCCGTGCATCGTGAACAACTGATTGAAGACTTCTTCGTTCACCACCGTGCCATCCGGGACGGCCAGCTGGAGCCGAATGACCAGCGCCTCGAGCCCGCCCAGCACAAAGAAGACGAAGGCCGAGATGCCGTACATGATGCCGATCTTCTTGTGGTCGACCGAGGTCAGCCACCCCCACAGCCCACCCCGGGACGAAGGAGCCGCCGGTGCGGCGGGAGGAGCTTCAGCGATCGTTGCCATGGGTGTCCTCCACTAGTCCAATCCCTGCAAGAACGTGACGAGGGCGGCGATCTCTTCGTCGGACAGGCCCAGGTTGGGCATTCCCCGGTTGAGGTCGGGTCGCATCGCCTTCATTTCCGACGGATTCGCCAGCCAGTCCGACAGGTTCTCGGTGGTGC
>CAXMQV010000082.1:0-13967 GCA_964195905.1 uncultured Gammaproteobacteria bacterium
GACCTGGCGGCCGGCCACGATCCCGACGCCCCCACCCTCGACGCAGACCTCACCGATCTCGGCCAAACCATCGACGCCCTGAAAGGCGCCGACGCCGTCGTCCATCTGGCGGCCATTCCGGCGCCCAACATCCTCCCCGACGAAGCCACCTTCCGGATCAACACGATGAGCACCTACAACGTGTTCTCCGCCGCGGTGACCCTCGGCCTGGAGCGGGTGGTGTGGGCCTCGAGCGAAACGCTCATCGGGATTCCCTTCGACCGGGAGCAGCCTCGCTACGCCCCCATCGACGAGGACCATGAGCGACTCCCCGAGTTCCACTACGCCCTGGCGAAGCTCGTTGGTGAGGAGATGGCCGCCCAGTTCTCCCGCTGGAGCGGCATTCCCTTCGTGGGACTTCGCTACTCAAACATCATGGAACCCCACGACTACGAACGGTTCCCAACCTTCTGGAAGGACCCGACGACCCGGCGCTGGAACCTGTGGGGCTACGTCGACGCCCGCGATGTTGCCCAGGCGACCCGGTTGGCCCTCGAAGCCGACACCAGCGGTGCCGAGAACTTCCTGGTGGCGGCGGGTGACACGTGCATGCAGACATCCAGCACCGACCTCATGGCAGCCGTGTTCCCCGATGTGCCTATTCGCCGGGAGTTGGCCGAATTCGAGACGCTCCTGTCGGTCGATAAGGCCCGAGCAAGACTCGGGTACGAGCCCGCCTACTCCTGGCGACAGCACGTCTAGCTGAATCGCAGCTCGGCAAAGGCCCCTTCGGGAACCGCCGGCGCGACGGGGCGGATCGGGATGGTTTGGAGGCGGCGAGCGTCAACGTCCTTTCGGCGCTACTCCGCCCAACAGGCCGGATGCCTCTGGTATCGCCCGACCGTAGGCGGGATGGTGGAAGTGAGCCGAAGAGGGAGCACCCATGGCCGAATCCGGTCCCCGAACTATGCCAACCGAAGATCTGAATCCGGCCGGAGTCGCCCGGCAGCAGTTCATGGGAGCAGTGCCCTATCTCGATGGGCTTCCCGATTCCGGGTGGCTGGAGTTTCTTCTCCAGCCCGAACGCGTCACCAAGGTGGTGTTGCCCGTGGTCATGGACGACGGCCGCGTCCACGTGTTTCACGGCTATCGCGCCCTACATTCGAATGCCCGGGGCCCGGGGAAAGGCGGTATCCGATTTCACCCGGCTGTCGACGAGGATGACGTGGTCGCTCTCGCCACCTGGATGACCTGGAAATGCGCCCTGGTCGACGTGCCATTCGGCGGCGCCAAAGGTGGCGTGCAGTGCGATCCCCGGCAGATGTCTCCGCGCGAGAAGGAGGCCATCACCCGTCGATTCATCAGCGATCTCGGCGACGACATCGGCCCGCACACCGACATCCCCGCACCCGATTTGTACACCGACGCGCAAACCATGGCCTGGGTGTATGACACCTACGCCACGTTCCACCCCGGAGAAAACTGTCTGCCGGTGGTCACCGGCAAGCCACTCGACCTCGGAGGGTCGTTCGGGCGCGATACCGCCACCGCTCTCGGCGGGCTATTCGTCGCCGAGCGGGTGATGGAATTGGGGATGGTGGCCAGGTTGACGACGCTGGAGGGTGCGACCGTGGCCATCCAGGGCTTCGGAAATGCCGGGGGACATGCCGCTCGGCTGTTCGCGGGACACGGCGCCCGGATCGTGGCGGTGAGCGATTCGTCGGGGGGTATCCACGATCCCGATGGGCTGGACCTCATTGCGGTAGCTGCCGAGAAAGAGACGAACGGTTCCGTGACTGGATATCCCGGCGCCCAACCGCTCGCCCCCATGGAGGTGCTGGAAGTGCCCTGCGACCTGCTCATCCCGGCCGCGATGGAGAACCAGATCACCGGGGAGAACGCCGCCCGGATCGACACCCGATGCGTGCTCGAGCTCGCCAATGGCCCAACCACACCGGCCGCCGACGCCATTCTCCGGGATCGCGGCATTCCGGTCGTCCCCGACATCCTTGCCAACGCCGGTGGGGTGGTAGTGAGCTACTTCGAGTGGGTCCAGAACCTGGAGAACCGGCGTTGGGACGCCCACGACGTGGAGAGCCGCCTCAAGGACACCATGGTGAAAGCCGTCGACGTGGTCGCCACCCGACGGGTCTCAATGCTGGAGAGTCTCGATGATCACCGGCAGTCGTGGGCCGAGGCCAACCCGGATTCACCCGGGTTGCCCGTTCCCGACCTGCGCACCGTCGCGTACGTCGTCGCCGTCGGCAGGTGCATCCAGACGATTACCGAGCGCGGCATCTTCCCGTAGGTTCAACTGCTCTTGCTCCGAGGCGTACCCCTCGACTACGCAGCCGGTATAAGGCTGAGATCGCCCGATGGGACATCGCGCCGCTCCGGTCCTAGCTGAAGCGCAGCTCGGCCGTGGCCCCCTCGGGAACGGCCGGGGCGGCCGGGCGGACCGGATCGACGG
The DNA here is from genome assembly GCA_964195905.1 of uncultured Gammaproteobacteria bacterium. Classification (GTDB taxonomy): domain Bacteria; phylum Actinomycetota; class Acidimicrobiia; order Spongiisociales; family SHLN01; genus SHLN01. The sequence continues at coordinate 2,450 of CAXMQV010000082.1, forward strand.
TCCGATAGTCCTCACCCATCGTCGGTCGCGGATCGTCCTCGCCGTGATTGGGCCACAGCGCCATGGCCCGCTCGGCCATGGCGGTGATCGTGAGCGACGGATTGACGCCCAGATTGGCGGCTACCGCCGCACCGTCGGCCACGTGCAACCCGGGGTAGGAGAACACCCGGTGGTATGGGTCGATAACTCCAGAGGCGGCCGAGTCACCAACGCAGGCCCCTCCGAGGATGTGGGCCGTGAGCGGGATGTCGAGCAACACCTCGTTGAGGGAACTGCCGGCGAAGCCACCCATGTGCTCGGCCCCGGCCCGGGCCGCCTGATTGGCCACCGGGAGATAGGTCGGGCTCGGCTTGCCGGTGTCGTGGGCCGAGGTGAGATGGGTTCCGAACAGGCCCTTCTTGTGGAAAACCCGCAAGCTGTTGTCGATGCTCTGCATCACCAGCAGGATGACCGTCCGTTCCGACCAGCGGCGGACCGACAGTGAACGGATGAACGTCACCGGGTGGCGGACCGCCGCAGCCAGGAACTTCAACCAGCGGGGGACGCGACCGCCGCCGTCGACAAGCATCGTCGTCAGCAATCCCATGGAATTGCTCCCCTTCGGATACCGGACCGGCTCGATCGTGGTGTCGGCGTCGGGATGGATCGATGAGGTGATGGCGACGCCGTGCGAATAGTCGGTTTTGGCCGTACGCGCCTCGGCGCCGACAATGGCTTCCGAATTCGTACGGACCTGATAGCCGAGGCGATCTGACAATCCGGGGAGCTGCCCGGCATCGCGCAGCTTCATGAGCAGACGGGTAGTTCCGAGGGCTCCGGCGGCGAACACCACCTGCTCGGCCGTGTAGGTGCGGGTGCGCCGGAAGATACGTGCTCCGGGTTTCCGGGCGGTGATCCGGTAGCCGCCGCCGTCGAGCGGTTCGAGGTCCACGACCTGCTGGTTTGGATGGATCTCGGCGCCCCGCTTCTCCGCCAAGTACAGGTAGTTCTTATCGAGGCGATTCTTGGCGTTGTACTGGCAACCGACCATGCATCCACCGCAGTGGCGGCAGCCCGCCCGGGTCGGACCTTCGCCACCGAAGTAGGGATCGGGGACTTCCTGTCCGGGGTTGCCGAAGTGGACGGCCACATCGTTGAGATGGAACGTGTGCTCGACCCCGAGGTCGCGGCCAATCGCACGCATGACCTGGTCGGAGTTGGTCTCGAACGGGACCCGCTCGGCGCCGAGCATGCGCCGCGCCTGGTCGTAGAAGGGGGCCAGTTCCTTCTTCCAGTCGGTGATGTGGCTCCATTGCGGATCGTCGAAGGCGTCGTCGAGTGGCTCGTAGCAAACGTTGGCCCATACGAGGGAACCCCCGCCCACACCGGCACCCGAGAGGATCAGCACATCTCGCAACAGGGTGAGGCGCTGGATGCCCCGCAGGCCGAGTTTCGGGAACCAGTAGAACTTGCGGAGGTTCCAGCTGGATTTGGGAAGGGTGTCGTCTCGATAGCGCCGTCCTGCTTCCAGGACCCCGACCCGGTATCCCTTCTCCGTCAACCGGAGGGCCGACACGCTCCCCCCGAACCCACTGCCGATTACCGCCACGTCGTAGTCGAACGCCATGCAGGAAGGCTACCCGCTGCCCGCAACGCGCCACCCGCCGGAACCCGGACTCAGTTTTCTCCCCCCGGAGGGGGGAGTCCCGGCGCAGCTGGGGAGGGGGGCGCCCTCTTGCTTCAATCGAACGCCCCCTCCGACCCTTCGGGCCACCTCCCCCTCCGGAGGAGGAAAACAACCCCCTTCGCCCCTTCGGGCCACCTCCCCCTTCGGGGGAGGAAACGGGGGACGGGAAACAGGAAACGGGCGACGGGTGGGGCCGAACGGCCCTGGCTCGGAACGGCCGCGGTCACCTACCCTCAGGTCAGGATTGCTAGGTGAAGGAGTCAGCCATGAGCCATGACAGCTGGGCGGAGCCGTGGAAGATCAAGATGGTCGAGCCCCTCCGGATGACCACGCGCGAAGAGCGTGAAACTGCCATCAAGGAAGCCGGGTACAACTCGTTCCTGCTGCGCTCGGACGACGTCTATATCGACCTGCTGACCGATTCCGGAACTTCGGCTATGTCGGACTACCAGTGGGCCGGGATCATGGTCGGTGATGAGGCCTATGCCGGTTCTCGCTCGTTCTATCACCTCGTCGATGCCGTCCACGACGTGTATGGCTATGAGGAGATCGTGCCAACTCATCAAGGTCGCGGCGCCGAGCACATCCTCAGCCAGATCCTGATCAAGCCCGGCGACGCCGTGCCCGGCAACATGTATTTCACCACCACCCGTTTTCACCAGGAGCACGCCGGGGGCAAGTTCATCGATGTGATCATCGACGAGGCCCACGAACCCGACAGTCTCCACCCGTTCAAGGGAAATGTCGATCTCGCCAAACTGGCGGCCGTCGTCGACGAATACGGGGCCGAGCGGATTCCCTACGTCTCGTTCGAGACGAACGTGAACATGGCCGGTGGCCAGCCCGCCTCCATGGCGAATCTCCGCGAGGTCTACGAGTACTGCTCGGCCCGCGGGATCCTCGTCATGCTCGACGCCACCCGGGCGCTCGAAAACGCCTACTTCATCCAGCAACGTGAGCACGGCTACGGCGACAAGTCGATCCACGACATCCTGCGGGAGATCTGCTCCTACTCGGACGGGGCCACGGTGTCGTCCAAGAAAGACAACCTCGTCAACATCGGTGGGCTCCTGCTGCTGCGGGATCCCGAACTGGCTCGCAAGGCCCGCTCGATGCTCGTGGCCTTCGAGGGTCTCCACACCTATGGAGGGATGTCGGGTCGTGATATGGAGGCCCTCGCCCGCGGTATCGAGGAGATGGCCGCATCCGACGCCCATGTCCGCTCACGAGTCGGCCAGGTGGAGTATCTGGGCGATGGCCTCATCAAACACGGCATCCCGATCGTGCGCCCGGTCGGTGGCCACGCCGTGTTCCTGGACGCTCGCGCCATCCTCGACCATCTGCCCCAGGACCACTTCCCGGCCGCCGCACTCACCGCCGCTCTTTATCTGGACGCCGGGGTCCGGGGAATGGAGCGCGGCATTGTGTCTGCCGGCCGCGACAAGAAGACCGGCGAGAACCATCATCCCAAGCTCGAGCTGACTCGCCTGGCGATCCCTCGCCGGGTCTACACCCAATCGCACATGGATGTGACCATCGAGTCGATCGCCCGGGTCCACGAGAACCGGGAGGACGTCCGAGGTCTCCAGTTCACCTACGAGCCGGAGGATCTCCGCTTCTTCCAGGCGCGGTTTGAAGAGATCGCTCCCGCCTAGCGGGAGCGATCGACCGCCCACCGCCAAGCGCCCAACGGAGCCAGACTCATACGGTTTCCCCTCCGGCGAAGTCGGAGGAAAGATCGCGAGCACCTTTGCGAGGAGTAACCGCGCCCGTTCTCTGATCGAACGACGGCGTTAGGCGGGTCCTTCCGTGCTTCGTTCCATTGATCGAGACAGAGCTTTACGCCGGGGAACAATCCCCGCCCGCTCCGGCTAGCGGTCGGCGGTCGGCGGTCGGCGGTCGGCGGTCGGCGGTCGGCGGTCGGCGGTCGGCGGTCGGCGGTCGGCGGTCGGCGGTCGGCGGTCGGCGGTCGGCGGTGGACTCTTTTCGGGAATATGACAGTACTCGACTCAGGTTATACTCTCTGAACTGACTAAAGAGATCTGTAAAGGAGAAGCAAGCACATGGCTCGCGCAGTAGGAATCGACCTGGGAACGACCAATAGTGTCATTGCCACCATGGACGGCGGGGAAGCCACCGTCATCGCCAATGCGGAGGGACACCGCACCACCCCCTCGGTGGTGGCGTTCTCGAAAACCGGAGAGGTGCTGGTGGGCGAAGTCGCCAAACGCCAGGCCATAACCAATCCGGACCGCACCATCCGCTCGGTCAAGCGCCACATGGGCCGCGACTGGAGCATCAAGATCGACGAGAAGGACTACACCGCTCAGGAGATCTCGGCCCGCATTCTCCAGAAGCTCAAGCGCGACGCCGAGGCCTTTCTCGGCCAGCCGGTGACCGAGGCGGTCATCACCGTCCCCGCCTACTTCGGGGACGCTCAGCGCCAGGCCACCAAGGAAGCCGGCACCATCGCCGGCCTCGAGGTGCTCCGCATCATCAACGAGCCGACCGCGGCCGCCCTCGCCTACGGGCTCGACAAGGAAGCGCACGACCAGACGATCCTCGTATACGACCTCGGTGGTGGCACCTTCGACGTGTCGGTGCTCGAGATCGGCGAGGGCGTCTTCGAGGTCAAATCCACGTCCGGCGACACCGAACTGGGCGGCGACGACTGGGACGACGCGGTCATGGACTGGATGGTGACCGAGTTCAAGAATGACCACGGCGTCGACCTCAGCGCCGACCCGATGGCTCTGCAGCGACTGAAGGAAGCCGCCGAGAAGGCGAAGATCGAGCTGTCGAGCGCTCAAACCACCGAGGTGAACCTGCCGTTTATCACCGCCTCGGACGCCGGGCCCCTCCACCTCCAAAAGAATCTGACACGGTCGGAGTTCCAGAAGCTGACCGAGAGTCTCGTCGAGCGCACCAGGGCGCCGTTCAACCAGGCGATCAAGGATGCCGGCCTCAAAGTGGCCGACATCGATCACGTCATCATGGTGGGTGGCTCAATCAGGATGCCGGCCATTCAGGAACTCGTACACGAGCTCACCGGCAAGGAGCCCCACAAAGGTGTGAACCCCGATGAGGTCGTCGCGTCCGGCGCCGCCCTCCAGGCCGGGGTCTTGAAGGGTGACGTGAAGGACATCCTGCTGCTCGACGTCACCCCCCTCACGCTGGGGATCGAGACCAAGGGCGGCGTGTCCACCAAGATGATCGAACGCAACACCACGATTCCGACCCGCAAGTCGCAGATCTTCACAACCGACGCCGATAATCAGCCGGAGGTTGAGATCAATGTGCTCCAGGGCGAACGGGAAATGGCGCAATACAACAAGTCGCTCGGTCGCTTCAAGCTGACCGGCATTCCCCCCGCCATGCGAGGCACTCCCCAGATCGAGGTCACCTTCGACATCGACGCAAACGGCATCGTATCGGTGAACGCCAAGGACCTGGGGACCGGCAAGAGCCAGGCCATGACGATTACCGGTGGAACGGCACTCTCCAAGGAGGAGATCGACCGGATGAACGCCGACGCCGAGACACACGCCGAGGAAGACCAGCAGCGACGCGAGGTTGTGGAAGCCCGCAACAACGCCGACAACGTTGCCTACCAGACCGAAAAGCTGCTCAAAGAGCACGAGGATCTGCTCTCCGACGAGGAGAAGGACGAGATCAACGTGAAGCTCACTGAGTTGAAGGCCGTCCTCGGCAACGAGGAAGCCGCAGCAAGCGAGCTGGGCGAGAAGGCCGACGCGGTCATCGCCGCTTCGCAGGTCTTCGGACAGCGGATCAACGAAGCTGCCCAGGCGCAGGCCGGGGCGGGAGAGGGCGACGCCGGAACGGTCGAGGACGACGAGGAAGTCGTCGACGCTGAGATCGTCGACGAAGACGAGTAATGGCCGACGAAGCCCCCACAACGCCGGTTGCCGGAGACGACGCCGCCGAGCTGTCGCTCGTGTTGCCAAAGGACCCGGCCGCCGCCCTCGACATCGTGCTCGGGGAACTGGCGCTCGCTCGCCAGGACACTCAGACAGTGCTCGGAGACCTCCAACAGGTGACGGCCGACTTCGACGAGTTCCGGTCGAACGCCGTGCCACGAGACGAAGCCCAGGAGTACCTCGACGACCTGCGCCGGGTGGCCGCCGACTTCGAGAACTTCCGCAAGAGAACCCAGCGGGAAATGGCAGAGAACGTCGAACGCGCCAGCCAGCGAGTCGTCATGGGGCTGCTCCCGGCGCTCGACAGCTTCGACCTCGCCGTTGCTCATTCGCCAGCCTCAGAAGGCGAGGCCAACTTGCTCGGAGGGGTGAACGGAACCCGGCAGCAGCTACTGGACGCCCTCGCCCAGGAAGGCCTCGAAGCCATCGAAACCGTTGGTGGGCCATTCGATCCCGAACGGCACGAGGCCGTCACCATGGAAGGCACCCCCGAGCACCCCGTGGTGATAGGCGAGATGCGCCGTGGCTATGCCCTGCGCGGACGGGTCATCCGGGCAGCACTGGTCGCGGTGGGCGAGGATCCCGTCCAGGAAGGCGACGATGGATAGGGAATGGTTCGAGAAGGACTTCTACGCCGCTCTCGGCGTTCCGAAGTCCGCCTCGGCCGCTGAGATCAAGAAGGCGTACCGGAAGCTGGCCCGGCAGTATCACCCGGATGCCAATCCCGGCAACTCTGAGGCCGAGGACAAATTCAAGGAGATCTCGCACGCCTACTCCGTCCTGTCTGACAAAGAGACCCGCAAGCAGTACGACGAGGCCAAGGAGCTGTACGCCTCCGGTGGCGGCTTCGGTCCTGGATCCGGCGGCGCCGGTGGCGGCTTCCGGGTCGAAGATCTCGGGGATCTATTCGGCAGCCGTGGCGGCTTCGGCGACCTTTTCGGCGGCGGCGGTCGCCGCGGCGCCGGTCCCATCCAGGGCGAACACCTGTACAGCACGGTCAACCTCGCCTTCACCGAGGCGATATCCGGGACCACGGCCACCGTGGCCGTCGATGGCCCGAGCGTTTGCCGAGCCTGTTCGGGCAGCGGCGCCGAGCCCGGAACCGCCATGACAACCTGCCCGCGCTGCGGCGGATCGGGAGCGATCGCAATGGGACAGGGGCGCTTCTCCATCAGCCAGGCGTGTGATGTGTGCCATGGAACCGGCCGCACCGTCACCAACCCATGCCACACCTGTGGAGGGCAAGGTACGCGCAATCGCGTCCGCTCCATCAAGGTTCGCATCCCGGCCGGGATCAAGAACAACGCCGCCATCCGGGTGGCAGGCAAGGGAGCCCCGGGCCGCAACGGCGGACCGGCCGGCGACCTTCACGTCCGGGTCCACGTCGGACGGCACCCCTTGTTCACCCGCCGCAAGAACAATCTCCGAATCACCGTCCCCGTCACGTTCACCGAGGCCGCCCTCGGCGCCGACGTTGTGGTCCCGACCCTCGACGGACAGGTGACACTCCGGATCCCGGCCGGAAGCGATAGCGGCAAGACATTCCGCATCAAAGGTCGGGGCGTCCCGAGCGCAAAGGGGGGCCAGGGGGACCTGCTGGCCACCATTGAGGTGGCCGTCCCGGACGAGCTCGACGATGAGACCCGCCGCCTGTTGGAGGAACTCAAAGCGCTCGAACCGCCCGACGTGCGGTCGCACCTGGGGGTGACAACATGAGCAGAGAGGAAGCCGTGTACATCATCTCGGTGGCAGCCGAGCTCGCCGGCATTCACCCCCAAACGCTCCGCATCTACGAACGCCGGGGGCTGCTCAATCCCTACCGAACTCCTGGTGGCACCCGCCGATACTCGGAGAAGGACCTGGAGCGCCTGCGCGCCATCCAGACGTTGACACAGGCCGGAATCAATCTCGAAGGCGTCAAGCGCATCCTGGCGCTCGAAGGTGCCGTCGATCAACTGCAGGACCAGTTGGATCAGATCAAAGACCAGCTCGCCGATGCCAGGGCCGAGGCGAAGGAGTCACTCTCGAGCCTGCCGGACATCCTGCGCCCCACCATCCAGGATCTGTTGGGCGGATAACCGATGCGTGTGCTCACCGTCACAGTCCTTGTGGCGGTCCTGGCGGCAGGCTGTACGAACTCGCCGGCCATGAGCAACCACGGGAACCGGAATCAAGCCGGTACCGTCAAACCCTCGTGAAACGCTTGTTTGTCGCCGTCCTCGTGGTCATCGCCGCTGCCTGCGGATCCGATGAGTCGGGAGAACCCGGTCCGACCACGCCGGAGAAGACCCCGACGACGACCACCTCCACGCTGCCCGGAGCCACCCAGCGGGATCTGCTGGTGGAAGCTCGCACAACCTGGCTCGCCAACCGGCCTCAGTCCTATGCCATCACCTATCGAATCAGCTGCGAATGTGATGGCGGACCCTGGGTTGTCCAGGTGGAGGGTGAAGAAACTGCCATGACAGCCCGCGTCGGCATTGAGCCCGGGCGCGAGGCCCCGCACGGGTCGGTCGATGCGATCTTCGACGAGATCGAAGCCACCCTCGACGAGGGCGAGTTTCCGGTGGGCGTCGAATACGATGCCGACTTCGGGTACCCCCGCTCATACATCTTCAACGAGCCCGAGCTACCGGTGGACGGCGGATTCGTCCTCACTGTCACGGACTTCGTGCCAAACCCATCTCCCGTTGACACGCCACAGCGCCGGGCTTTCGACAGCGCCATGACGAAATGGCGGAGCGCCGGAATCTCCGATTACGACTACTCGTTCACGCGTGGCTGCTTCTGTCCCGAGGAATTCGTCGGGCCGTACTCGGTCTCGGTGCGGCAACTGGCGATCACCGCAGCCAGCTTCAAGGGCACCGACCTGTTCGACATCGACATGCTCGAGATAGGCCGCTACGAGGAGATCGTCAAGACCGTCGACGGGGTCTTCGCCGAGATCGAGCGGGCGCTCCGCGAGGCCGACAGCTTCACCGCCGAATACGACCCGCTCCTCGGCTACCCGACCACGTTGTACATCGATTGGATCGCCACCGCCGCTGACGAAGAGGTGAGCTACACCATTCACAGCCTGCGCGACCCGTCCGGGTACCCGGATTCTTGCTCGACCGAGGGATGGGAGGCCGAGCTCGCCCCGCAGCCGGGCTTGCCCGAGGCGGTGGCGGCGACGCGCCGGGCGCTGTTCGAGGCGGCCATGAGCTGCGACTTCGCTCGGATTGCCGCGGTGTCGGACGCCGCTGACCTGCCCGTCCAGACGTCGCATGGCGGCTCCGGACCCGAGTACATCTGGGAGGGCGAGCGTAACGGGATACCGCTCATGCGGACGATGGTCGAGCACCTCAATCTCAGTTTCGCTCCAGCGGAGGAGTCATACATTTGGCCCTCAGCCATGGTGGGCCTGACCTCCCCGGACGGCGATGGGCTCTCCGAAGACGATTACCAGGCCCTTCTCGAGTTGTACACCGTCGAGCAACTCGAGGAGTCGTTCGAATTCTTCGATGGGTTCGTGGGATTTCGCATCGTCATTGCCTCAGACGGCCGGTGGCTGTTCGCTATCGCCGGGGATTAGGGAACCGGGCCGTCGCCCAGAACCCACGCCTGCTCATGTCCGCTACCCCGGCGAGCGTTGAGACACCCTGAAGAGACCCCAACCGTAAGGTGCGATCCATGGATTCCCGCTTCACACGGTTGTGGACCGCGTCGACCATTTCCAATCTCGGGGATGGCGTGGTTTTCGCGGCGTTTCCTCTCATCGTGGCGACGCTCACTCGCGATCCGATCGCCGTATCGGTCCTGGCCTTCTCTCTCCGGCTGCCATGGCTGCTGTTCGCCCTGCCGGCCGGAGTCATCGTCGATCGAAACGACCGCCGACGTCTCATGATCGGAGCCGACGTTGCCCGAGCGGGGGCCCTCGCTCTCCTCGCCGTTGCGCTGGCGGTGGGCGAACCATCATTGCTCGCTCTCTATGTCGTGGGATTTCTCGTCGGCATGGCCGAGACGGTATTCGATTCGGCCGCCGAGGCCTTCCTGCCTGCCATCGTGGACAAACCCGCTTTGAACACCGCAAATGGCCGGCTGGTGAGCGCTCGCTGGATTGCCAACAGCTTCGTCGGGCCACCACTCGGCGCGCTGCTGTTCGTCGCCGCCACCTCGCTACCCGTCGCCGTCGATGCCGCCACGTTCTTGGTAGCTGCCCTCCTTGTCGTCACCATTGGCGGCACCTTCTCGGCAGACCGGGCGCCGTCCACCGGCACGATGCGGGAGGACATCGCAATCGGCGTGCGGTGGTTATGGAATCATCGCCTCTTGCGGACCACAGCCCTCATGGCGGGTGGCTACAACCTCGTGGTCTCGGGAATGGTGGCGATCCTCGTGCTCTTCGCCCAGGACGAGGTTGGACTGAGCGACATCGGCTTCGGGATCGTGCTCGCCACCCTCGGAGTGGGTGGGCTGCTCGGCGGCCTGACCGCCAACCGCATTCAGAACAAAGTCGGGACGGCCAACATCCTCATCCTGACCGTGATGACCGCGGCCACCGCCGCCACCGCAATGGGCTTCACCTCGAGCCCGCTCGTACTGGGCGCATCGATCTTCTTCTTCGGGATCGCCACCACCCTCTGGAATGTGGTCGCCATCTCCCTGCGTCAGGAGTTGACCCCGGACGAATTGCGAGGCCGGGCGGCCGCGGCCGGGAAAATGGTTGCCTACGGTGCCGAGCCAATCGGCGCGCTCACCGGGGGTCTGGTCGCCGCCTGGATCGGCCTGCGCGCCCCGATTCTCATCGCCGGTGCCGGGCTCGCCCTGATGGCATTACTCGTACTGCCGATCATCAACGAGCGCACCATCGAGGCCGCCCGGTCTGCCGCGGCTAGCTCCGACTGAAGAAACCCCGCTTGGCAGCCCCCTCGACCCGGACCTTCGGGTAGAAGGCAACGTGATCTTTGATATTGGCGGCACGATCGCTCGGGTCCCTGTAAGTCCAGGCGACCGCTTCGGCCCGCTCCCCTTCTACCTCGACGTCGTAGTAGCTGGCGAGACCCTTCCAGGGGCAGGTGGTGTTGAAGGCCGGAGTCTCGGTGAAGAACTCCTGCTTCAGCGACTCGGGCGGGAAGTAGTGATTGCCCTCCACGATGACGGTCTCATCGGCTTCGGCGATAACGACGCCGTTGAACACTGCAGTGGGCATGCTTCTCCTTGGGGTGACTGGCTCGTCTGTAGCAACAATCGCGGGGGCGGAATGTTCCCGGGAGAAGGTCACCTGTCACCGGTCACCTGTCACCTGCCTTCAGAGACCTTCCATCTCTGGTCGTGAATTGATATGACGTTCGCCGTGGGGAACTATCGGAAACTGCGGGTGTGGGAGGCAGCGATCTCGCTGGCTGTCGAGTGCTACGACGCCACCAACGAGTTCCCTGGCACCGAGAAGTTCGGTCTCACATCGCAGATTCGGAGAGCTTCGATCTCCATCTCCGCCAACATCGCTGAGGGCTCCGGTCGAAAGACCGATCGCGACTTCGTGCGGTTTCTACGCATCGCCGGAGGCTCGGCAAATGAGGTTGAATCACTGCTCCATGTTGCCCAGCAGCTCGGATATCTCCCATTCCCATCTCTGGAGTCATTGACCACGCAACTGATCGCCGTCCGGCGCCAACTCGCAGGCTTGGAGAAAGGGCCGGTGATCGGTGACCGGTGACCGGTGACTCCCAACGAGAAAAGCGCCCCCGTGAGGGGGCGCTTTTCGAGTTGGGAACAGTTACCTGCCGACCTTGGCTGCGATTTCACGCAGGAGGACGATGTCCTCGGGCGGCGGGGCGGGCTCTTGCGTTCCCGCTTCGACACCGGCCTTGTAGGCCTTGTAGGGCTTGACGACGAAGAAGAACACCGCCAACGCGATAGCGACAAACGTAAC
>CAXMQV010000083.1:0-58614 GCA_964195905.1 uncultured Gammaproteobacteria bacterium
CTAGGGCCGATACTCGCCGAACACTCCCCGCAGTACGTTGCTCACTTCGCCGACTGTGGCTCCCGCCGACAGGGCAGCCTTCATCGGGTAGAGCAGGTTCTCTGTCGTGCCGGCCGCCGCCCGGACGGCCGCCAGCTCGGCTTCGACCGATCCTCGCCGTTCCTTGTGGGCACCCAACCGGACAACCTGGTCGCGCTCGAGGTTGGGGTCGAGGGCAAGCGGCGGCACCTCGTCGCCCTCACCCTCCTGGAACCGATTGACGCCGACGATGATTTGCTCCCCTGAATCGACGGCGCGGGCGGTCCGATAGGCGGATTCCTCGATCTCAGCCTGGACGAGCCCGTTCTCGACCGCGGCCACCGCTCCCCCGTTGCGGTCTACCCACTCGATGATCTCCAGGGCCCTGGCCTCCAGCTCGTCGGTCAGGTACTCGACTACATACGAGCCGGCCAGCGGGTCGACGGTGTCGGTGACCCCGCTCTCATGGGCGATGATCTGCTGGGTCCGCAGCGCCAGCGTGGCCGCTTCCTCGGTCGGCAATCCGAGCGCTTCATCGAAGGAGTTGGTGTGAAGCGACTGGGTGCCGCCCAGCACCGCGCTAAGCGCTTCGAGGGCGGTGCGAACCACGTTGGTGAGCGGCTGCTGGGCGGTGAGAGAACTGCCGGCGGTCTGGGTGTGGAATCGCATCTTCCATGAGGCGGGGTTGGTCGCTCCCACCCGGTCGCGCATGAGACGGGCCCACAGCCGACGGGCGGCCCGGTACTTGGCGATCTCCTCGAGGAAATTGCTGTGGGCATTCCAGAAGAACGACAGGCGGGGGGCAAAGGCGTCGACCTCGAGGCCGGCCGTGCGGGCCGCTTCGACATAGGCGAGGGCATTGGCGATCGTGAAGCCGATTTCCTGGGCGGCGGTCGAACCGGCCTCCCGTATGTGATAGCCGGAGATGGAGATGGTGTTCCAGGCCGGAAGCTGGTCGGCGCAATAGGCGAAAAGGTCGGTCACGAGCCTCATCGAAGGCTGCGGGGGGTAGATGTAGGTGCCCCGGGCGGCGTACTCCTTGAGAATGTCGTTCTGAACGGTGCCTCCGATGGCGCTTGGCTCCACCCCCTGTTCCTCGGCCACCAGTTGATAGAGCAGCAACAGGATGGCGGCAGTGGAGTTGATGGTCATCGACGTTGTGACCTCGCCGAGCGGTATCCCCTCAAAGAGGCTCCGCATGTCATCGAGCGAGTCGACGGCAACACCCACTTTCCCGACCTCACCCAACGAACGGGCATCGTCGCTGTCGAGGCCCATCTGGGTTGGCAGATCGAAGGCAACCGACAATCCCGTCTGTCCGGCTGCCAGCAGCGCCTTGAAGCGCTCGTTGGTGGCGGAGGCGTCGCCGAACCCGGCGTATTGGCGCATCGTCCAGAGACGGCCCCGGTACATGGTCGGGTAGGGACCGCGTGTGTACGGGTACTCCCCCGGCTCGCCGAGCACCGGCCCCGGCTCGGAGGGCCCGTGCACCACCTGAAGGGGCACATCACGATTAGGGGTGGGATTCGCGGAGTTATCCATGGCTCGGTATATGCTGGCTGAGCGCAAATGGTACCCGGGAACTTCACGGGTACCCCATGCCCTCCAACCCAGGTACATGAGCTTGCCCAACCCTGAACCAACGATTCATCAAGCCGAGTGGCGCGAGCGGCGCACCCGACTCGTCCCGGCCCTCGCCATCCTCCTGGTGGCCGGGGTGCTGATGGGTGCCTGGGTCGGTCTGTTCACCTTCCTCTCCACCAACCCAACGGCCAAGGCCTACGACTGGGTCGACGACACCCTCATCCCGGTTACCAATGCAAGCGGCATTCCCGAGTTCCCCAATTTGAGCCGTCTGTCGACGTTGTTCTCGGCCGATGGGGTCCAGTTGTCTGAGTTGTCACTCCGCGGCAGTCTGCCGGTTCCGATCGAGGCCATTCCCGCACACGTGAGTGGAGCCGTCATGGCAGCCGAAGACGGTGACTTCTACAACCACCGCGGCGCCGACTTCGAATCGACCCTGCGGGCGGCAGTTGCAACGGTCCGGGGCAGTTCGATTCAAGGTGGATCGACCATCACCCAACAGGTGGTGAGAAGTCTCGGGATCGTCGGGCAAGAGAAGACCGTTCAGCGCAAGATCACCGAGATTGCCTGGGCCGCTGAAATGGAGCGCAAGTACTCCAAGGACGCCATCCTCGAGTTCTACCTCAATTCGGTGTACTTCGGCTGGAATGCCTACGGCATTCGTGCCGCCGGGCTCGAGTATTACGGGAAGGAACTCCAGGATCTCTCCATCGGGGAAGCAGCCGCCCTCGCCACCGTGATCCGCAACCCGTCGCTCTATGACCCCCGCGACACAACCCCAAACGAGAGCGGTCAGGTTGGCCAGAAGCTCGTCGAGGCCCGCCGCGTGAATGTGCTAAACGGGATGGTCGAGAACGGACTCATTACCCAGGGCGAAGCCGACGCCGCCGCCGCCATCCCGTTGTCGGCCTCTGTCGTCCCCCACCGGAACTTCCCCGAGCCGGCCGAGCTGGTCCGAATCTCGGCAGTCGGCTCACTCCTCAACGATCCCAAGTTCGACGCCGCCCTCGGCACCACAGCGGAGGATCGGCTCATTTCCATCTTCGGATGCCCGGCCGACGACGTGGAATGCGAGCTTGAGCAGCGACTCAAAGGCGGCCTGGTCATCACCACTACCGTGGACTTCCACTTCCAAACCCGGGCCAACGAGATACTGCGAGAGTGGTTCCCACTGTCTGCCACGGGTGGAGCCGCTCCAACGGGAGCAATCACTACCGTCGAGAACGGAACCGGCGCCATCCGGGTCATGGCAGGCGGCCTCGACTTCGGCGACGACATCGAAGCAGGCCAGCGCGACTACAACCTCGCCACCGAGGGCCAGCGCCAACCGGGCTCCTCCGCCAAGCCGTTCGCTCTCATCGCATACCTCGAGCAAGGCGGCAGCCTCAACTCGTACTGGAACATCTCATCGCCGCTCGTCATCGAGTGCGACGTCGTCTGTGGCGACGGAGGAGGGAAGACCTGGACGGTACGGGGCGGTCGGGTGGGCGGTGGGCTCCGCAGCCTGGAGGTCTCCACTTACCTCTCGACCAACCCGACTTTCGCCCAGATCGCCGTTGAAGCGGGTCCCGAGGCCATGGCCGAGGTAGCCAATCGGCTCGGAGTATCGGCCGAACTGCCGCTCGTGTACTCATTGGCGCTTGGCGCCGGAGAGGTCAGCCCGCTTGACATGGCGGCCGCCTACTCGACCATCGCCAACTACGGCATCAAGAACGACCCGTACCTCATCCAGCGCATCGAGGACGAGGAAGGCAACGTGCTGTTTGAGGCCACTCCTGATCCCGAGCGGGTGCTCGATGAGACCCTGGCCGCGGTAGTCGTGAACACGATGAAGAAGGTGGTGACGTCGGGCACCGGTACCGCCGCCAACATCAGCGGGCGCACTCAGGCCGGCAAGACGGGAACCAATCAGAGCTTCCGGGACGCCTGGTTCGTCGGCTACGTCCCTCAGTACTCGACGGCGGTGTGGGTGGGCTACGCGGACGCCCAGATCCCGATGACCAACATCACCATCAATGGTGCGTTCTACACGCGGGTATTTGGCGGGAGCGTGCCTGCGCCGATCTGGAAGGAGTTCATGACCGAATTCCTCGCAGACGTCCCGGCGGTGGAATTTCCGCCCATCCCACCCGGGTCGAGCAAGTTCTACGTTGTCCCTTCGACCGAGGTCCCGGACTTGCTCGAGGACCCCCTTCTTACCCAGAAGGAAGCCGAACAGCTCGTCTACTTTGCCCACCTCCGCCCGGTCATCGAGGAGGTGGCATCACTCGAGCCGCTCGGGACGATCCTCAGCCAGGTTCCCGATGCCGGGGCCAAGCTGAGTCATAACGGCGAGGTCCTCATCGAAGTCTCCAACGGCGAGCCGCCCACCTTCCCGCTGCCCAACCTCATCGGCATGACCCGCACTGAGGCGAACCTCGTCATGGCGCAACTGGCGGCCGAGACCGAGATCCTGGTGGCCTTGATACCGGAATTCGTCCCCACCCCCGACACCGAGGCCTGGGACAAGATCATTCTCACCCGACCTCCGCCGGGAACCGAGGTCGGCGCCGACACCATCGTCACCCTTGTCATCGGACGGGCCCCGGACAGTTAGACCGGTCACCGGTCACCTGTCACCTGTCACCTGTCAACGGTCAACGGTCAACGGTCAACGGTCAACGGTCAACGGAGCGTGTGATCTGGTTGAGTTCCTGGCGAAGCGCCGGGGTGAGTCGCGGCAGCAACTCGGTCGGCAGGGACGGCACAGTGGACCGCACCCAGAGTTGGTTCGCGTGACCGACCACTAGGCCCGATCGCACCAGAGCAGGCGTGTTCACCGGACGGCGGATCGACTTCTTTCGCTTGGCAGCCTGCATGAGTCGCAGAAGATCGGCGACGGCCCCGGCGCCGATGGCAGCGGTCCAGTAGCGCCGGACGTAGTCGTGATTGGCCGGATAGCCACTCGGAGCCGTCCACAGCCGGGGCTTGACCATCGGCCGACGATGTACCGTCGGCCTGCCGTGAAGGGGGCTGCGGCCCGCAGTGCCGGGCACCGGAATGGGAGGACGAGCATTTCGACGTGGCACTGCGGACCGCATAGGTGGATTAGTAACAGACAACACTGTTTAGTGTCAAGATAGAGGGCTTAGTGCGCGAAAGATAAGTCAGCTACCAGCTACCAGCCAGGATCGCGGCCCGCACCCCGCTACCCGCAAGCCCCCGTTGCTCAGGCCAGGTCGTTTGGCACAGATGGTTAGGAGCCGGTGACAGGTGACCGGTGACCGGTGACGGCCCGTGCGATCAACCAGGAACCAACGTAGAATCTCGCTCTATGCCCACCTTCAAAGAGCTGGTTGCCGCGGCCCGGGAGCGGATTCGCGAAGTCTCTCCCGAGGAAGCTGAGGCCGCGCTCGGGCAGGCAGTGTTCATCGACGTGCGGGAGAGCGACGAGTATGAGCTCGGTGCGATCGGCAACGCCGCCAACATCCCGCGTGGCATCCTGGAAAGCACCGTCCCGGGCCGGGTCCCCGACACCCACACCGAAATCATCCTCTACTGCGCCGTCGGCGAGCGTTCCGCGCTGGCCGCCGATTCGCTCGAGGGGCTGGGCTACACGAACGTCAGCTCGATGGCGGGCGGGGTCGAGCGCTGGAAACGCGAGGGCCGGCATTGGGACACTCCTCTCACCCTCAGGAACGACCAGCGCAGCCGGTACAGCCGCCACCTGCTGCTCCCCGAAATCGGCGAAGCCGGCCAATCCCGACTGCTCGACTCCCGGGTGCTCCTGGTCGGAGCCGGGGGGCTCGGATCTCCCGCCGCCCTATACCTGGCGGCCGCCGGGGTGGGAACGCTGACCATCATCGACCACGACGTCGTCGATGTCTCCAATCTCCAGCGTCAGGTGCTGCACGGCGTCGACCGGATCGGGAGCCCCAAGGTGGAATCGGCCCGCCAGACGCTCGCCAATATCAACCCGGACGTCACCGTCGTCGCCCGCAAGGAACGCCTGTCTGTCGACAACGTCCTCGATCTCGTTGCCGACTGCGACGTAGTCGTGGACGGAGCCGACAACTTCCCCACCCGATACCTGCTCAATGACGCCTCGCTCCATGCTCGCCGCCCGGTCGTGCACGGCTCGGTGTTCCGGTTCGAGGGTCAGGCAACCGTTTTCGACCCCTATCGGGGGCCGTGCTACCGGTGCCTGGCGGCGGCCCCGCCCCCGGCCGATCTGGCACCATCATGTTCGGAGGCCGGAGTTCTCGGAGTGGTTCCTGGAATCATTGGCTCCATCCAGGCACTGGAGACGATGAAACTGCTCCTCGGGATCGGCGAGCCACTCGTTGGGACCCTGCTGGCGTTCGACGCCCTCGACGCCGAGTTCCGGCGGCTCACGTTCCGCCGCGACCCGGCCTGTCCGGCCTGTGCCGACGAATCATCCCCACCCCGCCTGGTGGAGTACGACGAATACTGCACCCCCGCCGGCTCGGTAGAACGGCTGTAGCGCCTCGTTCTCTCCCCCCGGAGGGGGGAGTACCGGCGCAGCCGGGGAGGGGGGCGGTCACTTGCCGCAATCAGGCGCCCCCTCCGGCCCTACGGGCCACCTCCCCCTCCGGGGGAGGAAACTGCCTCCCGTGCGCAGTTTTCGCGATTCCCGTAGACTCGATACGGGCATCAAGGAAGCGGAGTACATGCCGACATTGTTGCTATGAGCAGCCTCTTTGCCGCGCGCACGCGGAGATGGCTTGGCATCGGCCTTGCCCTCTCGCTGCTCGCCGTTCCCGGCACGGCTTCGGCCGATCCCCCAACCGAGCCAAGCTTCACTTTCTCAGGCGGCGGCTATGGGCATGGAACGGGCATGAGCCAGTACGGGGCACAAGGCCAGGCAAAACTGGGGCGGAGCTGGAAGCAGATCCTCAGCACCTACTTCACCGACATCGACTTCGCCTACCTGCGCTCCGATCCGGGACCAGCCCAGATCGGCGATGAGGGCCCCGTCTGGGTGGGCCTCGAGCAGAACATCAAGCAAAAGGACATCAAGATCTGGCCCATCCCGGGCGCCGCCGACCCGCATCACGTCACCGTGACCCGGGGCGAGGAGAGGGCCGACGTCCTTCACTACAACACGATGTCGTTCAACTTCGTGGATGGGCAATGCACGTTCAGCGTCGGTGCCGTGACGTGGCCGGCCGGACCGTGCAACTTCGATCTCGAGTGGGACGGGTGGGCGGAGTCTCCCACCGTCGTACTCGACACCACGATCTCAGACGGCAGCCCGTCCTGTTACCAGTCGGGCGAGCGCTGCTACTCACGCGGCACCCTGCTGATTCGGCCGAACGCGCCGGCCGGCGATCCGGTATCCGGTTTTCACCTCGTGGCCCGGCTGGACATGGAGGATTACCTGTACGGCCTGCTCGAGGTTCCCTACAGCTGGGAGAAGGAGACATTAAAGGCCCAGGCGGTGGCCGGGCGATCCTATGCGGCCCACAAGCAGGCCTTGCGAGGATCTCCCGACTCCTCCGACCTTCGCCAGTTGCTGTGCTGGTGCCAGCTGTATGACTCGACCGTTGATCAGTTCTACGCCGGGTGGGGGCGAGGGGCTGATACGTGGACAGCCGCCGTCGACGCCACTGCCGGGCTCGTCTTGTATCACGACGACGTACTCGCGCCTTCGTCCCACCCGCGGAGTGGCTCACCAATCGCCGTTCCCACCTACTACTCCTCCTCGACCTTCGGCCACACCGAGAATCTGGCGATCGCCTTCGGTGGTACATCGACGCCCCCTTACCTCGTCGGAGTGGAGGATCCCTGGTCGGTGATCCCGGAGGCAGGCAATCCCCGCGCCACCTGGGAGAAGACGTTCACCCACACAGAGTTGGCCGCCATCGTGGGTCTGGACGAGCTCGAAGACGTAACGATCACATCGTGGCTCCGCCCGGGGCATCCGTCGTATCAGTCGGCCTACGAAGTGACCTTCTCAGGAATCGACAACGGGACACCGAAATCGATCAAGAAGCTGGCCCGCCACCTCCGATCAACGCTCGGCCTCTATTCAATGCAGATCACCTCAGTTGAGAAGTTCGTTCCGGACGGGTGGACAGACACAGGCGGGGGCGGGACCCCGGCCGATCAGGTCGGCATGCATGATCCGACGACCGGGCTTTGGTACATCCGCGACGCGGACGGATCGCAGCGGCCTGCGTTCTACTACGGCGTGCCCGGCGACATCCCCATGACCTGTGATTGGGATGGGCTCGACGGGGTGAGCACCGTCGGTCTCTACCGGGCCTCGTCGGGCTTCATGTACCTGCGCAGTTCGAACACGGTCGGCGAGGCCGACACCGCCTTCTACTTCGGCATTCCCGAGGACCGTCCCATCTGCGGCGACTGGGACGGGAACGGGACCGAGACCATCGGCGTCTATCGGCCTTCCACCGGCACCTTCTACCTGGCGAATACCAACGCGACAATGGTCGCCGACGTTGAGGTGGTGCTGGCGGCGCCCGGCACGGTACCCCTGGCCGGCGACTGGAACGGCAACGGATACGACACTGTCGGCCTGTACGACCCGCTGAGCGGCATGCTCTCGCTCACCAACTCGCTCGTGACGCCCACCATCGACATCAGTTACACCTACAGCACGATCCCCGAGGATCGGATCATCACCGGCGACTGGGACGGCGACGGGGTGGACACGGTCGGGGTATTTCGTCCCCCCGACGTTGAGTTCTATCTTCGGGACGACTTCATCATGACCTGGTCCAATCACACCATCAAACTGTTCGGCGAGGCCCACATGACTCCGGTGGCCGGGGTGTGGGACACCGGTTGACGCCCGTCTCACTCGTCCTCGTCACCCATGATTCCGAAGCCCACATCGAAGCCTCGCTCGGGATCCTGCTGAGCGACCCCGATGGGCCAGAAGAGATCATCGTCATCGACAACGCCTCAACCGACGGAACCATCGGAATCGTCGAAAGGATGGGTGTCAAACTGGTTGCTCTCGACGAGAACCACGGGTTTCCCTACGGCTGCAATCTCGGCGCTTCTCTGACCCGCGGCGAGGTGATTGGCTTCCTCAACCCTGACACCGAGCCAACCCGTGGGTGGCTCCCGCCCCTGGTTGAGGCAATCAGCCGACCCGGGGTGGGAGCGGCCATGCCGGTCATGGACCTCACCTATGCGCCCGATCATTGGTTCACATCCGGCAGCGCTCTCACCTATCTCGGCTTCGCCTGGTCGACCAACAGCGGGGAACCGATCCCTCCCGATATCACCGAGACCGAGGTGCCCTTTCCCTCCGGAGCCGCCTTCGTCATGGACCGCCGCCTGTTCGATCACCTCGGAGGGTTCCGGGACGAGTACTTCCTCTACCTGGAGGACGTCGATCTCGGCTGGAGGCTGCGCCTGATGGGCCTCAAGAGCGTTCAGGTACCCGCCTCGCGGGTCGCCCACGACTACGAATTCGGACGCCACGCTCGCAAGATGTACTACCTGGAGCGCAATCGACTCCGAATGGTGTGGGCCAACTACGAGCCCAAGACTCTGCTGCTGCTGGCACCGGCACTGATAGTCGTCGAGGTGGCAGTGGTGGCCGCCGCCATCCGCCACGGCTGGATCGTTCAGAAGGTGCAGAGCTGGCGCGGCTTCCTCAAACTCATGCCGCTGCTTCGCCAGGAAGCGGTCCGCTCGCGCTCGATCCGCACGGTCGGCGACGGGGAGATCCTTGCCTCAATGGATGCGGCCTTCGACGGCATCAACCAGTTCGAGATTCATCCGCTCGTCCGGGCTTTGAATCGCATCGCCATCTGGTACCTAGGCGTCGTGCGCCGACTGGTGTCCTAGGAGGGCGCTACCAGACTCCGGCTACCGGGGTTCGATCGCCGGGACCGAAGGGGACGAGAACCGACTCCGCCTCCGGCCGGTGATCGAGCAGCAACCGGAACGCCCCGGCGCCCGGCCGGTAATACCCGAGAGTGTCGGTTCCGTCGGCGTCCCAGTCTCCGACAACGAGCTGATCGGCCGGAAGCACATCGGTTCTCGGCAGCACCATGATATTGCCGAGCCCGTTCCTCCCGTCGGCCAGGTAGAGCATGCCGGTCGATGGTCGAAAGATTCCAACGCTGTCGTGGCCCGCTCCGAACCAATCGCCGGCAAGCGGCACGTCACCGGACCGGCCGAACTGGAACTCCACGTCGGCGAACCCGAGCGAGTTGGTATTGCGAAGGTAGAACATCGACTCGGAGGGCCGATAGATCGCGATCGTCTCGATGCCGTCTCCGTCCCAGTCTCCGCACAACGGAATGTCCTCGGGGATTCCGTAGAAGATGGCGATGTCGGCGAGCCCGAAGTCGTTGGCGTTTCGTAGGTAGAGGTACCCGGTCGAGGAGCGATAGAGACCGACGGTCGTGTCGCCGTCGCCATCCCAGTCGCAGGCGACCGGAGTGTCCGACGGCACTCCGTAGTAGAAGCCGGCACCGGCCCCATCGAGGGACCAGGTCCCCCGGGCGGGATCGTGCATGCCGACTCGATCGGCACCGGCGGTGAACTCATATCCATCGCCGGTGTCGGCGCCGGGTGGTGTCGCTGGCAAACCTTCGGGTCCTCGCATGAACACCACCGTCACATAGAGGGTGCCGTCTTCGCGAATGACGACCCCAACCCCGGCGTAGTTGTAGTTGCCGACCACGTTGGCCTGGTGAGCGGCCGACTCCCAGAAAGCCCGATCGAGGCCCTCTATGTCGTAGCCGACACCGACGTTCTCACCGAGGGCGAACCAGTTGGTGGTAACACTGCCGAGGGCGGGGTTGTGACAGATCCGCTCTCCGTCCTGACACCTGTCCTGGGACTGGAAACGACTGTGCTCTCGAGCGTCGTCCTGGAGGTCCCAGTTCGAACCGAGCGGCGCCAGGCTGAATTCTGCCCGCCGCTGATTGATGAGTCGCAGGAATTCGGACTCGGCGAACGCCTCGTTGGTGCTCACGGCGCCGGCCGGCAATGCCACCGCCATCAGTACGAGTAGCAAAGTCGTGAAGAGAAGAATGAGCCGCCGAACTGTCACTCGATCTAACTCTTTCTGTGGTGTTGCCCGTCACAGAGAGCATCGGCATTGGGGCAAAAAAGTTGATCGCGGACTCTCGAGGTCTTCGGGCAGGACCCCAGACCCCAGACCCCAGAAAGCATCCCACGGAGTCTTACTGGGGACCGGGCGAAGGCTCGGCAACCCGAAGGGTTGCCGTAAGCAACCCCGCAGGCGTTACCGGGGACCGGGGACCGGGGTCTGGGGACTATCTCGCGGTCATCGCCTCTACGAAGCCAGGCTCAACGCTGAGGGTGTAGTCGGCGACGCCGAACGTATTCGACATCCGGAAGTACACCTTGTCGTCGGACGGGCGATAGACGGCAACGGTGTCGAATCCGTCGGCGTTCCAGTCGCCGGCCAGGATCCGATCGGAGGGTGCGCCGTACCAGAATGAGAAGTCGGCATCCCCGGTGTCGAGGGTGTTTCGGAAGTAGACGAACCCGCTGGATTCTCGATAGAGCCCCAACGTGTCGATTCCGTCGCCGTTGAAATCACCGGTGAATGGCCTATCGCCGGCAATACCGAACCAGAACTCGGTCTCGGCCTCTACCGTCCCGAGCGTGTTGGAGAGGAATACGTGACCACCCCGGTAGATGCCGAGCGTATCGGTCCCGTTCCCGTCCCAGTCACCCACGATGGGGATATCGCCGGGGATCCCGAAGTAGAACGACATGTCGGCTCCACCCAGGTCATTGGTATTGCGGAGATACACATATCCGTCCGACGGGCGGTACATGCCCGGGGTAGCGGGACCCACCCCATCCCAATCTCCCATCAGCGGCACATCGGCCGGGGTTCCGTAGTAGAAGGCGTTCGTTGAGGCGGCGGGGTGGATCTCCGAGAGCAAGTTGATTTCCGAGCCAGGATCGACAAAGGCGATCGAGTCGCAGTCAGACCCGTCGGGACAAGGTGGGGTGTACTGGACGAACGGCAGGGGGCCGGGCTGGAACCAGTTAGTGAGGGGGAACTTGTAGCCGGTCGTCGGACGAGCCATGCCCTCAGCGAAACCCGCGTACCCGGGATACTCGACGTCGTCCTGCCAGATCTTCCAATCGCGGTCCGGCTCGAAGAAGGTCTCATCGATATTGAAGTAAATGAAGCCCACCACGTTTGGATCGTCCGCCACCTGAGTGAACATGTCAAGGACCCACTGGTCCTTGTCTCCACCGCTGCTGACGCTGGCCGTCTGAGCGAGCAGGAAGGGCTTGTCGACAGCGCCGGGAATTGTGTTTCTCGCTTCGTCGACCCATTGCTGAATCGAGAACTCGGGGTGCATCCACCCGTTGGACCCGGGGTGGTCGCCGAAGTTGTAGGTGCTGAGCGAGATGATGTCAACGACGTCATCGCCCGGGTAGTAGTGGTGGATATCAAAGGGCTCCTCCGACCATCCGTTTGGGGCGAAGGCCCATCGCACCATGTTCGGGTCGGTGACGGTTGCCTCAACGATGGTGCGAATCTTCTTGTATCCCTGCCTGAAGTAGAACGGCTGCATCCCGTAGGGAACCCAGGGCCCGTTCATTTCCTGCATCGGAGCAATGATGAGCGACCGACCGGATCCCTCGTCGAGCCACCCTTTGACCTCGGTGGCCCACACGGCGATCTGGTCGTCGAAGATGCCGCTCGCCACTTCCTGGGCAGTCGCTTCGGCCGGTCCACTGAATTGGAGATTGGCGAACGGGGTTGACCCCGCGTTCCAGGCCTCCTCGAGCGTCCAATACGTCCTCTTAGCCCAGATGGGTGCGCTCTCGTTCTCGAAGATGTTGTGGAAGCGCCCGGCGAACGTGATCCGCTGCCCCGTGTCGGTTGCCAATGTGTCGAAATCGGAGGAGAACCAGAACGTGTTCGGATACATCCCCGCGTAGATCGGGCCAGAGCCAACGATCAATTCGGGGCCGGGAGCGGCCTGGGCCGTGCCTCCTCCGATGGTTGGGATCGTCGCCAAGACGGCGAGGGCGATGAGGGGTATGGCAATCCTGCGCATGAGCCAGACATCGGCGGAAGCCCCGAAACCTGAAGGGTATGCTGCCGCCGTGCCGCCCACCGTGTCCATCATCCTGCCCGTTTTCAATGAGGCCGGCTACCTCGAGCCGTGTCTGGCCAGCCTGGCGGCTCAGGACTACGACGGACCGATCGAGATCGTGGTGGCCGACGGCCGCTCAGACGACGGGACCAGGGAGACACTCGAAGCCCTCCAGCGGCGGGGAGACATCATCCTCGTCGACAATCCCGCCCGCCGACAGTGGGCCGGCCTCAACCTGGCGGCACAACGGGCCTCTGGAGAAATCCTCGTCAGAGTGGACGGCCACGCGGTCTATGACCCCGACTACGTCTCCGCATCGGTGGCGGCGCTCGAGGAATCCGGAGCGACCGCTGCCGGGGGACGGATGGTTCCCGAAAGCGACACCGCGGTGGGGCGAGCCGTCGTGGCTGCGATGGCGTCGGCCTGGGCGGTGGGGCCGGCCCGCTACCGACATCAAACCCACCGATCGGAAGTCGACACGGTATACCTCGGAGCCTTCCGGGCGGCCGACTTCGAACGGCTCGGCGGCTACCGCGACCTACCGGGGGTCGCAGAAGACGCCGACCTCTACTACCGGTGGCGGCGTCAGGGAGCCTCGATCCTGCTCGATCCGGCCATCGTGTCCACCTACCGGCCCCGCACCACATTTCGGGCCGTGACCCGTCAGTATTTCCGGTACGGCTGGGGCAAGGCAGACATGCTCTATGCCAACCGCACGCTTCCGAGCCTGCGGCCCCTTGCTCCGCTCGGACTGATACTCGGACTGGCGGGAGCCATCGCCATGGCCGCCCTGGCCGGCATCCGATGGCCGCTGGCAACCCTCCTGGCCGCCTGGGCTCTCGTTCTCGTGTGGGTTGGGGCCACCGCCGGGCGAGGGCCGGGGCACCGAGTTCGCACAATGGCCACCACCGCCCTCATGCAACTGTCCTACGGAATCGGGTTGGCAGTCGGAGTAGCTCGGGGACCCGGGCCGCGTCGGCATCTTCAGTCGTGAGGCGTGTGGTACCAACCTCGCACCCGGCTACTCATGAATCGAACCGGCAGCCATAGCAATCCGAAGACCACCAGCAGCGGATACCGCCAAAGGTACCGGCCCGGCACCCGATCCCGCACGAGAAACAGCAGCGGAGCGGCTACCTGAACGGCGACGATGAGGGCCCACACCCACCAGGGCCAGAAGTGACCTGAGAACCACCCGGCTACCGCCAGGACCCCCGACACCCCGACCATGAAGGACCGGCCCGGCTGGCTTTGTCGAATCACGACGTCAACCGGCCCCCACGAGCGGCGCCGCACCGCCTCGGCCAGCAGCTTGAAGCGATAGGACCGTGCCACCGAGCGCTTCCCCGACATCCATCGGGCCCGCTGGCGCAGGGCCACTCCCATCGATGCAGGCTTCTGGTCGTACACCCGGATGTGATGCAGCCAGGCGATCCGGCGGCCGGACAGGACGAGCCGGGCCACCTGCTCGGAATCCTCGGTGAGGGCGCCGGATTCTGATTCGAGCACCCAGGAGGCCGTTGGAGCAAAGGCGGTGCCGGTCCCCCCTAGGTCGGGCGCCCAACCGAGATTGTGCCTGGCCAGCTGCACCATGCGATTGCTTGCCCAGTAACTGAGCGCCGAGGCCGTCGTCAGCCAGGTTGCATCCGGGTTCGACGTGTCGACATAAGCCTGGGCGGCATCAAATCCACTGTCGAGGGCATCGGCCACCCCGGTCAGAAATGTCTGATCGAGGCGGTTGTCGGCGTCGAGCACCACAATCGACTCGTCGGCGGCGGGCGGCCAATGCTCGAGATACCAGGCAAGTGCCGCCCCCTTGCCGTCGGAGCCTTCGTTCCGCTCAACGACTTCGGTCGCCCCGACCACTGCGGCGGTGTCATCGGTGCATCGATCGGCCACGACAACCACACGGGCATGCTCGGATGGGTAGTCCTGGGCATCGAGATCGGCCAGCAACCTCCCGATCACCACGGCCTCGTTGTGGGCGGGTATGACGATACGGAGTCGACGCCGCCGGGTCCCGCGTCGGATTCCCGCCTGATCGCGCAGCCCCCACGCCGCAACCGCCAGGTTGTAGCC
Source organism: uncultured Gammaproteobacteria bacterium (assembly GCA_964195905.1). Classification (GTDB taxonomy): domain Bacteria; phylum Actinomycetota; class Acidimicrobiia; order Spongiisociales; family SHLN01; genus SHLN01. The sequence continues at coordinate 14,763 of CAXMQV010000083.1, forward strand.
GGCGAGGACGACAACGAGAACCTGGGAAACGAGGAGGAGGATGCGTAACATCGCAGCCGCAGGCTACCCGGACCATTTCATGCCAGATCCACAAAGCATCGTCGTCGCACTCGGCACCAGACCCGAGATTATCAAGCTGGCCCCGATCATCCGCCACCTCGGTGACCGGGCCAGAGTGGTTCACACCGGGCAGCACTATGACGAGGGGCTCTCAAAGGTGTTCTTCGATGCGTTCGGACTTGCCGAGCCGGCCTACCGCCTGGAGATCGGGGGAGAGACCAGGGCAACACAGATAGGCGAGGCAACCAAACGAATCGGTGAGCACCTCACCGATGAGCCTGCTGCTGCCGTTGTCGTGCAAGGCGACACGAATACGACTGTGGGAGCAGCGCTGGCGGCCAACGCCACGAACACCCCGCTCGTACACATAGAAGCCGGGCTCCGATCCTTCGACCGAGCCATGCCCGAGGAGCACAACCGGATCGTGACCGACGTCCTCTCCGACCTCTGTTGCGCCCCCACCGAGGTGAGCCGCACCAACTTGCTCGAATCCGGGATCCCGCCCAACCGGATCGCGGTGACGGGCAATACCGTGGTCGAGGCCGTCAAAACCTTGCTCCCCGCCGATCGTGCCCCCTACCTCGACCGCCATGGGGTCTCCCCGGCCGGCTATCTGCTCGCCACATTCCACCGTCCCGAGAACGTTGACGATCCCGCCACCCTGGCCGTCATCCTGAAGGAGTTGGCGGCTCTGTCACTCCCGACCATCCTGCCGATGCATCCACGCACCCGTGCCCGGGTCGAGTCCTTCGGCCTCGGAGACCTGCTCGAACAGCTCAGAGTCGTCGAACCGGTCGGGTTTCAGGAATTCCTTGCACTTTCGGCCGAGTGCGCCGCCCTCGTGAGCGACTCAGGGGGCGTTCAGGAGGAAGTGAGCGTTCTCAAGCGCCCGGTGCTCATCGTGCGCCGATCGACCGAGCGACCCGAGGTGCTCGGCACCTTCGCCGAGCGAGTCTTGCCCGGCCCCGACATCGGACGGATCGTCGGCGGCTGGCTTGCCGATGTGCCCGCCGTCCACGAGCGACTCTCCACCATCCCCAGCCCGTACGGAGAGGGCGACGCCGCCGAACGGTCGGTAGCCGCCATCGATGAAATGCTCGGCGCGCTCACGTAGGCCCGCCAGCGATTGGCTCCGGCCCGGCTCGAACTCGAAAGCTCGACGAAAGTCGAGCCGAAACCACCGTCTCATTACGATAAAGCCCGAGCAAGGGAGCCGGCCATCATCAACACTCGACTGATCGCCCGCGGCTGATGCGGATTGCCTACGTTGCATCCCAAATCCCCCGGCGTCCGGAGATGTCCCCGGGGCCGATCGACGCCGAGTGGATCGTCGCCGAGCGGACCGCGGCTGACATCGTCGTGTTCGTGGACTACGCCAGTGCCGGTGCCGACCTCGTGCGCGAGGCAGGCATCCCGGTTCACGAATCGCCGAAACGGCCGGTCCTCATTGAAGGCGTCCTCGAGACGGCCGAGCAGATCCAGGCACGAACCCTCCTGCGGCTCCACATCGAGGAGCCATTCGACGCCATCGTGTACGACTCGTCCGTGGCCACCGACTGGGCCTGGCATCAACCGCGGCTTGGTTCAATCCCCCGCGGCATCGCCCTCGGAGCGGGCGCAGTCCGCGACATTCGGCTCGTCAGCTCCGCCCCCACACTCTTCAGAACCCACGGGCGCTACCTCTGGACGCTGAGCGGCTCCCTTGCTTCGGCCGACTTCCTTCTCGGGGATGTGCCACCCGATGTCTACGGGTTGTCACCGGGCACGCTCCCTCCCCGCTATCGGTTGAACCCGCTGCCCGACAGCAAACCCCGCAACGGTTCCCCGGAGATGATTGCCCTCATCGCCCTCAACGAAGGCCCGGTCGGGCTGGCCACCTTGGTCGAACGAGCCGGTAAGGCCCATTTCATCGATGAAACCACTGTTCTCGCCATAATCCATCCCGATGTCGCCGCCGGTCCCGAAACCACCCGTAACATCCTTGCCAGCAGCCTTCCGGCGGACCTGCGAGCCCGCGTCCGGATGGCCGAGCCTTCGTCGGACGGTGTGGCTGCCGGCCTCCTCTCACAGGCCGACTTCGTGATCGCCGCCCGCACTTCGGACCTGGCGGTCCGGGCAGTGGCCGAGACCGTCTCCAAGGCAGGCGGCACAGTGATCGAGCCCACCCCGGATGACGCCCCCTGGTTCAGCGAGGCCACCCTCGACAAACTCGACCACACACAGCCCGTCCTGGTGCCGGTCGATCGACCGCTCGCCGACCTCGTAGCGGTCATAGACGACATAGCCGCGCCGGCGATCGTGCTCCACAGCCGTGAGGCCGCCGACCTGGCTCGCCGGGTGTGGCGGCTGCCGGGATCCTCACGGGCCGGCCTGGTCCTCGTATGCGACACCGACCCTTATCTCGGTTCGGTTGACCCGGAGCGCCCTGCCTTCAATCTCCTCGGCTTCGGCATGGAGGCGTGGCCTTCGGTTCGCAGGCTTCTCGAGCAGGCCGGGACTCTCCATGAGCTCGTCGAGTGGGCCGCCAGCCTCACCCACGCTCCCCTGATCAATCTGCTGGCCGTGCCGGTCAGCGGCGCCAGCCATGGACGGCTCGGTGCTCAGCCGGACGACATTCCCGCCTGGATCACCGAAGCGGGGATGCTCCCACCTGCCAACTTCGCGAGCCTGGCAGAGGCGGCGCCCGCCGAGCGGATCATCCAGCAGGAGTCGAGCGGCTCAGACATCCAGCACTGGGCCGAGACCCACGGTCTTCGCGATCGAATCCGGCTCGCTCTCCCGTGGAAGTGGGGCCTGCTGTCCCGAGCCATGCGGGGCCGCTGGTGACGGCGCGGCCGTCGGTCTCCGCCCTCATCTGTGGGGCGGACGATTCATCCGCCGTCGCCCCCACGAGACACTCGGTGGGCGCCTCCGACTACCCCGGTGAGCTGGAAATACTGGCCGGGCGCGGCGGCAATAGTTCCTTACGCCCGCTACCGGCGGACCAACTGGCAGCCCCCGGTGCGATCGCCCGGGAGAACCCGGAACCGGCGGTCCGCCCCGGGCAGCGAATGCTCTGGATCGCTCCCCGCCTCCCGGATCCGAGGCGGTCGGGTGTCGACGCCCGCCACTTCAACATGATGAAGGCACTGAGGGGTCAGGGCAGGGAGCTCACGGTGGTGGCCGCCCACGGAACTCACGATGCGTTAAGCGGAGGGAGGCTCGATGCGCTCGGAATCAGCCGGATCTCCCCCCCAGCTGCCGAACGCTGGAACCTCGATCCCCGCCCCGAACCCTGGCTCGAAGACTTCCTCGGGGCCAGGCGGTGGGATACCGTCCTCGTTGCCGACCTCCACATGGCAGGCAGCATTCTTCCCATGGTTGAGCGCCAGGCCGGTTCAGCCCAAAGGATCATTGATCTCGGGACGGTTCGGTTCCCGGCCGCCCACGTGCCGGGCGCCGGGCCCGATTTGGACGATCCCCGAATCGACCACGAGCTTTCCGTCCTCGGCGGCGCCGACGGGGTGGTGGCCGCAACCGAACAAGACCGCCGGCTTGTTGAGCTGGTCCAACCGGCCCTCCCGACCTTCGTGTGGAGCGCTCTCGGAGAGGACATCGAGCCGACCCGCGGCGGCGTCCGCGAGGGGCCGCTGCTGTACATCGGCGACTTGTTTCATCACCCGAACGCCCAGGGACTCGAGTACTGGCTCGATATCGTCGCCGCCCGGGTGGAGGCCCGGATTGGACGGCCGGTCCCCCTCCGCGTTGTCGGCCGGGGTTCCGAGACCTACCGGGACATCTGGAAGCACCCGCGCAAGATCAACCTGGCCGGCTGGCAACCCGACCTCAGCGTCGAGCTGGCCCGGGCCCGGCTCCTCGCCATCCCGCTTACCTATGCGACAGGCACCGGAGGCCGGATGGTGACTGCCATGGCGGCGGGACTGCCGGTGGCGACCTCGGCGCCGGCGGCGGCGCTCCTGCCCGGATCGCTGGCCGGCCTGGTCCGGGTCGGCTCGAGCCCAGCGGAGCTGTCCGAGGTCATCTCCGATCTCCTGACCGACGACACCCGCTGGGAAGCCGCCCGGGCACACATACTCGAGACCGACATTCCAGCCCTGCGTCATAGGCAGACGCTGAAGCTCGTCGAGTGGTTGGCCTCGGTTGAGCCCGGGAACCGGCCGTCCGACGCACCCGCCCCTAGCCGGAGGTCTGGTAGCCGCCGAGGACTTCGTCGGCTGGGCCGAGCATCTTGACCCGCCCCCGCTCGAGCCACATCGCCCGGGTCGCCAGGTTCTTCAGCATGTCAATGGAATGGGAGACCACCACCACCGCCGAGCCGCCGCTGATGAGCTGATTCATGCGCTCCTGCGACTTGACCCGGAATGCCTGATCTCCGACTGAAAGTACCTCGTCGACCACGAGCACTTCGGGATCGATATCGGTGGCGACCGAGAATGCGAGCCGACCCATCATCCCTGATGAGTAGGCACGGGTCGGAACATCGACGAATTCCTCCACGCCCGCCCACTCGACGATTGGTCCAACTCGTTCTCGCATTTGGCGTGGATCCCGGCCCAGCATCGACCCGTACAGGATGATGTTCTCACGGGCCGTCAGTTCGGGGTTCATCCCGGACCCGAGTTCAATCATGGGCGCAACCTGGCCCCGCACGATGACGCGACCGGTGGTAGGAGGCAACACCCTGGCAATGATCTTCATGAGGGTGGATTTGCCGGCCCCGTTCGGTCCGACTACCGCAAAGATCTCCCCCTTCGGGACCTCGAAGGACACCCCGTCAAGGGCGTGAATCCACTCGACCTTGCGTTGGCGCCGCAGCGTTCGGACCGCCGCCTCTTTGATCGTGCCGACGTTGGCCCGATCGAGCCGGTATCGAAGAGTGACGTCGCGGACCTCGATTGGCTGGCTCACAAGCGCACCACAACCCGGCGCCAATTGCGCGAGAACACATACACCCCGAGGGCGAGAGCCACGACGCCGGACCCCGCCATCATCGCCAGGTTCCAGGCCGGCGGCATTTCACCCCCGTACACCCAGGCCCTGAATGTCACGAGGTAGCTGTAGACCGGGTTGACCTTGACCATGAGAAGCGCCTTGGGGGAATTCTCGACGAGGCTGAGCGTCCAGAACGTCGGGACGAGGTAGTTGAGCAATTGGGTCAAGACCCGGGTGATGTCGAGAATGTCACGGAAGAACACCGCGGCCGATGCGATCAATAGGCCGATGCCGGTTGTGAGCATGAGCATGAACACGAGCGGTATCGGCACCAGGATCACCGTCCAGGGAATACCGGCGCCGAGGACCAGTTGGAGCCCGAGGAGCGGGATCATGCTGAGCACGAAATGGGTGGCCGCCGCCACCGCCGCAGCCAGGGAGAAGATCTCGGGCGGGATGTACATCTTGATGAGGACGCCGCGGCTGTTGATGATGGCCGATCCGGAGGCAATCAACCCTTGCGAGAAAAAGGTGGCGATGAGGATTCCGGCGGTGAGATAGACGACGTAGGGCACCCCGAGATCGGTCCCCCGGCCGAAGAAGTTGGAGAAAACGATCCACAGCACCGCGATGGTCAGGACCGGATTGAGAATGGTCCAGGACACCCCGAGTACCGACCGTTTGTAGCGCACGGTCAAGTCCCGCACGACCAGGAGGCGGATCAAGCCCCGATATCGCCAGAAGTTCTGAAACTCGGTGATGAGTGGTCGGCGGCGGGTGTCAGAGTCGTAGAAAACCGTCGAATGCTCTGCCGTCACGGAGGGGAATAGTACCCCGGGGCCGTGAGTCGGCCGTGGATTGGGCTTCGGCCCCGGCGAACACGTCTGCGTGTCTACGCTGCGTGCCGTGCAACGCAACTCGGTCGCTCGCCGCAGCTTCTGGCTGGCCTCGCTCGCGCTTCTCCCGCTCCTGGTGTGGTGGCTCGGGTGGTTCCCAGGATTCCTGTCTCCAGATTCGATAGATCAGCTCAACCAGATCGAGACCGGCGATTTCAAGAACGGACACCCGGCTTTTCACACCATCACGATGTGGCTCATCACCCGAGTGTGGGATCACGCCGGCGCCATCAGCCTCGTTCAAGTGGTCGTTTTGGCCCTCATGCTCGGCCTGGTGGCACGGCGGCTCGTCGAGCTCGGAGTCCCGGCCTGGGCGGCCGTGGGAGCGGCCTGGCTGGTTGGTTTGCTGCCTGCGGTTGGTCCGACCTCCATCAGTCTGTGGAAGGACGTGGCGTTCACGCTGGCGTTCCTGTGGGCCTTTGCCGAACTACTCAAGGTCACCCACCTCAGAGACACCTACTGGTGGGATGCCCGCGACTCCATCAGATTGGGAGCAGCCCTCTCGCTCCTCTGGCTCTACCGGCACAACGGCATCCTGACATCCCTCCTGGTGGTGGCAGTCCTGGCGGTGCTCAACCGCCGGCATGTCAGCCGCCTGGCCCCGGCGGTTCTCACCATGCTGGGCATCGTCCTCGTCGTGCAGGGGCCGGTGTTCTGGCTGTTCTCGGTGGATCGCGGCGGCAAACCGGCCGCCGCCGAGGTGCTGATCCCCGTCGTAGCATCGTCCTGGGTTCACGAGCCCGGGAACTTCGACGCCGCCGAACGTGAGCTGCTGGCATCCATCGCGCCGCTCGAGGTGTGGGAGTCCCGCTATGACTGCGACTCGGCCGATCCGCTCCTGTTCGACCCCGCCTTGAACATCGAGGCCATCCGCACCGACCCCTCTCCGTTCTTCCGGCTCGCGGTGCGCACCATTGTCAGGGATTTCGATACCAGCCTTGGTCTCTACTGGTGCCGGGCCTCCTACCTGTTCCTCCCACCGCAACCCGACAACTCCTATCTGCACCGTCCCCCGTTCGCGGTGCCCGACAACACCCAAGGCCTCAAACGTTCACCGGTGTGGTCAGGGGCATTCGATGCCACCCGATGGGTCTTCCGCAATGCGGAGTCGCCCGGATGGTTGTGGCTGACATGGCGACCGGCTCTGGTGATCTGGGCGATGATTGCCACCTATGGGGCATTGGCGCTGCGCAGACGGATCCTGTTGATCCCCGGAACCCTGCTCGGGTTCCATCTTCTAAATGTGGCCGTCACCTCGCTGAATCATGAGTTCCGCTTCGCCTTCCCGCTCTACGTTGCTGCCATCATGAGCCTGCCGCTCTGGTGGTTCGTCCGGTACCCGGAGCGGCTAGCGGAGCCGGAGGGGGCCCTCGAAGCGACGCGGCGGACGCTCCGCAACGACGATGTCGCTGCCGTCGGGCTCGGGGAGGGCGACTCCGAGGGCGTCAAATAGCCGCCCCACCCGTTCGGCCCACCCATGGGCCGCCCTGGCCCGATCGGCATCGAGCGGCGGGGCCGCCAGCGCCGCGCCCACCGCCGTCGGCAAATGCTCATCGAGAAATGTCCCCTCAACTCCCACCAGTGGTTCGAGAGGCGGGGCTGCCACCGGCACGCCCATAGCCAGGGACTCGTACGCCTTGAGCGGGCTAACCGCGTGGGTGGTTTCATTCAGCTTGAACGGCACCAGACTCACGTCCGCCTGTGCGAGGTACCACGGAAGCTGAAACTGCGGCTTGAGCCCGAGAAAATGAACGTTCGAGGGGACCGGCGGGTGGCCGTGCTCATCTCCGATGACCTGGAGGCGCGCCTCGGGGAACGCCTCGGCGACGGCGCGGAGGGCGTCCCAGTCGAACCAGTCCCCGTACAGAGACCCGTGGTACGACAGCAGCGGCCCGGGCCCGGGTGGGATGTCGGCAGGCACCTCGGTGGGCGCCCCCGAGAACATGTTCTGATTCACCCCGTTTGGCACGTAGGCGACTGACCGGCCGCCGCTGCGCTGCTCGAGATTGCGAACGAGCAGCCGGGCCGAGCCACTCAGGGTGTCGGCAGCCGAGATGAATTCGTCCTCGATCTCGGAGCGATACCACCAGCCTCCGAGAGCCTCGTCGGACCAGTCATCGATTAGGTCATAGATCACCCGGAAACCGGCCCGGCTCATCCGGTGAGTGGCCGTCAACACCGGCGGGCTCGGGATCTCCACAAGGGCCAGGCGCAGGTCAGTTTCGAGCCTGCTCAAGTAGGCGTCAACGTCGAACTGCCCAAGCCGGTACTCCTCGAGTCGCGGGTGGAGAAATCGCAAGCCGAGGTCAACCGAGTGCCCCGATCCGTATTCGGCTACATAGGCCACATGGAACCCACGCCGGCACAGCTCCATAGCGATCTGAGCTCCCCGGAACCCGCCGCCAACATCGTGCAGCGGAACCGCGGCCAGGACCACCGCCGCCCCCGTGCCGGTGATCGGGTCAACCCGCGGTTGGACGGTGACCGTCCCCGCCCGCGGCGTGAGAGCGAGGTGATGGCCGGCCCCGGCCACTCTCGCCAGCAGGCCGGCCAGGGTGACGTCGCCTGCCGGCATCCCAGCCATCTCATCCCACGCCGGGCGCCGCACCGCCATGGCATGAACCTCAATGCGCGGGACGAGCGTTCCGACCAGGCCGCCGGGCTCGGCTGCACCCAGGATTGATACCGCCACGTCTGGGTCGGCTAGCGGACGGAGCAGGTCCTCCCGGTCCGAGCCGGTCAGACCGCGAGCGGCGACCGCCACGATGTCGTGATCACCGGGGTCCACCGCACCTGGATGTTGGATCACGCCCTCCGGAGCGACTCCGTACCTATCGGGGTGCACCACTCTGACGGTGGCCGGCGTCGTCTCGAGCCAGCGGCCGGGGTCCTCGGCGATGACGATATCGATATTGAGGTCACCGGCAGGCGGATCCGGTTTGCGAATCCGCGCCATCAGTCGGGCAGGCACGAGCGGACGAATGATGTTCTTGAGTCTCATGGCAGCCAATCGGGGAACCGGCCCTCGGTCTCGGGCCGGACCCGATGAACCGGCCGGTGAAACTGGGTCTCGTCGATTGCCCATCGCGGGTGCGGGAAGGCTCCCCGGTAGTCGCTCTCCGTCAGCGAAGGACCCTCCCCCCGAGTGCCGGCCTTGGCGAGCCGATCGGGGGCGGCACCGGGATCGAGCAGGGACCACCGGCGCCACAGCATCGGATGGCGTCCCGCTTCCACTGCTGCCCCGTACGCATCGAGATCGTCCTCGAGCAGTGCCGCCAACTCCTCGAGGAGCTCAGCCCCGGCGGCTTGGACCGGGCGCCAGTCGATGAGGAACTTCCCGCGAGCATCATGGACGGCCGATGCCAGCGTGGTGCCGCTCGAGCGAAGCGGCCAGCCGCGACGGTCGCTCACCTCGACCATGTTCGGGGTGGTCTCGCCAATCGACACGAGCTCGAGGTCGCCGAGGGTCTGGGCTTCCAGAAGCGCCAGGTCCGCCTGATCATCGATCACAACCGAGACCCACGGGTACCAGCGGGCTTTCATGGCCCGCAATATCTGTCGGCCATAGAGGGCCGGATGGGCCCGGGCAATCTCAAGCCGAGCCTCCTCGAATCGAGCCTCGGTCGAGACACTCATGGAGATCCCGTGCTGCCGATAGCGGAACAGGGCCCTCGGCACCTCGACCTGGTCCCACCCGGCTTCGAGGAATCGGATCCACAGATCCCAATCTTCGTTGCCTTGCAGTCTCGTGGTGTCGTACCCGCCGATCGCCCGCCACGCCTCGGCCCTGATGAGGGCGCAGCCGACAACGGAGGTGGAAAGCAGCAGCTGGTAGGGGTTGTACGGGCGGTCGATCCAGATGATGTTCTGGTTCCCGAACAAGCGCGTCCATGAGTAAGCGAAGGCGGCCTCTGGCTTCGCTTCGAGGGCCTCGACGGTGGCAGCGAGGAACGAGGCGGCCAGCTCATCGTCCGCATCGAGTGGCACGAGATAGCGGCCGCCCGCTGCCACCATCCCGGCGTTGCGGGCGGCCGGAAGGCCCCGGTTGCGTTGACGGATGACGCGGGTGCGAGGGTAGTGGAGGGAGCGAAGCACGGCCCTGGTGTGCGGATCGGTGCTTCCGTCATCGACGACAACTATCTCCCATGACGGGTACGACTGACGCAGGACGCTGCGGATGGCGGCGTGCAGGAACTGGCCCTGATTGAAACACGGGATGACGATCGATACCGACGGGTCGGCCAGTTCGGGATGCGTCCCATCCCAGGCGGCTTCCATTGTCTCTCGCTCCCAGGCTCCGGCCGCCCGCCGGCGCCGCCAACGCCGCAGGGAAGGCGAGTCGGCGCGATGAGTCTCGAGCCGTGAGGCCACCGCCTCGGGAAGACCGTCGAGCCATCGGTCGGCCCGTTCGAAGCGGGCCGGAGGGGTGGGTTCGTTCCGTTTCGCAGCCTCCTCTATCCGACGCAGAGCGGCGGTGGCGAGGCCCGACTGGGTGCGCTTGTGACGGGGCGCCAATGAGTGATAGGGGTCGAGTGGATCTGGGTAGGTGGGGAGCGGTGCTTGCTCAAGCGCTTCTCGCATGCCGGGGTGAGCGACGACCTCTTCAATGACCCGGCCGAGATCATCGACCGTCCCATCGAAGAACCGCCCGCCGGTCCGGTACCCGAAGAACGGCCGGAACTCGGGGCGCTGGGGAACGATGACGGGCAAACCGAGGCTTCGGCACTCGTGGGCGGCATAGCAAAACGTCTCAAAGCGGGTGGGAAACACGACCACCCAGGCCGAGGCGAGGTGAGAACCGAGCTCCTGGCGGTCGATCGGACCCTCGAAACGAACCCGGTCCTTCAAATGCTCCGGGACCAGCGATCGGAGTCGCCCGGTCACCGAGGCCCCGGTTTCGACATCCCACCCATCGGGTCCGATGAAGCGAAGGACGGCGCCATCATTCGCCTCGAGGAGCGGGAGGGTTGCCATCAGCAGATCCTCGGAGCCTTTCTCCCGGCCGAGGCGCCCATACCCAACGATCTCGGGCGCCGGCGCCGGTCGGCGGGGAGATCGAATCAGCTCGACCAACGGCGGTTGTCCCACCCGCACCCTGGCCGGTTCGAGCCCAAAGTGATCGACGATGAGGTCGGCCATGGCAGGCGATGGAGCAATGACGGCGTCGGCCATGCGGTAGGCCTCCCGTTCCATGGTTCGCATGAGCCGTTCCACATCGTGATCGACTTCGAGTCGCGTAAGGACAAGATCGAGCGGACCATGGGCCCTGATGGCAATCGGAGTCCGTGACAAGCCGAGGACACCCCGCCGCATGAGTGCCCAAAGTCCGAGCCCGTGGAAGTCCTCGAATTCAACAAAATCAGGCGGCTGAGCGAGACCGGCCAACGCTTCGGCTACCGCCCGCGAGTCGGCCAGGTACTGGTCGGGCGCCGCTTGATCGAGAACCCCCGGCTCCACCCACGTAACCGGGATTTCGGCCGCCGGAGCATCCTCGGGGGGCGAGCCGACGATGAGCACTTCTGCTTGATGCCCGGCTTCGATGAGCCGGGACGCAAGCCGGGCCACCACGGTTCCGGCCCCTCCCGGGCGGACCGGATCCAGTTCGGTGCCGACGAAAACGATGTACATCAGGAGAGTCGCGATCCCACCAGCCACCCCAGGCTCTGTGACAACAGCTGGAGTGTGTGGGCCACCGGGATAAGGAAGTACTTGCCGATGCCATCGGCCCATCGATACTTGAATCTGGTCCGCCGCACCGCCGAGACCGCCAGCGGCGCCAGCGCGATCGGGACAAGCCACCAGGCAATGAGCCCTGCCAGGATTGCGATAACCACACTCCCCCAGTAGCCGAGCAAAATGCGAGAGTAGGCACCGCCTCGCAGCCCCGCCCGACCGTCCCCCCGACCCCAGGCGAACGCCTTGCGTACCATCGCCCACAGGCCCTCCGGGGGGCGCCATTGGATGAGCGCATCGCCCTCGAAGTAGGGGCGGAAGCCGGCAGCTTTGGCCCGTTCGCCGAACAGCGTGTCTTCGGCTGCCGCCATCCCCTCGGGAAAACCGCCAACGCGTTCCCACAGCTTCTTCCGGAACGCCTGAGAGGCGCCCGGCGGCGTCATGTAGTCGGGGTTGATTTCTTCCCGGACACTCATGAGCACGAGGCCCGCACAGGTGGAGCGGAGCGTTGCGCCCCGCGGCACATAGAAGCCCGACACCCAGTCCTCCCCCCGGGCGAACGGTGCCGTGATCTTCTCGAGCCACTCGGGCTCCGCAATGCAACCGGCATCGATGCAGGCGACGATGTCGTTGGCGGCAGCCGCGATGGCCGCATTGCGGTTCTCGCTGATCCCCCCGGGACCATCGACGACCCGTACTCGCGAGTTGGCCTCTGCGAACGCATCGAGCAATTGTCGCGTCCCGTCGGTAGAGCCGCCATCGGCTACGACGATCTCGGTGGGGGGAACCGTCTGGTTGAGCAGCGACTCGATGAGGGCTTCGATGCTGGCCCGCTCGTTGAGAGCCGGAGTGACGACAGAAACATTCATGGTGGCGTCATTATCGCCGCTCGGACAGCGTCGAGAAGCGACTTGTCCTCAGCTGCCGAGAATGACCCAGCGACCCACCATGGGGGTGACCGCCGTTCCGATCGGCCCGGCCCGCAGGACGTGGTCGGCCACGACCTGGCTGTTCGAGAGCCGGAAGTACCACAGACCGGTGGTGTCGTCGTGCCAGGCAACGGTGTCGACCCCATCGCCCGACCAGTCCCCGGCAATGACGGAGTCGGCTTCACTCCCCACGTAGAAGGTGATGTCGGCCGGGCCGGAAGGGCTGCCGAGGAAGCGCATGGCTACGAAGCCGTCGGACGGTCGATAGAGGCCGAGATCGTCACGACCATCACCGTTGAAGTCACCGGCGAACGGCTTGCTCCCGGGCAGGGCGAACTCGAACTCGAAGTCGGCGAACTGGGTCTGGAGCGAATTCGACCCGTAGAAGCGGTTTTCCGACGGCCGGTAGATGCCAAGGGTGTCCTTGCCGTCGGCGTTCCAGTCACCCGCCAGCGGGATATCGCCCCCGATTCCGAAGAAGAACTCATTGGTGGCTACGGCGGTGGTGTTGCGATTGGAGACGTAGGCGTAGCCATTGGACGGCCGGAACATGCCCGGCGTCGAGACATTGTCTCCATCCCAGTCGCCCATGATCGGACGGTCCCCGGGCACTCCGAAGAAGAACTGGTGATAGATGCCGCCCTCCCAGGACAGGTTGTCTCGGAGATTGAATTCGAGACCCCCGGTCACGTACCCGATCTTGTCGCATCGGAACGGGCCAACACACTCGGGACCGGCGTCCCATGAGTTGAGATCGGGGTGATCGAACCACGCCTGCAGGTTCTCGCCGGTGAGGCGCCGTCCGCCGAGATAGACCGAAACGACCCCGTCCTCGAAGTGATAGACATCGGGCCTGCCGTCGCCGTCGTAGTCGCCGACCTGCACCCGACCGGACTTGGGAACCGCCCCCGACCAGTACGGCCCGGTTCCGTACCCCGATCCGAATCCATTCGCCACATACACCTGTTGGCCGACCGCGCTGACGGCGAACAGATCGAGAGAGCCGTTGCCGTCATAGTCGCCGAGATCGAACCGATTCCACTGCGGCCGGGCGCCGGTTCCAACCGCTACCAGGGAAGTCTGGAACCCGTCGGCGCCGTTCAGAATGGTCAGAACACCATCGTCGTCGACGACGAAGGCATCGACGGCCCGATCGCCGTTCGAGTCGCCGCCTAGAAGCACCGCCCCGTTGTCGACTCCGAGCGTGGACTGGGCTATCACCTGCGTGAACCGATCAGCTTCGCCGACGGTGTCGCCATAGATCGTGACCACGTCCGTTGCCCAATCGACGACCCAGAGGTCGGCGCGGTTGTCGCCGTCGTAGTCGGCGAACGTGGCGCCGTGGGTGGCCGGACCACCCGGCACTGTGATGTTCTCTCGTATACCTACATCACGGAAAACGCCGAAGGCGGAGGTGATCTCGAGCCGTATCTCGCCCTCGCCGAGCCACCGCCATGCGTAGATGTCGGGTGCTCCATCCCGACTCCGGTCGGCGACGTCGTAGTTCCAGTCGGCCGCCTGGTTCCCGATCGGACCCGTGAATCCAATCTTCACAAAGCCGTCCAAGCTCGTCACCGGGGACTGGGGAGCAGGGGTAGCCGAATATCCGGGCGTGGCGGACGGGCCCATCCACGAGAAGTGCATGGCGTCCTTGATGGATTTCCAGTCTCCGCCCCAGCAGAAACCGGCGTCTTGCCACGCTTGTACGTACCAGCCGGGCATGTTCGTGACGAGAATCGGAGGGTCGTCGGCGTTGTAGGGATTCTGGGCCGGGTTGATATCGACGGCGGTCCCGAAGGCGTGGAACGACATTCGATGACTGCCACCGGTAACCGCCCGGAAAGTATGCCCGTAAGCGACGGTGACCGGGTAGTAATTCCCCCGGGCGTACTCGGTGGCCAGGTTCCCGTTGACCAGCTGAAAGGCCGGCAGCGCACGGGCATGGACCCGAACAGTCTTCGAGGACCTGTAAGGCCGCCAGCTCACCAGCTGATCGTCGACTGCGTATCCGTTTCGGCCGAAGAAGTCGCCGAACGGACCGTAGATCTCCTCATCGCGCGGCAGCGAGCCACCGTTTCCGGCCAGGGGGCCCCGGAAGCCGGCGGTCGCACATTCTTCACTCTCTGTGAAGTTGGGAGCGCTGAAGGCGGGCGCCACGGGAGTTGCTATGAGACTGGCTGCAAGCGCCACCAGCGCAGTGAGTGTTCGGATCCAGGGGTGCCTCATCGAGAAGAATGCACCTCTGCCGAACGCCTACTGCGCACCGAAGCCCGAGAGAACCGTCCACACGCTGCGACCGAGGATGGAGAGGTCAAGCCAGGGCGAGACGTGTTTGAGGTAATAGAGGTCATAGGACAGCTTCTCGACGGTGTCGATCTCGTTATCGGCGTACCCGAAATTCACCTGAGCCCAGCCGGTCACTCCGGGCCGAATCAGGTGACGGTGAGTGTAGAACGGGATCGTCTGTCCGAATCGCTCGACGAAGGGAACCTGCTCCGGCCGGGGCCCGACCAGGCTGAGATCGCCCTTGAGGACGTTCCACAGTTGGGGAAGCTCATCGACCCGGAACCGGCGTAGAGCTCTCCCGACCCTGGTCAGGCGGTCGTCGTCGGGCACCGCGAACTGTGCCCCGCCGGCATCGGCGTCGTCGACCATGGTCCGGAACTTGTAGAGGACAAATGGCTTTCCGCCCCGCCCGGTCCGCTCCTGGGCAAAGATGACCGGCCCATTTGAGTCGAGCCGGATGATGAGCGCGATGATGCCAGACAGCAGCACCCAGAGCGGCGCAGTCAGAGCGACCAGGAAGATATCGATGACACGCTTCAGACCCACGTAAACGCCACGCGCTTCGAGCGGTTCGGTGAGCTCCCATCCCTCCATGAGGTGAACGATGGGGAGCCGGCCGGTGTGCTCCTCGTAGACGCTCGTGAAGCCCCGCATGGATCGGCCGGCCAGATGGAGGGACGAGACATACTGGGCCATCGTGTCGGAGAGGACGGCCCGCAAATCGACGGCCATCACGGTTCCGGGTGGGAACGGACGGGTCGGAGGCTCGGAGCGAGGATCGAGGAAGTCGACGAGGTTGGCGTGAGGTGCGGACCGCAGATCCTCCACCAATTCCTTCTCGTTCGAGATGGCGACAATGCTCTCGGCCCACGGACGCCGCCGCCGGTAGGCCCGGTGGGCAAGCGCCAGTCCCAGCCAGGCAACCGAAGTGATCACGAAGAACGGCCGGGACCAGTACATCCGGGTCGACACGACCGCCAGCGCCGTAAGCGAGACCCCGATAGAAACGATCGAAACAGCCCGGCCGTATGAGGGACGGGGTGCGCCCTCACCCCACGACCGAACGCTCACATAGCTGCCGACGAGGGCTCCGCCGAGCATGGCCCCGAACAGCGGCGCCACCCGGATCGGTTCAACGCCCGCTCCGAAGTCGGGCACGAACACGAGCCCGAGAAGCACGGCAACCGCCAGCGCGGCGATATCAAGAACGGCAGTAGTAGTCAGAAAGCGGCGGCCCATTCCCGTGGAGATTAGTCGCGGACAGAACTAGCGGGGAGCAACGGGTCACCGGTCACCGGTCACCGATTGGACTTGACCCGGTTTGGTGGAAACTTCGAGACTGAGGATGTTGTTCCTCTGGAAAGGAGTGCATATGCCCACGAACTGTGAACTGAGCTGGCTCGGCTACTGCCCCGCTTGCTCGATGAGCTTCACCAGGGTTCGCACACCGAATCCTGATCCGCCCTTCACCTGATAGTGCTCGTCGTCGGGCCAGCGAGCCGGTCCGGCGATGTCGAGATGGACCCAGGGGACCGCACCGACGAACTCCTTGAGGAACAGGGCGGCGTTGATGGATCCTCCGTACCGGGTCCCGGTGTTCTTGATATCAGCGACATCGGAATCGATGTTCTTGCGGTAATAGCTCGGGAGCGGCATGTGCCAGACCGCCTCGCCTGCATCGGCGGCGGCCGCTTTCACCTGCTCGATCGCCTCGTCCGTGTTACCCCACAGCCCGGCGATCTTCTCGCCGAGCGCCACCGGACACGCTCCCGTCAGGGTGGCGGCATCGACGATGAGATCGGGCTCCTCCTCGGCGACGAGCGATAGCGCATCGGCCAGCACCAATCGGCCCTCGGCGTCGGTGTTGAGGACCTCGACGGTCGTCCCGTTGCGGGGAATGAGGACGTCGCCGGGACGCTGGGCTCCACCGCCGGGCATGTTCTCGGTGACGGGAGCGACTCCCACTACCCGGACCGGCAACTCGAGGGCCGCGATCGCCTGCATCGTCGCCAGCACAACGGCGGCTCCCGACATGTCGGTCTTCATCGTTTCCATCCCGGCCGGAGGCTTGAGCGATAGGCCGCCGGAGTCGAAAACGATTCCCTTCCCGACGATCGCGATGAACCCCTTGGGATCGGCCGGCTCATGACGAAGGACGATCATGGCGGCCGGCTCATGTGACCCGGCGGCCACACCTATTAGCCCTCCAAAGCGCTCGGCCTCGAACTGGTCGGGCTCGTAGACGGTGATGTCGAGCCCGCCGGTGGCGGCGATCTGGCGGGCCACCTCAACCAGCATGGTCGGGGACTTCGCAGCGGGCGGCTCGTTGATGAGATCGCGAGCGAGATTTACGGCGTCGACCGTGACCCGTGCCCGGGCCGCGGCTGCCGTGACTGCCTCTTCGTCGGCATCGATGAGGAGGATCCGCTCGAGCTTGGATGGCTTCTTCTCGGTCCGGTACTTGTCGAATCGGTATTGCGAAAGGAGCAGACCTTCAAGCGCGGCGCCACCGCTGTTCGGCACATCGAGGAGGTGGAGCGTGGTGGCGACGCTGCCATCCCGGGTGATCTTCTTACCGGCCGCACCGGCCGCCTGACGCACTTGCTCCTGGTCGGGGTCGGATCCAACTCCCACGAGGACGAGGCTCTTGAAGCTGAGCCGGTCCCGGACCGGCAGCACCGCCACCGACCCCGGCTTGCCCTGGAACTCGACCTCATCGAGAGAGTCGGTGAGGAAGTCGCCGAGCTCGCCTGCCACCCAGTCTCCCCCCGGGCCCCAATTGCGCCCGCCAAGCACCGGGAGCACGAGGACATCGGCAGAGGTGCTCTCAATACCGGTGGCGGCTGCGATCTCGATCATGTGTCCTCCTTGGGACGGGTCGGCTGCCAGGTTGAGGCGGCGGAACGGGCAAGAACGTAGAGAAGATCGGCGAGCCGATTGAGGTAGACGGGCACCATGCTGTCCTCCAAACCTCCGGCACGGGCATAGGTAACGACCCGCCGTTCGGCTCGTCGGACGGTGGCCCGGGCAACCTCGAGGGCAGCTTCCAGGGGATTCTCCCCCGGGACGACGAACTCCTGGGGAAGCGGGTGTTGTTCGACGACGGTGTCGATGACCCCTTCGAGCCGCTCGACCATCGCCGGAGTCGTGAGGCTGACTTCCGGCGTGAGCTTGCTCCGGTTGGCAGGATCGGTCGCCAGCTCAGCCCCGACTACGAACAGGTCGCGTTCGAGCGACAGGATCTCGGCTGCCAGATCACCGGAGGCGGCGGCCCTGGCCACCCCGAGTGTCGACACAGCCTCGTCCACGGCCCCGTAAGCCTCCGGCCCCGGATCGTCCTTCCACACTCTTCCACCGTAGAGGAGGCCGGTGGTCCCCTCATCGCCCGTTTTGGTATAGATCTTCACAAGAGGAAGATCTTACCCAGCCCGAAGTCGGCCCCTAGCAAGCTGGTTCCCTCGTCCACCAGGGCTCGCCCGGCAGCGGCTGCCCCGATTGCGGTGAGAATGGCCAGATACGACAGGCCGGTGGCTGCCATGACCCCCGGATACGACGGCTCGTTGAGAGCGAACCACACCGCAACCAGCAACAAGAGCGTGGTCGCCGCCAATACGATGAATGCCCATCCGATCACCTCCCCCCCGAATCCACCGGCGTCGACCATGAGTACCGCCGCGTCCGCTACCACCCCGGCCGCGCCGACGGCCGCCAGCCGCTTCAGGGTCCATCTCGGCAGGGTGGGGTCGATGAGGAACCAGTGCCCGAGCAGCATCTCTCCGGTCGTTCCGCCGAGCAGGAGCGCCCCGGAGAGCGTCCCGATCAAGCCGCCATCGGGAACCGAGGCGGCGGCGAGAAACACGGCTCCCGTGCCGAGGGAGACGGCAAAGGGCCGTGGATGCCGGGCCAATGCGATCCCGAGCAGGGCGGCAACGGTGCCCACCGCGGCCGGCCAGCCCCCACCCACAGCCCACCCGATACCGCCGAACAGGGCGGTTACCGCCGCCGACAGCCACCCGAATCCGGGTCCGACCACCTTCCACCACGCCACCAGAGCTGCGACCGCGGCCAATCCGGTCGCCCAGGTGGTGAGAAAGAGCGCGGGACTGAGTTCGATGATGGATTCCCGGGTGAGACGTGAGTGCGGGCGGGAGTATAAGGGTTCAGCAATAGGCAGAAGGCAGTAGGCAATAGGCAATAAGTGGGCAGCCGCGGGGTTGGCTGCTTCCTGCTTGCTCGCCACTACCGTCTACGCGCAATGCCCACGTTTGACTACGCGTTCGAGGTTGATGCCCCGGTTGAGGCCGTGGCGGCGTTTCATCATGACACCGGAGTGCTGCGGCGGTTGACGCCCGCCTACGTCCAGCTTCATCGGGTCGACCCACTGGCCGATGGCTCCATCTCTGAGTTCACCGTCTGGTTCGGGCCAGTTCCCATCCGCTGGCGAGCCCTGCACCGCGACGTTGACCGAAACGGATTCACCGACATCCAGGAAGCCGGACCTCTGGATTCGTGGACCCACACTCACCGATTCGAGGCCACCGGTGCCGACGCAACGCGCGTGACCGAGCACATCGAATACGAATACCGGCCCGGGTGGAACGGGTTGATGGGCCGCGTGTTCTTCGGTTTACCGGCACTCCGGGTCCTCTTCGCCTACCGCGCCTGGCAGACCCGACGGAGCGTCAACGGGCAATCGACACCATTTCGATTTCGAACGTGAGCGTCTCACCGACCAGTTGATGGTTGAGATCGAGGGTTACGACGTCGCCCTCCACCGAGACCACCGGCACGGGCGACCCGGTCGTGGGATCGACGAGCACATCGCCGGCCGCGGTCCCTTCGGGAACCTGACCGATGTCGACCTGGAAGAGCATCTCGGGGTCGTACTCGCCATAGGCGTCGGCGGGTTCGATGCGAACCGTCCTGGTCTCACCTGCGACCATGCCGCGTACCCCCTGATCGAAGCCGGCGATCATCCCGCCGGTGCCGATCACGAAATCGAGCGTGCTGCCGCGGGGACGCGACTCGTCAAACACGGTGCCGTCATCGAGGGTGCCGATGTAGTGGACCGCTACTGAGTCGCCTTCCCGGGCCACGCTTCCATCTTCTACCGGTTGGGGTGTTGCTGTCGTTGTGGTGGCGCCTGCCGTCGTGGTGGTCGCGCCTGCCGTCGTGGTGGTGGTGACGGCTGCAGCCCCGTCATCTCTCGCCGCATCGGAGTCATCTCCACCGCAGGCCGCTGCCATGAGCGCCAGCACAAGAACCGATGCGAGCCGCTTCATGAGAGCCATTCGCGCAGTCGGGTGGCGACGGCGTCGGGGGTGAACCCGAACTCCTCCGCCAGTTTTCCGGCCGGGGCTGAGGCCCCGAAGTGATCGATTCCGATGGTCATACCGTCCCTACCTGTGAAGCGGTGCCAGCCAAGCGTGGCGGCAGCTTCGAGCGAGGCTACCGGCATTTCCGGATTAAGTACCCCGGTTCGGTAGGTCTCGTCCTGGGCCAGGAACACCTCGACGCACGGCATGCTCACCACCCGGATTGAGGTGCCTTCCGCCTCGAGAGCCTCGGCGGCCGCCAGTGCCACCGACACCTCGGAACCGGTGGCGACGATCGCCGCATCGGTTCCATCCCGCAGCACGTATCCGCCCCGGTGGAGGCTGCCGGCTTCCCTCTCGAGGGTGGGCAGGCCCTGACGGGTCAGGATGAGACAGGTCGGACCGTCCGTCCGATTCAGCGCCATCTCCCATGCTTCGGCCGTCTCCCCGGCATCGGCGGGACGCACGACCCACAGGTTCGGCATCGCCCGCAGCGAGGCCAGGTGTTCGATTGGCTGGTGGGTGGGCCCGTCCTCTCCGAGGAACACCGAGTCGTGGGTGTATACCCAAATGGAAGGCGCCCCCATGAGGGCTGAGAGCCGAACGGCCGGTCGCATGTAGTCGTTGAATACGAGAAAGGTTGCCCCGTAGGGGCGCAACCCGCCGTGGACGGCCATCCCGTTCACGGCTGCCCCCATCCCGTGCTCACGAATACCGAAGTGGAAGTTCCTGCCGAGCCGGTCCTCCTTCGAGAACGAACCGGACCCGTCGATGACTGTGTTCGTGGACGGCGCCAGGTCGGCCGAACCGCCAAGCAGATTGGGGACGCGCGGTGCGAGATCGTTGATGGCCTTGCCAGACGACTTGCGGGTCGCAACCGAGTCACCGACGGCGAATCCGAGCGGGCCAACGGTGACCGGAGCGGGGTTCCAGTATTGGTCCCAAAGCCGAGCGGTGGCTGAGTCGGCGAACGCTTCGTCGCGGCGCTTGGCCCATGCAGCCCGGGCCTCGCCACCGCGACTGCCGACCACCGAAAACGCTTCGTATGCCTCAGGCAAAACGGTGAACGGCTCGTCGGTCGGCCAGCCCATGAGCTCCTTCGTGAGGCGGATCTCATCGTCTCCCAGCGGGCTCCCGTGCGCAGACTCACTGTCCACCTTGTTGGGCGATCCGTGGGCGATGTGGGTGTGGGCGACGATGAGCGAAGGCTGGTCGGGAACGATAAGGGAAGCCTCGATCGCTTCGGCGATGGCGTCCCGATCATGACCGTCGACCTCTTCGGTGTGCCATCCGAAAGCCCGGAAGCGGCCGCCCACATCCTCTGTGAACGACAGGTCGGTGTCGCCTTCGATACTGATCTCGTTGTCGTCGTAGACATAGATGAGGCGACCCAGTCCGAGGTGCCCGGCGAGAGATCCCGATTCAGACGAGATGCCTTCCATGAGGTCGCCGTCCGATACGAGACCGAAGGTCCGGTGGTTGACAAGGTCCTCTCCGAAAACGGCCCGAAGGTGTTCTTCGGCAATTGCCATGCCGACGCCGGTTCCGAAACCCTGACCGAGTGGGCCGGTTGTGGTCTCGATGCCGAGGTGGGGCTCTCGTTCGGGGTGGCCGGGAGTCGGGTAGCCAAACTGGCGGAAGTTCTTGAGAGCGTCCATGTCCAGCCGGAAGCCGCTCAGGTGAAGGAGGCCATACACGAGCATGGAAGCGTGGCCGTTCGAGACGATGAACCGGTCACGATCGGGCCAGGTTGGCTCGGTCGGGTCTACAACGAGGAAGCGGGTCCACAAGACGGTGGCGATGTCGGCCATTCCCATCGGTGCGCCCGGGTGTCCGGAATTGGCGGCCTGCACGCCGTCCATGGCCAGTGCCTTGATGGCATTGACCGCCAGCTGTTCGTTACTCAAGAATCGCTCCCTCGTTGCGGTACGGAAAGGGTAACCAGTCACCGGTCACCGGTCACCGGTCACCGGTCAGAAAGGCGGCACTCGGCAGCCCACAGTTGACAGTTGACAGTTGACAGCGTCTGTTGGCGGTCGGTGGTCGGCCGTTCGCGGCGTACCAGAATGGGGTGCATGGACGTTGTTGATTGGCTGCTCGAGGGCGATCCCTCAATTCGGTGGCAGGTGCAACGAGATCTGCTCGATCGAGCCGAGACCACCTGGAAGAAGGAACGGGCTCGGGTGGCCCGCCAGGGCTGGGGTGCTGCGCTCCTCAGGCTCCAGGACGAGGACGGTGGATGGAGCGGGGCCATCTACAGCCCTAAGTGGACCTCGACCCACTACACGCTCCTCCAACTGGTTCGCCTCGGCCTTGCCCCTACGCACCCGAACGGGAAGCGAGCCATAGACCATCTGCTGAGGGCCGGCCGCTACCAAGACGGCGGCATCAGCTTCGCCAAGACGGTGCCTTTCCCCGATGGGTGCGTCAACGGCATGCTGCTGCTCATGGCCGGCTACTTCGGAGTGACCGGCCCGGTCCCCGACGAAATTGCCTCCTGGCTGCTCACGCGACAGATGCCCGACGGCGGCTGGAACTGCGAGGACTGGCGCGGAGCCACCCATGGCTCCTTTCATACGACGATCTCCGTGTTGGAAGGCCTGAAGGAGTACCGGCAGGCCCGCCCTTCAGAGGCGGCAGAGACAGTTGGAGCAGTTGCGGCCGGACGTGAGTTCCTCCTGGCCCATCGCCTCTACAAGTCACATCGCACGGGTGAGGTGGCAGATCCAGTGTTCACGAAATTCTCGTTTCCGCCTCGCTGGCATTACGACGTGCTGCGCGGCCTCGACTATCTGGCCGCGGCGGGATCGGACCGTGACCCCCGCATTCAAGACGCCATCGATCTACTGACCACCAAGCAGCGGGCGGACGGTCGCTGGACCCTGCAGCACCCCCACCAGGGCCGCCTCCACTTCGCAATGGAGCGAGGAGGCCACCCAAGCCGCTGGAACACGCTGCGGGCCCTTCGGGTGTTGCGGTGGTGGGAGGAGTAGTCCCCAGTCGGCATCCGGCATCCGGCATCCGGCGAAGCAGCCCCACGCAGCGTGTCGCACGGCAATGGGGTTCCTCTGAGCCTGGGGCCGACGGCGCCGGCCGTTCCGCATCTCGGGCCGGTGACAGGTGACCGGTGACCGGTGACAGGTGACAGGTGACCGGTGACAGGTGACCGGTGACAGGTGACCTGAGCTTGGCTCAGGTGGCGAGCGTCAGATCGAAGTCGTCGGGGTCTTCGTCTTCCCAAGCGTCGCCTGCGAGAAAGACGACTTCGCAGGCGGCGCACAGATCGTCACGGGTGTCATCGCGGTTGAGGCGGACGTCGAGGACCGGCCAGATGTCATACGGACTCGTCGCTACGGTCAGCAACGTATCGGGCGGCAGGTCTTCCAGAAGAGTGCGAAGCTCGTCGATCTTCATGGGCGCTCCTTCGACATCCTCAATCTGAGCTGAGGGGGTCCCTACCACAAGGGCCGGATAGCCCTTTTCGGAGAAGCAGACAGCAAGAAGCAGAAAGCAAGACGAAGGCGTTGCCGGGGTCCGGGGACTTGGGACCTGGGACCTGGGACCTGGGACCTGAGACCTGAGACCTGAGACCTGAGACTTGGGATTTGGGACTTGGGACTTGGGACTTGGGACTTGGGACTGGCGATCTACTTCGCGGCCCCAACCGCCTCGCGGGCGTGGTAGCTCGAGCGGACCAGCGGGCCCGACTCAACGTGAGCCAATCCCAACCGCTCGCCCTCTTTGGCGTAGCGGGCGAACTCATCGGGGTGCACATAGCGGTCGATGGGGCGGTGCCGGGGTGAGGGGCGCAGGTACTGGCCGATGGTGATGATGTCGGCGCCGACGGCGCGAAGGTCGGCCAACGTGCTGATGACCTCTTCCTCGGTCTCTCCCATTCCCACGATCAGGCCTGACTTCACGTAGCCATCGGGATTGATCCACTTCGCCCTGGCCAGCAGTGCCAGGGAACGCCCGTAGTTGGCAGCCGTCCGAATGTCGCGTTGTAGCCGCAGCACCGTCTCGGTGTTGTGATTGAGGACCGCCGGCTGTGCTTTCATGACGGTCTCGAGCGCTTCCCGGTCGCCCTTGAAGTCGGGGATCAGCACCTCGACGTCACAATCGGGAAGGCGAGAGCGAATCTCCTCGATGGTCTGGGCGAACACGCCCGACCCACCATCGTGCAAATCGTCCCGGTTCACCGAAGTGAGCACCGCGTGTTTGAGCTTCATCGACGCCACCGCGTCGGCAGCTCGAAGCGGCTCGAAGATGTCGACCTCACCGGGCTTACCGGTCTTCACGTCGCAAAACGAGCACGCCCTGGTGCAGGTGTCCCCGAGCAGCATGAGCGTGGCAGTACCCGACTCCCAGCATTCGAAGATGTTGGGACAACCGGCCTCCTCACATACCGTGTTTAGCCCCTGGTCACGCATGAGGTTCTTGACGTCCCGGTAGCCCTCGTTCATGACGGCTTTCACCCTCATCCACTCGGGCCGTTCGGGCTCGCCCGGCAATCGTCCGCGGACGAGGGTCGGCCCAGGGTCCTTGGCTCCAGAGAAGGTGCCGGCTTCGACCCGGCGATCGACGTCGAACTCGCGACCGGTTCCACGAGCGAACGCAGCCCGCTGCTCTTCGACAAATGGAACATCGAAGGCTTCGGCGAACCGGGGAACGAGCAGGTCGATGAACTCCTCGTGGCTCACCTTGCGCCCCAGCAGGGCCGTCACCGAGGTGACCGGACGGAGCAGACCGCACGGATTGATGTGATCGAAGAACCCGAGGTCCGGGTCGAGGTTGACGGCGAAGCCGTGCATGCTGACACCGCGTGACACTCGCACCCCGATGGCCGCCACCTTGCCCTGCTCGGTCCACACCCCGGTGAGGCCCTCCTCCGGCCAGGCCTCGATTCCGAGATCGCTCAGCGTCGCGATAATCGCCTGCTCGAGCTTGCGGACATACGGAACGATCTGGCGTGAGTCGGGCAAGGCCATGATTGGATAGCCAACGAGCTGGCCGGGCCCGTGGAAGGTGATGTCGCCTCCCCGGTCGACGTTGAGCAACTCGGCCCCGATCTCCTTGAGCATGGTCGGGTCGACGAGCAGGTTGCTGCCGTCACCGTTGCGCCCGATGGTGTAAGTAGGGGGGTGCTCAAGCAGGAGCAGGTAGTCGTCGTCGCTGCGCCCCTGCACCCGCCCTTCATGGAAGGCGCGCTGCAGATCCCAGGCCTCCCCGTACGGAAGCCGGCCCAGCCAGCGAACCCTCACGCCAGTTCCTGTTCCCAGTCCCAGGTTTCGATGTTCTGCTTGATCCGCTGCAAGAACAGCAGGGCAGCCGATCCGTCGAACGCCTGGTGGTTCCAGGTGAGGCCGAGATACCCGATGTGTCGTATGGAGATGGAGTCATTGCCGTGCTCGTCTGTGAGCACGACCGGGCGCTTCGTGACCGTGTCGGTCGAGAGGATGCCGGTGTTCGGGACATTGATGATGGGGGCCGTCATGAACGAACCGAAGGGTCCCGGATTCGTGATCGAAAAGGTGCTGCCCGAAACATCGTCCGGCATGAGCTTGTTGGTGCGGGCTTTGTCGGCGACCGCATGGATCGCCCGGGCCAGGCCGCCGACTCGCAAGCCGTCGGCTCCGCGCACCGTCCCCACCACCAGGCCCTCCTGATTGAGGTCGATGGCAATGCCGAGGTTGATAGCGGCGTGGTAGACGGCCTTGCCCTGATCGGGGTAGATGGAGCTGTTCACAACCGGAAAGGCGGCCAGCGCATCCGAAACGGCTCTGGCAATGAACGGCAAATAGGTCAAGGAGTATCCCTCGGCCGCCTTCCACGCCTCCTTGTGGCGGCGGCGTACCCGCTCGAGGTTCTCGTAGTCGACTTCTACCGACGCCCACACGTGAGCGGCCGACTGCTTGGCCTTGATCATGTTGTCGGCAATCAGTTGGCGAAGTCTCGACAGTTCGACCACCTGGTCTCCTGCCATCAAGGCAACTCCCTCGGGGGGCGCCACGCCGTCTCCATCCGGTGCCCGCAGTCCCGCCGCCTGGGCCTCAGCGGGTGCGGACGGGGGTGCCGCGGCAGCCGGCGCAATCGGCGTTTCGGTTGCCACGGGAGCCGGGGACGTCACCGGTTCGGCGGCGAGAGGCTCGGCGACAGCCGTTGGCGCCTCCGGGACGGATGCGGCTGCAGCCGGTGCCGGTACTCCCGATTCGATGAAGGCCTCGAGATCGCGGCGAGTTATCCGCCCGCCCTGACCCGTGCCCGGCACGAGGGCCAGATCGACACCAGAGGCGGACGCAAGCTTGCGCACGACCGGCGAGAGCACCTGGCGCTTGCCGGGGCCGGGACCTGACTGCGGCCCGAGTTCGGCGGTCGAGACCGCTTCGGCGGTCGAGACCGCTTCGGCGGTCGAGACCGCTTCGGCGGCCGGGACCGGTTCGGCGGCCGCAATATCCGGGGTGGCGGGCGCCTCGACGGGACTCTCCGTGCTCATGGAAATGGTTTCAACGGCCACATCGGGACTGGCGGCGGGTGCCTCATCTTCAGAGCCGATAAGACACAACTCGGTGCCGACCTCGACAGTCTCGCCCTCCGGCACCAGGATCTGCTGCAGAACTCCGGCCGCCGGAGAGGGGATCTCGGTGTCGACCTTGTCGGTTGAGATCTCGAGCAGCACCTCGTCGGCAGCCACCATGTCGCCGGGTTGCTTCATCCAGCGGAGGATGGTTCCCTCGGTGACGGTCTCCCCCAGCTGGGGCATTGTGACGGTGACGGCCATGACTTCGACTCCTATATGGCGGTTGGGGGGCTGATGAAGAGATTCTCGGTTCGCATAGTACGCATGACAACCACTCTCAATGCAACGGTCTTCCCGCCGCCGCCAACAGGGTCTCTCCAACCGCTTCCGACAGGGTGGGATGGGCATGCACAAAGGCAGCGGCCTCTGAGGGAAGGGCTTCCCATCCGACCGCGTACATGAGCTCGTGAATCATTTCGCCTGCCTCGGGCCCGACCACGGTCGCCCCCAGAATGGGCCCGTCCTTAGCGGCGATCACCTTCACAAGTCCCTGGGCCTGACCGCGAATGATGGCCCGCCCAACACCAGCGATGGTGTGCGACGTCTTTTCCACCTCGTAGCCGAGCTCCTCTGCCTGGGCCTGAGTAAGACCCACCGAGGCCATCTCGGGGTGGGTGTACACAACAAGCGGGATGGCCCGGTAGTTGACCGGGTTGGCCTCGCCGGTGGCGATATAGGTAATGGCGGCGATAGCTTCTGCGAACCCGGCATGGGCAAGCTGCGGAGTGCCCGCCACGATGTCGCCGACCGCGTAGACCCCCGGCTCAGCTGTCTCGTAGGTATCGAAGTTGACCAGGACGTAGCCCCTATCAAGTTCGACGCCGGTGGTCTCGAGACCAATATCTCCTGTGCGCGGTGCACGACCGACCGCCACGAGCACCGAGTCAACTTCAACCGACTCGTCGCCGAACGGGATCGTCACGCCACCGTCTCCGCTCTCGGGGGGCCCAACGGTGATGGCCGTGCGGATCGTGATCCCTCGAGCGGCCAGTTGACGATCCAGAGCACGGGCCGCCTGGGGATCGGCGCCGGGAATGATCTGGTCCATCATCTCGAACAGATGAACCTCGTTGCCGAGGTCGGTGAGCATCGAAGCGAACTCGCAACCGATTGCCCCGGCTCCGATCACGGCCACCCGGCCGGGATCGGCTCCCCAGTCGAGCGCGTGATCCGAGCTGAGGATCAGTTCCCCGTCGAACTCGTAGCCGGGTATGGCTCTTGGCACGGACCCGGTGGAGATGATGATGTTGGCGCCTTCAAGCTCCTGGGATCCACCCTCGGTTTCGACAACGACCTTGCCGGCACCGGCCAGGCGGCCGTATCCGTCGATGACGTCCACTTTGCGATGCTTGAGGAGGCCGGAAAGCCCGTTGACGAGCTGGTCGACGACCTGATTCTTCCGTGCCAGACCCTCTGCCCAATCGAATGTCGGGGCCGAGGAGTGCACGCCAAACTCGGCGGCATGGGCAACGGTGCTGAAGACGTGGGCTGCCTGCAACCACGTCTTGGCCGGGATGCAGCCGCGAATAAGGCAGGTGCCGCCGACCCGCTCTTTCTCTACGAGGGCGACCGAAAGCCCGAAATTGTGGGCGTAGAGGGCGGCCGCGTATCCGCCGGGGCCCCCACCAATGATCACCACGTCATACAAAGCAAGCCTCCAGACCGAGGGCCGAGCTTAGTAGGGGGGCTTGTCCCAATCCCCGGTCCCAGTCCAACGTTGAGGATCGTGGTTTCTGGCTTGGGACTTGCGTCTTGGGACCCGGGACTCTCTACAGTTCCCCCGAATGCAGACTCGTTACCTGATTATCGCTTCGCTCATCACCGCACTCGTGATCTTGATCGCCGGGGCGTGGTGGTTCTACGCCAGAGCTATCTGATGGCCGACCGGCTGGACCTCCCCATTCAGGATCTCGAGGCGCTCGCCACGGGCGAAACCATCATCGCCTTCGCCGGACGGCATGAGGTCGACCTAAATGACGAGCTCGAACTGGTCGCCAGCGGCTCACGAGCCGTTGGCGAGCTGTCGAGCAGGTACGCCCGGCCGGCGCCGCCCGGGCCGCCTCCGGTCGGGTTGGTCGGCCTGGTGGTCGGCTTGCAGCCGGCGACCTCGTTGGGCGGTCCCACCGGTACCGGTATTCACATCTTGAACGAGGTGCCAGACGGCGACGCGGTCATCCTCCGCGTCTTCGTCGGCGACACTCCGGTCCTCGCTGATCCTGAATTCGAAATCCGCCGGGCCGCGGTGGAAGCGATGTTCGGGTGACTCCCGACCGGATCACCATCGAGGGGGCGGAAGGCATCGCCCTGGAGGGTCGCTGGGATCAGGCTCCGGTGGCCACGGGAGCCGTGGTCTTCTGCCACCCCCACCCTCAGCACGGCGGCACGATGACGGCCCCGCTCATGCACAAGGTCGCCAAAGGGCTGGTCGCCCGCGGCCTATCGGTGCTTCGCTTCAACTTCCGGGGCGTCGGGCTTTCAACCGGAACGTGGGAGGGCGGACTCGGCGAGATCGATGACGTCGCTGCCGCCGTCGCCCGCGCCCGGCACGATCACCCGGATCTCGCGGTCGGCCTGGCCGGATGGTCATTTGGAGCCGCCACAGCCCTTGCCTGGCAAGCGCGAGAGCAGGATGCCTCACCGATGGCGGGGATTGCTCCCCCCGTGCGGACCGAACTGGTGGAACGACTCCCCCGGCCTGAGGAGCTTGCCGCGGCGTCGCGTACGCTCATCGTGGGTGACCGGGATCAGTTCGTGACCGTCGAAGACCTGCAGGAATACGCCAACGCGGCCGGGGCCACCGTGACGGTCCTCAAAGGCAGTGACCACTTCTTCTTCTTTCGAGAAGAGCAGGTAGCCGGGCTCGTTGCAGAGCACCTCGGGAGCTGAACTGGCGCCTGTCGCCGAGAATCGATCTAGACCAGCGCCAGGGTGAGGAAAACGAGCAGCGCCACCCAGACGATGAACTGAACGGCAGCGCCGGCCTGATGGATGATCCGTGTCACACCATTCATATCGGCAGGTCCCGAGATTCCATGACTGGAACCTACCCCGGCGACTTGCCCGGTGGTCGATCGAAACTCGCTAGGCCGACGCGACAGTTCGAAATCCCCGGTTGCGGGCTTCGGCTTCCGTATCGGGGGCAATGGCCACCACCAGATTCCTGGACACCAGACCCTCGGCCTTCTCGCGGGCTTCGAGCGTATCGAATTGCCCGGGGTCGTCGCAGTCGTAGACCGCCATATCGTCGCGGGTGCCGAGGAAGCGGTTGTCTTCGAACCGGCGCAGCCGGCCCATCAGTCGCCGCCTTCTTCCCACTCCTGCCAGCTCTCCCACTCGGCCATGTCGGCCGGATCGGGCTCCTCAACCAGCAGCGTGCCGTCGTCGATCTCGTCTGAGTAGTCGATGTGCTCGATCCTCAATTCACCATCGACGACGCTCGGGTCTTCGGAGTTCTCTCCCTCGTCGGTGAATGTGAATCGGAAGTAGCCCATCCGCCGGTATACCCGCTGTTGACCGGGGATCCAGGCGACAACTACCGGCTCATCGCCCAGCTCACCTCGGGTGGTGACGATGCCGGGATAGCCGAGTATCAGTTCGCCGACGCCCTGCATGACCGAGGCAGCCTCATTCCCCCCGAAGAAGGGCGCAGAGACCTCATCGTCGAGCAACTCTCGAAGGGCTTCCAGATCACGGGCATTGAAGAAATCCACGAACTCGTCAAGGCTGGCCTCTTGGGATGAGTAATCAGTCATGTACCGATTCTAGGAACGGGTTCACCCACAACGAGCATGGCGGCCGGCGGGGGCGCCACCGCCATACGCCAGGACGGGATCGTGCTCGGTGCTAACGCGAAGTAGACCGCCAGCATCGCCTCAATCAACCGCTGCCTGAGCTCAGATCCAGGCTGGTTCTCGGTAGTCACCGAAGACCTCCTGCAGCGCAGCCACCATTTCGCCTTCCGTTACCCGGACCCGGGCTGCTTCGACGATCAGTTCCATGAGATTGGCAGTGCCGGCGGCACCCTCCTTGAGGGCAAGCAGCGCCGCAGCCGCCGCCGGCTCATCCCGATCGGCCCGCAGGTCGGCCAGCACCTGCCGCTGGGCCGTTTCTATCTCCCCGGAAATCCGCAGAATCTGGATGGCGTCCTCGTCCTCTTTCACGTATCGGTTCACGCCGACGATGCCCCGCTCGCCGGATGTGACCTTCTTCTCGAATTCGTAGGCCGAATCTGACAATCGGCCCTGGAACCACCCCTCCTCGATTCCCCGTAGAACGCCGGCCAGCATCGAGCCCGACCCCATCCGGTCGATTGTGGCAAAGATCTCTTCGGCGGCGGCCTCGATCCGGTCGGTAGCCGCTTCGACGAACCAGGACCCTCCGAGTGGATCGATCGTGTCGGCCACTCCGGTCTCCTCGGCAATGACCTGCTGGGTACGCAACGCCAGCTCGGCCGCCCCGGCGGTCGGGAGCGCGTACACCTCGTCGAGTGCGTTCGTGTGGAGGCTCTGGGTTCCTCCCAGAACCGCAGCCAGCGCCTCGATGGCGGTCCGCACGACGTTGTTGTATGGCTGCTGGGCAGTCAGGGATACCCCGGCGGTCTGGGTGTGGAACCGGAGCTTGAGCGACCGCTCGTCCTGTGCCCCGTACCGCTCACGCATCCAGCGCGCCCAGATGCGGCGGGCCGCCCGGAACTTGGCGATCTCCTCGAAGAAGTCGACGTGGGCGTCAAAGAAGAAGGAGAAGCGGGGCACAAAGTCGTCCACGGCCAGACCGCGGGCGGTGGCGGCTTCGACGTAGGCGAACCCGTCGGCGAGCGTGAAAGCGAGCTCCTCGGCCGCGGTGGCTCCCGCTTCCCTGATGTGATATCCGGAGATGGAGATCGTGTTCCACTCGGGCACATGCTTCATGCAGAACTCGATCTGGTCGACGAGAAGGCGGAGATGGGGCTCGGGCGGGAACAACCACTCCTTCTGGGCGATGTACTCCTTGAGGATGTCGTTCTGCAGGGTCCCCTGCAGCTTTCGCCAATCGACCCCTTGATCCTCAGCGGCGACCAGTAAGAACCCGAACAACACCTGGGCGGGCCCATTGATGGTCATCGAAACCGAGACTTCGTCAAGCGGGATCCCATTCATGAGCTGACCCATGTCGTCGGCCGAATCGACCGCCACTCCGCAGTGGCCCACCTCCCCGAGCGACCGATCGGAGTCACTATCCAGGCCCATCAGTGTCGGCATGTCGAACGCCACCGACACCCCGTGCTGGCCCTCGGCCAGTAAATGCCGGAAACGGGCATTCGTTTCGTGCACCGAGGCGAACCCTGCGAATTGACGGATCGTCCACAACCGGCCCCGGTAGCCGGTCGGGTGAATGCCCCGGGTGTAGGGATAGGCCCCCGGATAGCCGATATCGGGCCCGGGCTCGCCGTCGGCGGGAAGACCGAGGGCGGGTACAGGCTCACCGGACAGGGACTCGTATGAGGACTGCCGATGCCGGCCCGCCTCATAGGCATCCTCCCACTCACGGCGCCCGCTCATGAGCCTGCCTCCTCTCCGAGCGCGCCAATGCTGGCGAGGTACTCGGCTTCGCCCTCGAGAACTATCCGGATGGCGTCCTCGGAGTAACGGGGACCGCTGCGGCGGGTGATCTGGCCCATGATGAACTCCACCGCTTCATCTGACCCCCCGACCCGCACCGCCGCCAGTACACCGCTGTGCTTGGGTGAGACACCCTGCAAATAGATGACCTCCCATTCGAGGATCCGGCGGATGTCGTCCCTGGTGAGGGGAGGCTCGGGACCAAACCGGGTGTGCACGAAAGCAACCGCATCCTCCAGAACGTACGTGAGCGGCTCCTGCCCCGGCCGCTTGACCGCCTCCTGCCACACCATGGCCGCCGCCATCACCAGCAACACCGCTACGAGCAAGGCACCGAGGATGAGGGGACTCATGAGGAGACAATACCCGTCGGCCACCAGCTACACCGGGCGAGAAACCAGCTACCAGCCAAGCCAGGGTTTTCTCCCCCCGGAGGGGGGAGTCCCGGTGCAGCCAGGGTTTTCTCCCCCCGGAGGG
This sequence comes from uncultured Gammaproteobacteria bacterium, assembly GCA_964195905.1. Classification (GTDB taxonomy): domain Bacteria; phylum Actinomycetota; class Acidimicrobiia; order Spongiisociales; family SHLN01; genus SHLN01. The sequence goes on from CAXMQV010000083.1 coordinate 47,505, forward strand.
GGGAGTCCCGGCGCAGCCGGGGAGGGGGGCCCTCAATTGCGTCAATCGGACGCCCCCTCCGCCCCTGGCGGGGCACCTCCCCCTCCGGGGGAGGAAACTCAAGCCCCCGAAACGAGCCGCCTACAACCGCGAATCACCTATCGTTTCGGGCTGTGAGCTTCTCTACCTACACCCAGTTGACGACTCTGCTGGCACTTCTCGCCAACGGCATCACCCTCGTGGTGCTGGTGGTGTTTGTGGGCGCCCGCTTTGGTGTGCTGACCGGAGCGCGTGACTGGCTCCGGGACGCCTTCCGGGACGCCGGCCTTTGGCTGGCAGCTGCCGTGGCATCTACCGCCACGATTGGCAGCCTCATTTACTCGGAGCACTTCGATCTCCTCCCCTGCCGGCTCTGCTGGTACCAGCGGATTGCCATGTATCCGCTGGCGCTCATCCTCCTCATCGCCGCCGCCCGCCGGGACACCGCCGGTGCCCGCCGATATGGGATTCCGCTGACCGTCATCGGGACCGGCATCGCCGCCTATCACTACCTCATCCAGCAGTTCCCCAGCCTGGAAAGCGGATCGTGCTCGGTGGACGTGCCATGCTCTTCGCCGTACATTTGGAAGTACGGATTCGTCTCCATCCCCTATATGGCCCTGGCCGGGTTCGTGCTCATCCTCGCCCTTCTTATCACTTCAGAAAGAACCGAATGAAACGACTCATCATTGGCCTCGCTCTCGTCGGCGCCGCCTGCGGGGCCGGCAGCGCCGGTACCCAGACCGACGACTCCGCCGCGCTTGCCACGACGACGACCAGCACGACTGCGGCGACGACGACAACCACGACCATGCCCCAATTGATCGAAGTCGCCGAGACGGTGACCATCACCGGTCAGTCCCTGCCGCGCTTCGGTGACGCACCCGATCCGGCCGTGGGCCTGGTTGCCCCAACGGTGGCGGGGGTGAGTTTCGACGGATCGCCGGTGACGATCGAACCATCCGACAAGTACACCGTCATCATGTTTCTCGCCCACTGGTGCCAGCACTGCCAGGACGAGGTGGACGAGTTAGGACCGTATTACGCAGACACTCCACTGCCTGAGAACGTCGATGTAATCGTGGTGTCGACGAGCGTTGACGAGAAACGCCCCAACTACCCACCGTCCGAGTGGCTCACGCCTGCCGCGTGGCCCACTCCGGCAATCATCGACACCGCCGACAGCGCCATCGGGAGCGCCTTCGGGCTCAATGCATTCCCGTTCTGGACGATCCTCGATCCCGATGGGGTCGTATTAGCCCGGACCGCCGGTAGCCTGCCCCTCGAAACCGTTGAAGGCCTCTTCGTCAACCTGGCCGGACTCACACCATGACCTCACGCTCCAACAGCTCATCGAACGCCAAGACGTTGCTCCTCTGGCTGGGCGGGGCCGTCGTCGTCATCGGGTTGGTCGCCCTCGTGGTCGGCGGCAACAGCTCGAGTGCCGGATCCGATCACCCCGATCTACAGGGCGCACCGGTTGTGACCGGCGATTCACTTCCGCGATTCGTGTCCGCCCAATCCGACTCCGCCATCGGAAGCCCGGTCCCGGAGGTAACGGGCGCCGACTTCGATGGCAATCCCGTCCGTATCGAGAACAACGGGAAAGCCAAGATGATCCTTTTCATCGCCCATTGGTGCGGGTTCTGCCAGGCAGAGGTCCCCGAGGTCACTGCCTGGCTGGCAGCGAACTCTGTACCCGACAATGTCGAGTTCATTTCAGTGGCAACGTCCGTCGATCGATTGGCCGTCAACTTCCCGCCATCCGATTGGCTCGAACGCGAGGACTGGCCAGTCCCCGTGATCCTGGATTCAGCCGCCTCGGAGGCGTACGTTGCATACGGAGCCGGCGGATTCCCGTTCTGGGCCATGGTTGATCCCCAAGGAAATCTCCTCGCACGGATCTCCGGACAGGGCCAGGCCAACCTGACCGACTGGACGACGATACTGTCGGTCCTGTAGCGGCCTACAGGCCGATTCGATCGGCGAGCACGAGGCGTTGCCGTGCCGGCGATCCGAGCAACAATTCGGTGCTCTTGGCCCGCTTGAAGTAGAGGTGGGCGTCATGCTCCCAGGTGAAGCCGATGCCACCATGGATCTGGATGTTGTCACCTGCGGCCTTGAAGTACGCCTCCGAGCAATAGGACTTGGCGAGGGGGGCGGCCACAGCCAGTTCCTCTGAACCGGTGGCGAGTGCCCACACCGCGTAGCCGGCCGCCGACCTGGCCGATTCGAGGCCTACCAGCATGTCGGCGCAGAGATGTTTGACCGCCTGAAACGACCCGATAGCGCGGCCGAATTGCTTACGCTCCTTGGCGTACCCGACCGCCATCTCGAGAACTCTCTCCAACCCGCCAACCGCTTCGGCGGCCAGAGCAGCGCCCGCAACGTCGTAGACCCGCTCAACCACATCCCAGCCGGCGGTACCCAATCGAACAGCCGCCGAGCCGGCCAGTTCAATGGTCGCCTGGGTGCGGGTCGTGTCGAGTGTGACGAGCTTGGTCGAGGCGACCGCATCGCCTGCCACGAGGAAGAGGCCGACCTCCCCTTCGAGCCGGGCCGCCACAATCAGCAGGTCGGCCATATGGCCCGCGGTCACGAAGGACTTTGTGCCGGTGATGGCAAATCCGTCGCCATCGGCAACGGCAGTGGTCGCCACGGCGGCCTCGTCCCACCCACCGCCGGGCTCTGCCACCGCCAGGGTTCCGATGGCTTCCCCGGCCGCCAGCGCGGGAAGCCACTCGGCCTTCTGAGCTTCACTTCCACCGGTCAGCACCGCCTCGGCCGCCAGGATGGCCGAGGACAGGAACGGGATCGGCGCCAGCACCCTGCCCAACTCGTGCAGGAGAATGGCGGTCTCGGCATATGAGAACCCGGCTCCCCCATACTCCTCCGGGATATGCATGGCGGACCACCCCTGATCGGCGACGGCATCCCAGAGCTCGGAGTCGAATCCAGTGTCGGTCTCCACAATCTCCCTAACCCGATCGATCGGGCACCTCTCTGACAGGAACCGCCGGGCCCCCTCGCGCAGCATTTCCTGTTCTTCCGAGTAGGTGAAATCCATGCGACAGATCATAGGAGACCGGTGCGAGCGGTTCAGGTGCTGCCCGCCAATACCGATACCGACTACATGAGACACCGGATTCACCGCGCCCTCATCCCGACGGCTCTGATCCTCGTGGCCGCAGCCTGCACAACGCCGGCTCGCACCGACACCGCCTCCCTCCCGCCGGTGGCCACAACGAGCACGGTGGCGCCGGCATCGACCACCCTTCCGCCGCCGACAACCACCAGCACCGTTGCCGAGCAGGGTCCCGATATCGTCGCCTGGCTGACCACCGGGGCGGCGGCGGGAACTCTCGCCGAAGCCGTGTCGGTATGGACGGGGGTCGGCTCGGTGTCGGTTGTCTCGAGCGAAGGCGCCCTCGTCGAGTTCGCGACCCTCTTTGCCGATCGGCCTGATCTCGTGGCCGGAGTTGAGGTGGCGGCCCTCCCGGCGTCGCTGCGAATCGAGCTATCCCATCCGTCGTACCTGGCAGATGTGGCATCCCAGCTCCGGGCACTATCCGATGTTGCGGACGTCACGACCGCCGTTACCCCGATCTGCAACCCATTCTTCGGCTGGAATGTGGTGCTGTTCGTGGCCGACGACCGGGAACTCACCAGGCTCCGCAACGAATTGGCGGCGACCGACGACGTGACCGAGGTCACAGTGGTGGGCCGCGACGAAGCTCACGCCGAGTATCTGGTCCGGTTTGGCGGATTCTCCGATCTGGCCACCCTCGTCACCGTCCAGGACATGGCGGTGTCGTTGCGGGCCCACTCACAGAACCCGGTCTCCCTGTCGCTGCTCACTCGTCGCTTCACCAATGACCCGGCCGTCAAGGGAATCCAGGTCTTCCCTCCCGGCGCCCCCGCTTGCGAGCTCTAGCGGGAAAACCCCTGGGGATACTCAGCGGCAGCCCCCTAAGCTCTCACGGATGATTCTCGAAGTATCCAACCTGCACGTCTCCGTTGAGGACACCCCCATCTTGAAGGGGATCGACCTGGCAGTGAACCGGGGAGAAATCCACGCCGTCATGGGCCCGAACGGGTCCGGCAAGTCGACACTCGCCAACGTGCTCATGGGCAATCCCGCCTACAAGATCACCAACGGAAGCATCCTGTTCAAAGACAAGGAGCTCGTCGCGGGCGACGACTGGACGGACGAGCAGATCGCCGAGATAACGCCCACCCAGCGGGGGAAATCCGGCATGTTCCTGGCGTTCCAGTACCCCGAGGAGATCCCGGGCGTCACCATCGTGAACTTCCTCAGACAGGCGCTTTCCAATCGCACCGGCGTCGACCTCACCGTGCTCGAGTTGCGCCTCAAGGTGGCCGACACCATGCGCGAACTGGGCATGGACCCGAGCTTCGCCGACCGGTATCTCAACGAGGGATTCTCGGGCGGCGAGCGCAAGCGCAATGAGGTTCTCCAAATGGCCGTGCTCGAGCCCGAGCTGGCGATCATGGATGAGACCGACTCGGGCCTCGACATCGACGCCTTGCGGGTAGTGGCCGACGGCGTCAACCGGCTCCGCAGCCCGGAGCGGGCCTTCGTGGTGATCACCCATTACCAGCGGCTTCTCGAGTACATCACTCCCGACATCGTCCACATCCTCCTCGACGGCAAGATCGTCGAGACCGGAGGGCCTGAGCTGGCCGCCCGGGTGGAGGGCGAGGGCTACGACGCATACCGCGCCGCGGTTGGAGCATGAGCACCCGGTGACCGACCTCGCCCATATCCGCTCGGATTTCCCAATCCTGGACCAGAAGATGAACGGGCACCCCCTCGTCTACCTGGACTCGGCGGCTACATCGCAGAAACCGAATGCGGTCATCGACGCCGTCTCCGACTTCTATCGGACTACAAACGCCAACGTCCACCGGGGCGCCTACTCACTGTCCAACGATGCCACCGACCGCTATGAGGGTGCCCGCGCCACCGTGGCCGCGTTCGTGAACGCCGAGGTTGGCGAGATCGCCTTCAATCGCGGCACTACCTCGGCCCTCAACCAGGTCGCATACGGCTGGGGCCTTTACAACCTCAAGGCCGGCGATCGGATTCTCCTCACGCTCATGGAGCACCACGCCAACATCGTGCCCTGGCAGCTCGTGAGCCGCCACACCGGAGCCGAGCTCGTCTACGTCCCCCACACCGGTGACTACGCGCTCGACATGGCAGCGTTCTCCGAGCTGCTCGACGAGCGGGTCAAAGTGGTCGGCATCACCGCCATGTCGAATGTGCTCGGCACTATCAACCCCGTTCGCCAGATCGCCGACGCCGCCCATGAGATTGGAGCCCTCGTCGTCGTCGACGCCGCCCAGGCCGTTCCCCACATGGCAGTGGATGTGAAGGCGATGGATGCCGATTTCCTGGCGTTCTCAGGTCACAAGATGCTCGGACCGACCGGCATCGGAGCCCTCTACGGCAAAGCCGAGCTGCTCGAGGCCATGGAACCGGCCGAAGGCGGCGGCGAGATGATCAGCGACGTTCAGCTGGAATCGTCAACGTGGGCGGCCGTACCGCACAAATTCGAAGCCGGCACTCCTCCCATCGCCGAGGCGGTAGGTCTGGGCACGGCCATCGACTACCTGCAGGCGATCGGGATGGAGGCGGTTCGCAGCCACGAAATCGAGATCACCCGGTATGCCCTCGAGCGACTGGGCGCCATCGACGGTCTCACCATCTACGGCCCCACCGACCTCGACCAGCGCGGCGGCGCCGTCAGCTTCACCCTGGCCGACATCCATCCCCATGATCTCGCCACGATCCTCGACCAGCGCGGTGTGGCCATCCGGGCCGGTCACCACTGCGCCCGCCCGCTCGCCCGGTCGTTGAACACTCCGGCGACTGCTCGCGCCTCGTTCTACGTCTACAACGTACTGTCCGACGTCGACGCCCTCGTCGACGGACTCCAGCAAGCCCGGGAGATCTTCGGTGTCGCTTAACGAGCTATACCGGGAAGTGATCCTCGACCATTACCGGGCCCCCCGTCACCACGACCATCTCGAGAGCCCGAGCGGAACCGCCGAGGGGAAGAATCCGCTGTGCGGTGATGAGGTCACGGTCGAAATCAAGTTCGATGGAGATATCGTCACCGAAGTCGGCGCCATCGGAGTGGGCTGCTCGATCAGCCAGGCATCGGCCTCGATGATGTCCGAAGCCGTCTCCGGCAAGAGCCGTGCTGAGATCGTTGACGTCGTTCGCAAATTCAAAGTGATGATGGCGATCGAGGAGTCCGACGAGGAGATCGTCAACCCGGACCGTCCCGGCGAGGCCCTCGGAGACCTGGAGGCACTGCAGGGTGTCCGGAAGTTCCCGGTCCGCATCAAATGCGCCGACCTCCCCTGGATCACCCTTCAGCAGGCGATGGAGGCGACCGAATGAGCTCCGGGCTCGGATTCGGCCTCATCTCGGCGCAACGCAGTCCCGGCGACCCGCGCTCGTGGACCGACCTCTACCGGGAAGCCCTCGACCTTACGGTGCAGGCCGAGCAGCTCGGGTACCGCTCAGTCTGGACCACCGAGCATCACTTCATCGACGACGGCTACATGGCGTCGCTGCTCCCGATGAGCGCGGCCATGGCCGCCCGCACCTCAACGATCGAGATCGGCACCGGAGTCATGCTCGCCCCGCTGCACCACCCGTTGCGACTGGCCGAGGACGCCGCGACGGTCCAGCTCATCAGCCATGGGCGCTTCACGCTCGGGCTCGGACTTGGATGGATGCCGGTCGAGTTCGAAGCGCTCGGAGCAGATCTCAAGCGCCGGGGACGGGCCATGGACGAGATCCTCGCCATTCTCCCGAAAGCGTGGACCGGCCGGCCCTTCTCTCACGACGGTGCCGTCTATCGGTTCCCCGAGGTGGGGGTACGACCGACTCCGGACGTCCCGATACCGATCGTCATCGGCGGTGGAGCCGAGCCGGCGGTGCGACGAGCGGCGCGCATGGCGCAGGGGTTCTTCTCGAATGCCTCGCCTGCCAAGTTGGCCGAGCAGGTGGCCTGGGCCACCGACGAGCTGGAGAAGGCCGATCGGGATCCTGCCGACTTCCGTTGGATCTACTACACGGTCATGTTCCCCGGTTCCAACCGCGAGGCCGCCTGGGGGCAGGCCCGGACCCACGTCCACGCCATGCGCTGGAAGTACGGCGACATGGAGCCTTCGGCCAACCGGAGCGGAGAGCTCCCCGAGCCGCCGCCGCTGTCCGATAGGGACGAGAATCAGCTCCGCAAGACAACACTGCTCGGCTCCGGATCCGACATCGCCGAGCAAATCGCCCAGATCCAGAATGCGGTCGACGTCGACCTCGACATCGTCGCCCGCTCCTACTTCCCCACCTTGACCTACGCCGAGCAAGTCGAAGTCATGCAACAACTCGCCGAAGAGGTCGCCCCGCTGGTGTAGGGACCCACCGCCAACCGTTTCCTCCGAGCGGACCGGGACTTCTTCTCCCCTCCCGCCGAGCGAAACAGACCGGGACTTCTTCTCCCTCCCGCGGAGCGGGGCTCTACTCCTCCCCTCGAAGTGGACGGGCACTCTCTTCTCCCCTCCCGCGGAGCGAGGCTCTACTCCTCCCCTCGAAGTGGACGGGCACTCTCTTCTCCCCTCCCGCGGAGCGAAGCGAAGTGGACGGGCACGCTCTTCTCCCCTCCCGCGGAGCGAAGCGGAGTGGGAGGGGTGGGGGGAGGGTCGTTCCCAACAAGAGAACGGCGACGAACACTTCCATGAGTGCCGTGCAACGGGACAAGCGGCGGTCCGGCAACCCCGTCCCACGAGGTCATGGGCGGGCACCTTCACTTGCTTGAAGGTGCCCGCAATTTGCGATCACCTTTCCAGGAGAGAACGAAGCCCTTCCGCGACTCGCCGGGTGGCGTTACCCGGGGAATCGTGCTTCGGCAGACCTCCTGCGAGCGATCTCGAGGCCAGCCTGACCCGGGCCGGGGTACATCAGAACGAAGACATGCGGAGGATCTCGGCGTGGGTGGCAGTGGAAGCGGTCCCGACACTGATCGCCGGTATCTTCGGAATGAACTTCAATCGCATGCCCGGCATCCACTGCGACCGGGGGTTCCCGCTCGTGGTGTTCATCATGGCCGCCGTCGCCGGGTTCCTCTGCCGGGGTCTTCGCAAGAGCGGGTGGCTCTGGGACTTCCGGCGGGTCTGCCACGGGACCACGACAGACCGTTTCCGACCGTCCATAATGGCCCCGCCCATCACCCAAGGAAGCCAGATGTCGCTGCACCGCCGATCTCGACTCACGCTCGGGCACACTCGATGGCACCACCGGTGGCATGTCCGATCCGAAACCCCAACCCGTCTCGGTCCCGATTTCGCCAGGATCTGGGGGGCCGGCGTCATGTCGAACCTGGCCGATGGCATCACGTTCGCCGCCCTCCCCCTCGTGAGCGCCCTCCTCACCCGCAACCCGATTCTCGTGGCGCTGACGGCCGTCGTTCACAGCCTTCCCTGGCTCGGATTCGAACTGATTGCCGGCGACATCGTTGACCGGGTGGATCGAAAGCGCCTCATGGTCTGGGGGAACCTGGCGAGATCAGCCGGGGTCGGGCTCGTCGCGGTCCTGGTGGCCACCGACGGGATCTCGCTCGCCATTCTCTACGTGATCGCGTTCGGCATCGGCACCGCCGAAACCCTCGTCGACACGTCATGGGAGGCGATCGTTCCCCGCCTCGTACCCGTCGAGAACCTGGAACTGGCCAACGGCCGTACCCAGGCGGCCGAGTGGGCCGCTAACGATCTCCTCGGACCTCCGATCGGCGGGCTGCTGTTCGTAGCGGCGGCATCGGTCCCATTCTTCGTCGATGCCGGTGCGTTCGTCCTGGCCGCAGTGCTGCTGGCGACGATTCCCGGTTCCTTCCGGTCGGAGCGGGAGGTGGCCCACGGCCAAGGAGCCATGCGCCGGGAGATCGGCGACGGCATCAAGTGGCTCTGGGAGCACAAGGTCCTACGCACCCTCTCGCTCATGGCCGGCATCTCCAACCTTGTCGGCACCGCCATGTTCTCGGTCTTCGTGCTGTTCGCACAGGACATCCTCGGCCTGAACGAACTCGGATTCGGATTGGTGCTGTCGGCGGCGGGAATCGGAGGCCTGGCAGGCGCCGCGGTGGCACATCGAGTGGAGCGCCGCCTCGGGCCCGGCACCTTGCTGCTCGGGTCGATGGCCGGCTTGGCGCTGAGCGCGTTCGCCGTCGCGGTCACTTCAACGCCCCTCATTGTGGCGCTGGCCTTCACCCTCGATGGAATCCTGATCGGCATGTGGAACGTGGTCGTCGTTTCACTGAGACAGACCCTCGTCCCCGACGAGATGCGGGGACGGGTTGCCGCCGATGCCCGAACCATCGCCTTCGGCGCCATCCCCCTTGGAGCCATCCTCGGTGGCGTTCTGGGCGACTGGATCGGTCTGCGGGCCCCCTTCTTCGTGGGGACCGCCGTCTACCTCATCGCGGTTCCCCTCGTGGCCAGGATCGTCTCCAACAAGACGATCGCCGACCTGAAAGCGCAAGCCGGCGACGGGGGGTAGCCGGCGCTATCCGGTGACGCCGCCTTCGGTCATGGCGTGCAGGTCGAGGGCGGCCGCCAACTCTTCGGCGCTCAGGCCAGACTTCTCGGCGGCCACCTCGCGGACACCGCGGTTCTCGGCGAAGGCGGTCTTGGCGATATCGGCAGCCAGGTCGTAACCGATCTTGGGGGCGAGAGCCGTGATGATGATGATGTTGCGCTCGAGCAACTCGGCGGCACGATCGGCGTCGGCTTCGATGTCCTCAACGCACTTCTCACGGAGCACGGTCGACGCACTCGCCAGCAGCTCGATCGACTGCAACAGGTTGTGGACGATCACCGGCATCATCACGTTGAGCTCAAAGTTCCCGTTGGCGCCACCCCATGTGATGGCGGCGTCGTTGCCGATGACCTGGGCGGCCACCATCATCACCGATTCGGGGATCACCGGGTTCACCTTGCCGGGCATGATCGAGGAGCCCGGCTGCAGCGACGGGAGCTTGATCTCGGCGATGGCGGTGCGGGGGCCCGACGACAGCCACCGCAGATCATTTGCGATCTTGAACAGCGACGTCGCCACGGTCTTGAGGGCTCCCGAGGCGGCAACGGTTGCATCCTTGGCCGCCTGGGCCTCGAAGTGGTTGTCGGCCTCGCGAAACGGCATCCCGGTCCGCGCGGCGATACGCCCGATCGTCCCGGCGGCGAAGCCTTCCGGGGCGTTGATGCCGGTGCCGACTGCAGTCCCACCGAGCGCAAGCTCCTCGAGGTCGGGGAGCACGGCTTCGAGCCGGCCCTTGCCCTTGGCGATCTGGGCGGCGTAGCCCGAGAACTCCTGTCCGAGCCGGACCGGAGTGGCATCCATCAAGTGGGTGCGACCCGACTTGACGATCCCATCGAACTCGACGGCTTTGGCGTCGAGCGCCATCGCCAAGCCGTCCAATGCCGGCAGCAGCTCTTCCCGAATGGCGGCCACCGCCGCGATGTGGATGGCAGTCGGGATGACGTCGTTTGACGACTGGCCCTGATTGACGTGATCGTTCGGGTGAGCCAGCCGGCTTCCCCGCTCGCCACCCATGGCCTCGGTGGCGAGGTTGGCGATGACCTCATTGGCGTTCGTGTTCGTCGAGGTGGCCGAACCGGTCTGGAACACGTCGAGCACGAACTGCTCATCCATATCGCCGGCCACGACCTTGTCGGCAGCCACTGCAACGGCCTCGGCCAGCTCAGCGGGGTAGGTCCCGAGCTCGCCGTTTGTCCGGGCCGCCTCTGCCTTGATGAGGCCGAGCGCCCAGATGAAACGGCGGCTGAAGACAAGGCCTGAGATCGGGAAGTTGTCTTTGGCTCGCTGGGTGGACGCCCCGTAGTAGGCATCGTCCGGCACCTGCACCTCGCCCATTGAATCCCGTTCAGTCCGCATGTCATCTCCTCGTCGACGAATCCCTCCTGCAAGCCTACGGAGCCCAACGAGCGGGTAGGGTGCCGCCATGACCGCAGATATCACCCTCGCAGACCGGACCATCGTCGTCAC